>CAYQZE010000076.1:0-35212 GCA_964421985.1 uncultured Dehalococcoidia bacterium | reverse complement strand
GCTCCATGATCCGATTCAGCTGTCCGATCCTCGGCGGCGAAGTCGAGCTGACGGATGAGCGCGCCGGTCACATCGCCGGGCGGCGCCCGGATCTGCTGCCTGTCCACCTCGCGGAACTTGCCGAGACCATCCGGAATCCCGACGACGTGCTCCCCGCCCTCGTCGGCGACAAGCGCCTGTTCATGCGATGGGCTGGTACAATCAGGAGCGGTCGCTTTGTGGTCGCGGTCGTCGTCAGCGACGGGGCACGCCACTGGATCATGACCGCATACCTCTCACGCCGGCCACCGACGGGCGGATGATCATGAAGTCCAACATCGCGATGAAGTACGACCTGGAGTCCGACACGCTATATGTCGACACCTGTCCGCCCTATGCCGAACAGGAGTCTGACGAGATTGCCGCTGGCGTAGTCGCCCGATTCAGCCCGAGTACCGGCGAAATCGAGAACCTCGAAGTCCTCTTCTTCCGCCAGCGCGCAACGGAGGGCAAGCCCTTCACGATCCCCGTCACCGCCGACCTCCGCCTCGCGGTCTGACCGGGGCGTGCAGCCTCCACATTCACGCAGTCAGTCATGTACGCCTTACCGTCGGCGGACGTGAGCTTCAGTTGTCTACAAAATGTAGACAACTGGACCCCGCTTGCGGCTTCCTCCCGGCGCTTCGTCGCCGTCCAATACTTGCTTGGCGCGTCGCTGTCCGTAAGAGCAGCGACGATATCCACCACCGAAAGAACCACTCGCCGCCTTGGAAGACGCGCCGAATTTGCTTCGCGCCGAAGACGATGATCCTTCCCTGTGCGTCGGCGGGAAACCCTTCGCTCACTGTGTCATTCCGTTCTGAAATCGCCGCCCGCGACATGTTCTTCGCCGTAGCGCGGGCTTCAGCCCGCGCTGGGCATCACCGCGCGCCAACCAGGACCTCCGCCCCCGCCTGCACGTGAGCCCTGATGCGCGGGCTGAGGAACTGCGGGCGTGTTCAGGTCCACCCGGCGCCCAAGGAGTTGCGAGAGTTCGGCTTCGATGTCGAAGAAAGCGAGCCCCGGCGTCTGGCCGGGTTCGAACTCGACGAGCACATCGATGTCGCTCTCCGGGCGGAAATCGAGGCGCAAAACCGAGCCAAACAGCGCCAGCTTGCTGATGTGATAACGGCGGCATAGCTCCGCCAGGGCATCGGGCCGCATCTGTGCCAGCCGGATGGTGAACATGCCTTCACTATACCCACCCCCTGCACCGCCTCCCGCGCGAGGTTCAGCGCCAGCAGCCGCCCTTACTTGCCGCGGAACCCCATGCGCCGGCGTGGTGGCGACGCTGGCGTCATCAGGCTGCGAATGGCCTCGAACACCGCCTTGAACTGCCCGTCATACTTGCGCTCCAATGCCGCCAGCTTGCGCGAGAGCTCGTCGTTCGAAGCGAGCATCTGCCGCAACCGGACGAAGGCCCGCATGATCTCGATGTTGACAGCGACGGCGCGGTCGCTGCGGAGCACTCCCGATAGCATCGCCACACCCTGCTCGGTGAACGCGTACGGCGGGTACCGGCGCCCGCCGCGGCCCGCACTTGAGGTTTCATTCTGCAACCTCAAGTTCGAATCGCCAGATTCGGGAGTGGTCTTTGAGGTGCCAACATGGAATCTCAAGTCCGCAAACTCCTCGCGCGTCAGCCGGAACATGAAGTCCTCGGGAAACCGATTGAGATTCCGCTTCACTGCGAGGTTCAGGGACTTCGTCTCCACACCGTAGAGAGCCGCAAGATCGGCATCGAGCATCACTTTGTGGCCACGAATGAGGAAGATCGCCTGTTCGATCCTCTCAGCCGGGACCATCGACGCCGTAGCCACCTTGTCGCCTCCTCCACCGTCCAACCTCAATCGCAGCCCGGATGATGTTCGCGCGTCCCGAGGGTTCGCGACCCGGCCGCCGTGTGCCCCCGCAGTTACATAGCCTCCCGCGCGAGGTTCAGCGCCAGCAGCCGCGTCACGATGTCCGCATCCGGCAGCGCGTCCGGCGGATCAGCTAACCCTACCCCGGCTCGGATAGCCGCTTCGCGCGCGGTTTGGCACCGAGATAGTTGCCGCGCGTCGTCACGTTGCGCCTGGTGGGGTCACCTAATTACGATCGTCGCGCCTTCGCAGGCGAACTCGCCGGTGGTGAGGCAGTTGATCCCGTAGATGTTGCTGCTGAGCAGGAACGAGAGCGTTTCTACACCAGACAACGCGCCGGAATGCAGCGTGATCGTCGCCAGCAGCCCTGGCTCCGCGGTGAGAACTCCCGTGGCGGCCTGGTTGTAGCAGAAGATGAAGGCGTCGCGTTCGGGGGTCAATGGGTCGTCGCCTTTCGGGTAGACCGCGCGATCTACGCCGCAGTCCCAGCCCTTCCTGCCGATGCCAGTCGGGCCGGCAGTGTTGTTGGCGTCGGGGTTGTCGCGCAGCGCCGCGCCAGCATCCCGAACTTCTGGCGCGGTTTCGAGAGTTCCGTACTGCACACGGGCATCGAACGCTTGGGGAGAACCCCAGTTGAGATAATGGGACAGGCACACGGCGACCGTATGCGTTGCGTTGAGCGGCACCGTCGCGGCGGTGTCGATGGGCGAGCAGGGGCGCGTCCCGTTGAGGGGGTCGGCGTCGATGCTGAGCGTCAGTACGACGGCGGCGCCGCCGGTGCTGCGGGAGAACACTGCTGCGCCGGCGATGATCAGCGCCAGGGGGCCCAAGACCAACGGAGCAAAGCCGATCCTGGTGGCAAGCGATCCGATCCGGCCCGTCAAACCATGGTGACGCTCCGGCAGCTCCGGAGACTGCTGCATCGGTATCTCTGGCTGGCCTGCCCTCGGCATCAGTCAAGCCTCCGCCCAGCAGCAGATCGGCGCTGCGAGTCGGGCCCGTTCGCAATCGCGTGTGTGCTGAGTTCAATCGTACACCTGCGACGCTCTACTGTATACGTGCCGGTTGGCCTGCTCGTAGCACCACCGCCAACTTCCGCCCGCCGAGCCGCGGCGAACCCCCTGCCGTCCAGCTATTGGCATCGCCCTTAGCGAAGCGTACAGTCGACCGCATGCCGCCGAAGCTGCAAACCCGGCCCACGCTTCCGGCTCTGAGGACCGCCGCCGGCGGGCCGCCGCGGGTAACGCCTTCACCCTCCCCATCACAGCCGACTTCCGCCTCGCCATCTGACCGCTCTCCCGCCCTTCCCGTTTGATCTCCTCGGTGGCTCTGTGCCTCTGTGGTTCCATCCCCTGCCAATCCGTGGTTTCCGTCCCACCCCCACCCGGTGCCATCCGCCGCTACGCGTTCGCCCCCAACCCGCCGTACGATACGCGCGTGCCAGCTCCAGCCGCCGCCGCGCCGAGCCACCATAGAACTTAACTGGTTATTATTCGCGAACTTTTCCTGAGATCCGATCAAAGCCCGCAGAAACCGTGACCGCAGCCACCCGACAGCACCGCGCTCGTCCCGAACCCGCCATCTGTGCCATCTGTGAAATCTGTGGATAAACCCGGCCGCGCCTACCCGCGCTGGAGCAGCTGCAGGGCCACGCCGTTCGCAGCGTGCCGGTTCACCTGCGCCGTGCGCGTGCCGGGCCAGGCGCCCGGCGCCGGCTCGGAGACGAGCACGCCCTTCGCCCGCAGGTCGCGCACCGCCGCATCGAGGTCATCGACCTCAATCGACACGGAGAACATGCCGGGCTGGAAGTTGGAGGTTGGAGATTGGAGGTTGGAGTTGTCGGATCGGAGTGGGGCGATCAGCTCGACGAAGGCGTTGCCCGCTGGCAGCTTCGCCATCGTGAAGCCCGGCCGCGCGCCCTGCGCCTCGATCGTCCGGGTGTCGGCGACTCCCAGTCCCAGCGTCGACATCCACCGGGCAGCGCTCGCGTCGAGATCCTGCGTCGCGAGCACGACGTGGTCGAATCCCAGGGCGTGGAAGGCGCGCGCTTGCGGCGCGTTGTCGAACGCCTCGCCGTGCGGCTCGCGCGACTCGGGGCGGAACGACTCCGGCGTGTGTTCAATCAGCAGCGTGGCGACGCCGTGCGTCTGCGGCCCCTTGACCGTGGCGATGATCGTGCCGGGCTTGATGCCGGGGCGCGGGCCAGACGTCTCGATGCCGGCGGCGGCCAGCCGCGTGCACGCCGAGTCGACGCTGTCGACGCCCCAGGCGATGCCCCACATCCGGTCGGGCTTGCCGACGCCCTCCTTGCTCTGCGCCGCACCGCCGCTGATCTCTATGGTGATGTCGGCCAGGCGGTAGAAGAGGATGCGGGTGTTGCGCTCCGGGAACGTCCGGTCGAGCGCCAGGCGCGCGCCAATCACGTCGCCCCAGACGCGGCGCGATGCCTCCATATCGGCGGACAGCAGCACGGCGTGGTCCATCCGCTTGACGAAGGCGCCCGCGCCCTCCCGACCGGGCAGGCTGGCGGGCGCGATCGGCGTGGCCACGGGCAGCGCCTCCGGCGGCGACTTGTGCTCGATGAAGAACAACCGTGCGCCGTTCGACGACTTCAGCGGCGCCTGCGCGTTCCGCCACTGACGGCGTGCGCCGGAGATCAGGTCGATGCCGTCACCGTCCGACGGGTCGAGCACCTCCAAGCCACGGTGACGCAGCTCCCGCACCGCCGCGTTCACGTCCGCCGTCCCAAGCGCGAGCGCGTAGAGGCCCTCGCCGCTGTTCTGGAAGAAGCGCGACAGCTCGCCCGCCCAGCGCTTGTCCGGCTTCCCCGCTCCCAGCGAAAGCAGCTCGATGTACGTGTTGTCGATGCGGAAGAGCGTGTTGCTGGTGCCGTACTTCGGGTGCTCGCCCCGCCACGACGGCTCGCGTCCCAGCAGCACCGTGTAGTCATCGGTGGCGGCGTCCAGGTCCTGCACCGCGATCACAACGTGGTCGAGCGTGAAGTCGGGCATCAGGCCAGCTCCGGCGGCGCCGCGTGCGCGGGCTCGTCGCCGAGCGGCTGGCAGAGTTCGACGAGCGCGCCGTCCATGGCGTTCGGGTGCAGGAAGCAGATGCGCCCGGCGATGCCGCTGCGCGTCTGCTGGTCGATCATCTCGGTCCCGCGCGCTTGCAGCCCGGCGAGCTCGCGCTCCACGTCGTCGACCTCGAAGCAGATGTGGTGCAGCCCCTCGCCCCTGCGCTCCAGGTACCGCGCGACGCCGTTGTCGGTGACCACGGGCTCGAGCAGCTCGATCTCGCTGCTGCCGAGCGTGAGGAGGGCGGCTTTCACACCCTGCTCGTGCAGGACTTCGACCTTGTGCACCGGCAGTCCCAGCAGGTCGCGGTAGAAGCGCATCGCCTGCTCCATATCGCGCACAACGACACCGACGTGATGGACCCTCTTGATCATGCGGCGATTGTACGGGATCGTTCGATAGAGACACAGATCCATGAATCGCCGGACCGGTCGGTGGACGCAACCGCACACGACGCACGCAATGCTCCACGCTGCGTCCCCGCACGACTCAGGCCTTGACGGCCTTCGCTGCGAACTCCTTGATCTCGGGAAGGTGCTCGCGATAGTGGCCGAAGCCGCTTCCTTCGAGCAGCTTGTTCACCGTCTTGCCTTCGCCGTAGCGGTCGTCGGCGATCGCGCGGGCGGCCCGCTTGTAGTTGGCGAACGATTGCTGGAGGTCAGCCACGACCGTCGATGCGCTCTGCGTGCGCATGGCGGCGGCGAAGCGGGCGTTCCATGCGTCGGAGTCGCTGTAGTCGACGCCCTCCGGCGTCGGCTTCTCGCCGCGCGCCATGCGCGCCATAGCGGCGGCCATCTGGTGATGCCAGCCGCTGATGTGCGCGAGGATGTCCTTCACCGCCCAGGAGCCGTAGAAGACCCGCGACATGCTGCGTTCATCGAGGCCCTTGATGGCTGTCAACAACTCCTCGAATGCCGTTTGCAGTTCCTTCAGGGCGGCTTGCTTGTCCATGGCGATCTCCTTCGGTGACACGAGATTGAGGCGTGGAGCGATTGTACCGCCGCGCGAGCGCCCGCGGCACCCGCCGGGCGAGTGGGAGATCAGGCTACGAGCGTCAGCTCGTCGCCGCCGGCCTCCGCCGCAAGCCCGGTGGCGTGTTCGTGTGTGGATGACATTTCGGCATCGAGGTCGCGCAGGACGTTCGTCGCGTAGAGGTTGAGGAAGGCGTCGACGATGGCCGGATCGAAGTGGCTGCCGGCCATCCGCCGGATCTCGGCGATCGCGTCGCCGGCGGGCCAGGCGCGCTTGTACGGGCGTTCGCTGATCAGCGCATCGTAGACATCGCAGACGGCGACGATGCGTGCGGCGAGTGGGATATCGGCGCCCGCCAGTCCGTCGGGGTAGCCGGTGCCGTCCCATCGTTCGTGGTGGGCGCGGGCCACTTCACGGGCGGCCCGGAACTCGTCGTTTTCGGAGAGCAGGGCGTCGCCCCATCGCGTGTGCTTCTCGATTTCGCGCCGCTCTTCGATGGTGAGCGGACCCGGCTTCTTGAGGATGGCGTCCGGGACGTTGGCCTTGCCGACGTCGTGGATCATCCCCGCGTAAGCGATCTCGTTGGCCTGCGCTTCGTCCAGGCCGAGCCGCAGCGCCAGCGCGCGAGAGTAGTGCTGGATGTGCTGGAGGTGAACGCCGGCGTCGGTGTCTCGCGCCTCGACGATCTGCGCCAGCATCCGCAGCGTTTCCCTGGTCTTCTGCTCCAGGTTCTGCCGCTGCTTGCGCAGCTCCGCCGACAGGGAGATCCCGACGAAACCGGTCAGCACGAAGAAGACGAGCCGCATAAGCAGCTGCGCCCGGAAGTACGAGTCGGTGGAGTAGAACGCCAGCGACACGAAGATGAAGAGGCCGGTCCAGAGCGTGGTGAAGAACAGCGAGCCGGTCGGGCCGTAGTAGAGACTGCTCGAGACGATGAGGGTGATGTAGATCAGCCAGAGATCCGTCTCGTAGCCCGCGTGGCCCATGCGCATGAACACGAAGATCGACGCGGCGATGATCGTCATGTTGTCCATGCAGAGCGACGCGGCGCGCATCAGGTGGAGGCGGCGCTTCGCAATGAGGTAGGCAAAGACGAAGTTGTAGGCAATGGCGATGCCGCAGGCGCGGATCACCCCGTCACGGCCAGGAAGCCCGGAGCCCGGCATGACCACGGCCAGCATCACGGCCACGGCGATGGCGGGCCGAACCACCAGATAGTTGCGTTCGAACGCGATGTCGCCCGTGTCGAGGAAGCTCTCGACGCGCGCCCGCAGGCGGGACCAGATCGTCCGCTCCGGCCCAAGTCTGGCGGCGGTGCGGAAGGCAGACTCGAAGCCGGCGGTTGGAGCGCCCATAGTGGAATGTTCGGTATGTGCGACGGGGAATTTATCGAATCCGTGAGGGAGAACCCGTACGGGCCCGAGGCGTGCTTGACGGCGTTTCCCGCACGTGGCTAGGATGCGTCATCCCGCCGGGCCGCTTCCGCGGGCGATTAGCTCAGTTGGCCAGAGCATCTCGCTTACACCGAGAGGGTCGCAGGTTCGAGTCCTGCATCGCCCACCACTCTTCATTGTCTCGCGTAGACCACTTCGGCATCGTCGCTGAACTCCTGCCGCCACCCCGGAATGTCCGCGAGCGCGCTCGCAAGCGGGAGCTCCTTGTCGATCAGCACAACTTCGACGCCGTAGGTCGCGAGCAGCTCCGGCCAGCCCGGCCGCGCGCGTTCGATCGCAAAGGCGTCCTTCAACAGGTCGTTCCCGTAGAAGTCCGACCGGCCGTCGACGAATACCGGGACGTCGGGATACAGCTTGTAGATCAGGTAGCCGCCCGAGCTGTAGTCGTTGAACATTCGCTTGCCGGCGAAGTGCTGGTGCACGTACTCGGCGCCGCCCGACGGGTATCCGCGCTCGCTCGGCGCGCCCAGCGACACCCCGCGCCCGGCGATCGAAAGCGAGACGGGCCCAACGATCAGTCCGATCGATGCGACCATCACCACCGCGACAGCGGCGGGGACGCGCACAGCCGAGTCGCGTACTCTGCTGGCAGCGGGCCAGCGCCCGGCAAGCGCCGCCCCGGCGACCGGCAGCAGCACGATCGCCGCGAACGGCGCGTTGCGAAGCGCCTGCATGCTCAGCGCAACGACGGCCACGGAGACGAGCGCCAGAAACGGCCGCGGACGGCTGCGACTGATCAGCGCCAGCGCGAGCAGCAGCATGGTCACGTAGATCGACCAGTGGTGCGACCACGTGATGTCCGGGCGCTGCCACTCGGCGACCATCTCGTTCGTGACCTGCGAATCGAAGACGTAACGGAACGGGTAGAGCAGAATCGCCGGGCCGCCGGGGTTCGCGAAGGTCGCAAGCACGCAAGCGGCGGCGATCAGCATCGGCGCGCGCAGCTTGACGTTGCGGCCCCGGACGGCATCGAGGCATAGGGCCGCAATCCAGCACCCGACAAGCATCAGGCCGAAGTAGAAGCCCAGGTGCATGTTCACCCAGAGCGCCATGAGGAGCGGCAGCGGCCAGAGCGGCACGTCGTCGCCTTCGTAGTGGCGCGCGAGTAGCGACAGATAGATCGAGAAGAAGAGCCAGGTGAAGCACTGCGGCCGCGGCGTGATGAAGATCGTGAACGTCAATGCGACGGCGACGAGCAGCCCCGTGAGTGGCTTCGTCCCCACTCCGAGCCGCCGCGCAAGGGCGTACGACATGGCGATGGACGCAAGCGACACGGCGATGAACAGCACCATGTTTCCGGCGTAGCCGGCCGTCGACTGGACGGCGTAGATGATCGCTTCGGAGAGCCACTCGTGCATCACCCAGGGCTTGCCGGACGCGGTCCATGAGAATGGGTCGTGGCGCGGGATCCCGGAATGGAAGATGTAACGGCCGGTCCGCAGGTGCCACCAGAAGTCGTTGTCGACGCGACGAGCGAAGGGCAGCGCCGCAAGCACGGCGAACAGCATTCCCGCCTGTACCCACGCGACGGGCACGGTGACGCGAACCCACGCCGCAGGGGCGGCGAGGCGCGCGAGGCTAGTCCGCGCGGCGACCCGTGGCGAAGCGGTGATGCTCGGCTGCATGGGGCTCCTGTCTACGTTATCGGCTACGGGCGGCGCTGAAAGATGGAGGCCGCCGTGGTGTCGTAGACAAGGGAGTACCGCTTGTCAGCTTGCAGCGCGTTGCGCAGGGACGCGCAGCAGGGATCCTTCGCTGTCATGTCAACGCTTGGCGGGATCTTGGTGATGTAGACGTAGTCGAACGGCTTGTGCGTCATCACCGCCCATTGGTTGAGGCAGTCGGAATCCTTGTTCGCGCACGCTTGCAGCGCCCGAAAGTCGTTCTGCTGCTGCGAAAAGCCGGCGCCATCACCGAGCCATTCGGTCCCCTGTACGGTGGCAACGCTCTTTCGCGCGGCCAGTACCGGAAACCACTCGGAAGTCCGATCTCTCGACCAGCCGTTTGCGGAGATGATCGCGAACTTGCTCTGGGGAGCGGTATTCACGGCCACCCAGCGCATCGCGGCGCGTTCGTCGGCCTTGAGACCCGTCAGCAGCGCCGGAGAGCTGACGAGCGCGGACAGAGTAAGATAGCTGGCGCCCAGCGCGATCGCGCCTCCGGCCAGCCACGGCGGCGCGGCGCGATGCCTTGGCGCGGCCGGGAATGCGCCAGTTGCGAGCGCGACGTGACCGCGTTGCGTGGCGAGCGGAAGCAGCACGTCGTGGACACTGATCGCAGCCAGTAGCGCCAGCGGCATACTGGCGCTGGTTGGAAACGCACGCGGGTCCAGCACGGCGGCCGCTACGACCCAGGCCGGGAGCAGGTAGTCCCTGCGGGCCACGCACGTCAACATGCCGAGCAGGCCCAGCGCAGCGACGAGGGCGAACAGCGGCTCCGCGGTCGCGTCGAAGCGGATCAACAGATAGATGGGATCGCGCCACGCCACGCCGGAGTGGAGCGAGGCCAGAAACGGCTCGGCGCCGTGCTGATGCAGAACAGTCGCCCACCAGGGGGAGGTCAGCATCAGCGTGCCCACTGCCACGACCACTGAAGCGGTCACTCCCGCACGGTTCCGACCGTACGCTACGAACATCAGCGCGCAGACGAGCGCGGTGAGCCAGGCCATCTCGATGTGGCTCAACACCACCAATGACGCGAGCACCGTCGCCGCGGGAACCCGCCAACTCTGCCTATCGGTGTACATCGCCTGCACCTGGCCGATGGTCAGCACGGCGAACAGAAACCCGAACGAGCGCGTCAGCCCACCGCCCATGATCATCCATTGCGTCGTGGCGGGAAGCATCCCGAAGACGAACACGGCAGTAGCGACCGCCGGCCGCGAGCTGAGCATGCGTCCGGCGAAGGCGACGAAGGCGACCAGCATCAACGCATTCACGAAAAGCGGCAGAAAGCGGAACACAGTGATCAGGCTCAGCGGTGTGGCATCGTCGAGAAGAGCCGCGGCGTACATGCCGAGCGGCGGGTACGCGAACGGGATCTCCGACGCGTTGTACGTCGTCGTCACGGGGAGCGCGTAGTGCGACGCCTGCAAGTCGCGCACCATGGCGAAGAACATGCCGCCGTCGTTCAGCGGGAAGTCGGATGACAGGACGATGGTGGCCCGCACCAGCACGGCCAGGCCGATGGCGCAGACGATCAGCGCCACGTACGCCGGGCGTGCGAGATCGCCGGTGTGCGCCTCCTGCGAAGCCGGTGGCGGCACGACCCGGAGCGGCACTGGGGCCGCATCATCGGAGGCACGCTGACGGAACTGCACCTGTTGTCTCCCGATGAGTATCGGATCGCCGGGAGAGCGGGGGCACCGGAAAACCGCTGGGCGAACGCCCTGCTACACCCCTATGCGAGGCGCGCCCTAAGGGAAGGCGAAAGATCGGCGAGGCCCGCCCCCAGGGCGACGGCTGATCGAGCGGCGGCCGTTCCGTCGCCGGCGACCGCCGGGATCCCCTGCGTACTTGTAAATAATCTCTTAAGAAACTACGAAATAACCCCTACGGGCGACCGGAACTCCGCCGACACTCTAAGCACAACGGGGCGACCGGGACACGCGCGCTGTGTGGCCCGGGCAGACGAACCCAAACCGTTGTGCCGTCCGCCATCCGAGGGCCGGGCGGCAAAGGTGCCCCACCCGTCGTGGTGCACAGAATGGAATCAGCTCGGCGGCTCTCGGACGGGCGTTCAGACCAGTTCACAAGGGGGAACGAGAATGATCAACGAACTGTCACTGCGTGTCTTCATGGCCCTGAAGGGCATCGGCCAGGCGATCGAGTCGAAGTTCCAGGACGAAGAGGGCCAGACGCTGGCCGAGTACGGCCTGATCATGGCCGTTATCGCGGTCGCTGTCGTGGTCGCGGCTGGTGTGGCGTTCCGTGGCGCGATCATCGGCGCCTTCGACAGCGCGACCGACTGTCTCAACGCGGCGAGCTCGGCAGCCGGCTGCTAGGTCCGCTGAGCGACGAATAGTCGCAAACCAAAGAGGGCGCTCGCAAGCGAGCGCCCTCTTTGCGTTAGCTCAGCTTGATCTGGATCGCCTTCGTTTCCATGTACTCTTCCAGACCTTCGTGGCCAAGCTCGCGGCCGATACCGCTCTGCTTGTATCCACCGTACGGCATGTACGGTAGCCCGGCACTGTGGTACGAGTTCACCCAGACCGTACCGGCCTGGATGCCTTTTGCCATCTTGAACGCCCTGTTGATGTCCTTCGTCCACACGGCAGCGGCGAGCCCGTAGATCGTGTCGTTCGCCAGGCGTAACGCTTCGTCGGCGTCCGTGAAGGTCATCACCGAGAGAACGGGGCCGAAGATCTCTTCGCGCGCGATCTGCATATCGTTCGTCACGTTGTCGAAGATCGTCGGCTGCACGAAGAGGCCCCGGTCGTAGCCTTCGCCCGTGAGGCGGCCGCCGCCGCAGAGCATCGTCGCGCCCTCGTCCTGGCCGGCATGCACGTAGCGCACCACCTTCTCGAGCTGAGACTGGTTGATCACCGGGCCCATCGTCACGGCAGGGTCTTCGGGGTTGCCGACCTTGATCGTCTTCGTGAAGGCCTGCATCTTCGCGAGAAATTCATCCTTGATCGATGCTTGCAGGAAGAGCCGCGAGCCGGCCTGGCACACCTGACCGGTGTTCAGGTAGATGCCAAAAAACGACCCGCCAACCGCCTGGTCGATGTCGGCATCGGCGAAGACGACGTTCGGGGACTTCCCGCCGAGCTCAAGTGAGATCTTCTTCAGGTTATGGGACGCAGCCTGCATGATCGTCTTGCCGACCGCGGTCGAGCCGGTGAAAGCGATTTTGTCGACCCGATCGCTGGCGGCAAGTTCAGCGCCAACGACGTTGCCGGGGCCCGTAACGACATTCATCACGCCGGCGGGGGCGCCCGCCTCGCTGATGATGCGTGCGAGCTCGAAGGTCGTACCAGCCGTGAACTCCGAAGGCTTGGCAACCACGGTACAGCCGGCGGCGAGGGCGGGGCCGAGCTTCCAGCTGATCAGCAGCAAGGGGAAATTCCACGGCGTGATGATGCCGACTACTCCGACCGGTTCATGCACGGTCAATCCGACGGCATCGGGCACGAAGTTGGTGATCGCGTCACCGCGCATATCCAGCGCGAGCCCGGCATAGTACTCGTAGACGTCCGCGGCCATCGCGATCTCGGCGACGGCCATGGCCGTAGGTTTGCCGACTTCCCTCGAGAGGAGCTGGGCGAGCGGCATGAGTTCGGCGCGGATCCTCGCGGCAACATTCCGGAGGACGGTCGCGCGCTGGGACGCCGGCGCCTTCGACCAGGTGCCGGCGTCAAACGCCGCGCGTGCGGCATCTATCGCCTTGCGTGCGTCTTCAGCATCGCCCCACGGGATCGTCTCGACCAGGGCGCCGGTGGCGGGGTTGCTGCGCCGGTATGTGTCGGCGGTGGTGCTCGCGACCCACTGGCCGTTGATGAACTGTTCGTAGGTGCGCGCGTCGGTCGCAGCGGCGTCCTTGGTTTCGACTACCACATTCCTTCTCCCTTCCGAATTCTGGTCTGGCGCGTTCCGGCTGGCTCGTGCTCTATGCTGCCTACAGCATAACGGGTCGTCCAACTAAGCAAGCGCTAGAATAATGCTACTGCCGGCGCGTGCCCAGATCAATCCCCGTGTGCTCGCGGTCGCTCAACGATGCGGGCCGACACGCTCGCGTCCCGAACGATTGCGAGCCCGTGTCGGGCGTGCCTACACTCGGCCATGAATCTCACCATCCGCTCACATCACACGACCGTACTTCCCGGATTCGAGGAGCACGCCACGAAGAAACTGGAGCGCCTGGAGCGGTTGCTCTCCAGAATCGGCGACGTTGTTGTCGAGGTAGCGCACGAGGAGACGCGTTCGGCCGCGCATCGCTATGCCGTGCAGGTGACCGTGCACTCAGGAGCATCGATTCTACGGGCGGAGGAGCGCGGCGCGGACCCGCAGATCGCGCTGGATCTGGCGGCGGACGTGCTGTCGCGGCAGGCGCGGCGCCACAAGCAGCGGCTGCAGGACCGGCATCACCCGCACGGAGCAAAAGAGGCGGCCGCCGAGGCCGTCAACACACCGCCCCGACCCATCGGAGCGCCCGCAACACCGGACGAAGAAGACGAGTACGTGTTGGGCAACATCGTGCGCGTCAAACATTTCGAAACGGCGCCGATGACGCACGAGGACGCGTTGATCCAGATGGACCTGCTCGGCCACGACCTCTTCCTCTTCCTCGACTCGGCCACGAACGAGTACGCCGTCATCTACAAGCGCAAAGACGGCGAGTTCGGCCTGCTCGCGCCCCGCCGAGCATGACGCGGGTTCACCCAAGATGTGCGCGCGGAGCGGCTCGGCTATCTGCGCCGTGAAGATCCACATCGTGGGTATCGCCGGCAGCGGGAAGACCACGCTCGCTCAATGGATCGGCGACCGGTTCGGGATTCGAGCATGCGATCTGGACTTCGTCGTCTACGACAGCGATATAGGCGAGCGACCCGTAGTCGAGATCACCCGCCGCATAGAGGAGATCCGCCGTCTCGATGGCTGGGTGACGGAAGGCGCATACCGTGACGCGTGGCTCCGCGCGCTGCTGGACGATGCGACGGCCATCGTGTGGCTCGACGTTTCGCTTCCGCGGGTGCTGTTCCGGACGGTGAAGCGGCACGCACGGGCAGAGTTAGCAAGAAACAATCTCCACCCCGGTTGGATGCGCCTGTTTCGATTCCTGAATTACAATCGCACGACGGCGGGGCGGCAGAACTCCGAGACACGGGCGCTGCTGGCAACCTATCCGGACAAGGTGTTTCGATGCCGCTCACCGCAAGACGTAGCGGCGTTCAAGGTGCGGATTGGCGCGTGATGCGCGACCAAAACGTCGGGGCGAAGCGCCCCCGCCGCATGCAGCGCCCGACGACCGAGAACCGGTGACCGCTACCGGAACATGTCCTTCTCGGCGGAGCGGATCAGCTCCGCCGTCGAGGCGTCCTCAGCACGCTGGTACTCGACGCCGCGCACGACGGCGACGGGGACGCGCGCAAGCTTGCCGTGGACGAGTTCGGCGGCGGCGGCCAGCTCGTCAACGACGGCCATCTGCGTGACGCGCAGCTCGTAGCCCGCAGGGTCGTGCTGGCCGGCGTAGTCGATCAGCGGGCGGATGCCTGCGAGGCCGATCGCGAAGTTGACGTGCCCCTCGCGCCAGGGGCGGCCGAACGTATCGGAGATGACGACCGCGACTTCGACGCCGAGCGCCGCACGGAGGGCGTCGCGAATGCGGCGGGCGGACGCATCGGAATCGACCGGCAGCAGGCAGAGTGTGCCTTGCTTCTCGACGTTCGAGGCATCGACGCCGGCGTTGGCGCAGATGAAGCCGTGGTGCGTCTCACAGATCATCACGCCGTGTTGCATGCGGACGATGCGCTTCGTCTCACCGAGCACCACTTCGATCTGCCGCGCGTCCTTCTCGAACATCGCGGCGTAGCGCTCGGCGAAGGGCGACGGTGTGACCGTTGCGAGGTCGACGATGCGTCCCTCCGCCTTCGAAACGACCTTCTGCGTAACCACGAGCACGTCGCCGTCCTCGATCGCAACGCCGCCCCCGCGCGCCGCCGCGACGATCATCGCCGGGAGGTCGTCGCCGGCGCGGATCTCGGGTATGCCCGTCAGCCCGATGATGCGGATCTCGTTCACGCGATGCCTGCGATGCGGATGCCCGCCTGCGTCTTGTAGTTGCGGTTGATGCTGACGAGCAGCACGGTGATGGCTTCGACCATCAGGGCGTTCGCAAGCGCGCCGCCGTCGATGCCGCGCACGCCTTCGATGGACGCGGCGAGCGCCATGATCTTCTGCCTGGCTTCGGCATCATCAGCGCAGACGACGACGTCAGCGTCGATCGCGCCGCCCTTGAGGAGTTTCTTCGCGCTGAGGTTCTGGAACGCCGCGACGACCGTCGCGCCGGGAACCAGCGCTTGCTCCTGCTGCGCCGCGGAGCCTTCAGGCACAGCGAGCAGCGCCGCCTTCCCGCCTTCGAACGACATCGGCACGACGGTGCTGACGACGATCTTGCCGGAGAGCGCGGGGGCGAGCGGCTGCAGCGTCGCCGCCTGCGCCGTGTACGGCGTGGTCACGACGACGATCTCGCCCGAAGCCGCTGCGTCCTCGTTGGCGGCGGCGGTCAGTGGCAGAACGGCGTCCTTTTGGAGCAGCTCGGCGACGGCAGCCTGCGCCTTCTCGATGGCGCGCGAACCGATCGTGCACTCGTGCCCGGCCATGGCGAAGCGATAGGCGAGGCCCATGCCTTCTTCGCCTGTGCCGCCGATGAACGCGATGCGCATGAGCATCCCTTCGGGAGAACCCAGAAACTAGAACCCAGAACCGGACGGCGAGAGCGATCTTGGTCCTACGTTCTAGGTTCTTGGTTCGGCGCGCAACGCGCGCCTAGTGCATCTCCGAGCCGCCACTGACGTTGATCGATTCGCCGGTGATGTTGTCGGCCTTGCAGAAGAAGATGACCGCCTGGCCCATATCGGCGGCCGTCTGCGGGCGGCCGAGCGGCACGTTCTTCACCGCCGCCTGCTCCCAGGCCTCTTCCTTCGTGACGCCGGTGCCGAGGGCGATGGCGGGAAGCAGCACTTCGCGCCACATGTACGTGTCCACCTCGCCCGGACAGATGGCGTTGACGGTCACGTTGAACTGGCCCATCTCCTCCGCCAGCGCCTGCGTGAATCCGAGCACCGCCCACTTCGACGCGCAATACGCCGAAGCGCCTCCCTTGCCGCTCTTTCCCGCCTGCGACGACAAGTTGATGATGCGGCCGCTGCGCCGTTGCATCATGTGGCCGGCGACCGCCTTCGAACAGAGAAACGTGCCCTTCACGTTCACATCGTGGATGAGGTCCCAATCGTCCTCCGCGAACATGAATACCGGGCCGACCTTGATGACGCCTGCGTTGTTGACCAAGATGTCGACCTGGCCCCACGTGTCGATCGCCGTTTGCACCATCGCCGTGCACTGGGCAGCGTCACGCACGTCAACGTCGATTGCGATGGCGTCACTTCCAAGCCGCTTGATTTCGGCGATCGTCTCCTCGCGGTCGGTGCTCACGGCGGGCAGGTCGGCGAGCGCTACGCGCACGCCTTCCCTCGCCAGTTCGTACGCGATGCCCCGTCCGATGCCCCGCGCACCTCCTGTGACAATGGCGACGGCGTCTTTCAGTTCCATATCGATCCCTCCTGCGCTGGGCATTGTCGATCATGCTCACGGGAGGCGGAAGCCCGAGGGCGGGGCTTGAAGCGGGGCGACGACGGATCGTAGAATCACAGTGCCGAGGCCAGCGAAGAAGTCCGACCTGTACGCAGGTTGGGCTGACGCTGGTCGAGGTGGGTAAGCTGCGGGTGGCAAGCGAAGAAGGCGAACGGGACTGCCCGTTCGCTTGACGCTGGCAGGGATCTCCCTGTCCGAGTCAGGCGAACGGGCGAATTCGTTTTCTTCGGAGGTACGAGATGACAGGCGCGGACGAGGTGCGGTGGTCGCGGCGAGTGAAGCCCGAGGTGATCCGGCGGCTGTACACGCTCGATGCGAAGGGTGTCGTGGACGAAGACCTGATCAACGAGGTGGGCTACGCGATGTACGCGCGGTGCCTGAGCATCCGCGCGGTGACGCGGGCGCACGCCGGAAAGGCGATGTGCCCGCGCTGCCGGAGCGACGTGCTGCGCGCCGATCCCGACTGGAAGAGATGGAAGAAGGACGAGCCGATGGTGTGCCCGTGCGGCTGGGAGACGACGTGGGGCGCTTACCACAAGACGTACCAGGGGAAGCAGCTGCACGGCGGCGGCGCCTACCCGATGTTCCGGGGATTCATCGACCGGTGGGCCGCGTCACGCACGCCGCGCGACAAGATGCTCGCGATCGATGCGCTGATCCACGAGTGCCACGGGCAGTTCAAGGGGGCGATGGGGCGTCCCGCTGCGTGCAACCTCATCGAGGGGACGATGCACGAGCTGGTCGATTTCCTGAACGAACTGGCCTACGGCGATCTCAGCACGCCCGGGGTCGGGGAGGTGCGTACGCGGTGGGACGCCGGCGTCGCGTCGGCGGTGTGGATGAGGCGGCCGGCTCGGGACGGTGATGCCGGCGGGGCAGCGCAGGAGTAGCACTGCTCAGGCAGTGGCGGAGAGGGTGGGATTCGAACCCACGGTACACTTGCGCGCACACACGATTTCCAGTCGTGCCCGATCGGCCACTCCGGCACCTCTCCGCGCGGCTTTGTGAACGATAGAGCGTCGCGAGGGCGGGCTCAACTTCGGGATGGAGGCACCTGCTTCGCGCCGCGAGCGGCACGACCCTGGGTGCTCCTTCGGCGCTCGTTCGCCCGTTGTTCCTTCATTCGAAATACGACGATGCTGTGCACCAGATCGTATGGAATCGGCTTCCCTAACGGGAATCGTATCGTTCCCTTTCCGGATCTGTAGGGCGACAACGCTTGGCGGAAGGCGACCGTACCCGACGGCGCCGGATACAGGGCAATATGACGTGTGTACGCCGCAAAATGCACCAGGTTTCGGCCGTGGAGTTTGAACGAGGGTATCTGGTAGCTGATCGCTTCGACGGCTTCGGGGGCGGATTTGCGTATCGCCTGCCTCACATCTTCCAGAATCCCCTGAACCTCCTTCGAGCAGGTCGAGATGTATTCATCGATCGTCTTGAACGGCGGCTTGTCCACTGGAGTATCCGGCTGCTCCGCGACGACTCGCGAAGAGCGAGCTTGCGCGCCTCGTTCAAAAACGGCTGGCGGGCCCGAGGCAGCGGCGAGCCAACCGTGGATGCTCTGACTGGCGGAGAGGGCGGGATTCGAACCCGCGAGGCTCATCACCTACCGTTTTTCGAGAACGGCACCATCAACCACTCGGACACCTCTCCGGGTGGATTATACCATCCAACGTGGCGCCGTCTGACCGCCGAGGTGAGAGCGCAAGACGCTCGCTACTTCTTGTTGCCGGTCAGATCCCGGAACTTCCGCTCCTGCTCCGCCTGTGCCTCCCGTGATGCCTGACGCCCCGCGCGCACGGCTCGGCTGATGCGCTGCCGCGCGCCCGCGGCGAAGCTCACCGCTGCCGGTCGCGCGGGGGCGTCGTCGTTGCGAAACTCGGCCGGCACCGCGTCCTCCGCGTCTTCGCCCGGCCGCGCAAAGAGCCAGATCGCCACCGCGACGGAGCCGGCGACGAGCAGGAAGACCAGCATGATCGGCACGAGTTTGCTGCCACCGGCGCGCACGACGACTTGCTCGGCAGCGCCGCCTTTCGACATCAGCTTTTCGGCCTTCATCGCCGCCTTCCTGGCCAACTTCGCGGCCGAGCGCTCAGCCTTCTCGCGCCGTTCCTGATCGTTGCGTTCTTTCACAGCCGAGGGCTCGAGCGCGAACTCGATCTTGCCGAACGGCGTCTCTACGTCGACGTCGTAGCCGAACTCCTCTTCGTCTTTCGACTTCTTGCGCTTCTTCCGCGGTCTCGTGCCCTCGGCCATCGCTGGCACATCGGGACGTTCGGTTAGGGCGATCATCTCGTCGGTGGCGGCTTCCATGAGTGGACCTCCGTTCACGACTGACACCACGAGCGAGCGCTATTTCTTCGGGTTTGCGTCGTCCGTACTGGCGCTGGTGAGGCCGGCGATTACGCCCGCGGCGCGCCGCACCCCGGCCACGACACCGAAGGTGCGGATGATCGGCGTCACAGCCGCGCCTGTGATGTACGTCACCGAACCCTTTGCACGCGTAGCCGTTTCGGTCGCGTTACCCAGCAGCGGTTTCACGTTCTCGTCGAGCACGCTGATGCTCTTCTTCATCAGCAGGCGCGCGAGCAGCGCCAGCACGATCGTGGCGATCAGCGCGACAGCGAAGAATGCTGCGACGGCGATCCCCATGAAGATGATCACCCAGTCGCGGAACGTGGCGACGAACAGCGGGGAAAGCTCGGTCAGCGCATCCACGGACGTATCCTCAGGTGTGATTGTGCGCCGCAATCATAACACGGCCCGCTGACGCGCAATACCGCCGGTTGACGACGCGACCGCTTCGAACCGGTGCGTCAAGCGATGCCGCGGAAGCGCCAGAGCCGCCACGCCACCGTCGCGTAGCTGAGCCCGGCTACCACCACCAGCGTCCACCAGCAGTGGCCGAGCGCGGCGCCGATGGCGAGCGCGAGCAGGCGGACGTCGCGAGAGGCGACACCGAGCAGGTGCGCGGCGACGCCGCGGCCGCCTTCGGTCTCGAGCCGGGCCCGCGAGTACGAAACGAGGATGAAGCCGACGACGGCGGCGAAGCCCACGACGAGCGGTGCTGGCCAGTCCTCGTGCTCGAAGGCGTACCAGGCCATGCCGCCGGCGATCGCCGCATCGGCGTAGCGGTCGAGCACGGCGTCGAACAGGCCGCCAAACGTGCTGGCGGCGCGTTTGGCCCGCGCGAGATCGCCATCGACACCGTCGACGATCGATGACGCCTGGATCAGCACGCCCGCCTCGACGTTGCGGCCAATCGCCAGCAGTCCGAGAGCGGCGAAGGCGATCCCGCAAGCCGCAACGGACGCCTGGTTTGGCGTGATCGGCGTGTGCGCAAGCGCCGACGCGATGGGCACGGAGAAGCGGCGGTTCAGGTAGCGCGACACCGGTCCGTCCAGATTGGCGACTGGAGGTCGGGAATCGGAGGTTGGAGACGCGGGCACGCCTAGGCCGACGCTTCCGGAACAAGCATCGCTTCGGCGGCATGGAGGTCGGCGGCGGTGTCGATATCGAACCAGCGGCTACCGGTGACATCTACCGCGTCGAGTTCACCGGCGCGTGCGAGGGTCGCGAACACGGCGCCCGCCTCGCCGTCGCGCAGAGCCGGCGTGATGGCGTCGAAGATGCGCGACGTGCACCAGAACACGCCCGTATCGAGGGCGTTCCAGTCGGTAATCGCCTTGCCGAGGTCGACCACGCGGCCATCCTGCACGCGCGCGCGCGTTGCCTCGGCGGCGCGGGGATCGCGGGGCGCCGCGCGATCGATTCCAAGACGAACGCGCGCATCGGCGTCACGCGCGACAGCGGTGATCAGCGACGAGTCGACGATATGGTCGCCCATGACAAGCACGAAGCCGCCTGCCCGCATCGCGTGGCGGGCGGCCCACAGCGAGCGAGCGTTGCCAAGCTCGTACGCGGGGTTCTCCACGAAACGAAGCGTCATGGGCGGACGCGCATCCTGAAGCGCCGCACAAATCTGCGCACCGTGGTAGCCGACGACGATCGTGGCGTGGCCGACCCCTGAGGAGGACAGCGAATCGAGGACGTGGCGGATCATCGGGCGCCCGCCGAGCTCGACGAGCGCCTTGGGTACGTCCGCGGTGAGGGCTTGCAGGCGGCTGCCTGCGCCGGCAGCGAGAATCAATGCGTGCATGGAACTCTTCAGCCTGTCAGCCGGTCAGCGACCGAAGTGCTGTGATGCGGGCACTCCAGCCCACATCACGCTCGATGTGTTTGGTCAACCAGCCCCTGGGCCGTCAGAACGGCAGGCCCTTCAGCCCCTGTGCGCCCTTGACCGTCGCGATGTCGCCCGCGTGGCCCGTCGCGTGCATCGAAGCGAGTTGCAGCAGGTACGCGAGGGACTGCGTACCGAAGAACTGTGTGTCCACTTGCCGGTCGAGGTCCGCGTCGCTGAGGGTCGAGATGTAGTCGATCGTGGCCTTCTGGATCTCCGACGCGAACTCTTTGATCGCGGTGCCGGGGATGGTACTCGCGAAGCCCCAGATCTCTTGCGAGTTGGCCGGGAGGCCGTGCTTCGCCGCGAACTGCGGCCAGAGCATGTCGCCGCCCTTCGCCTTGTTGATGACGAAGAAATCGTACGCCGCGAGCGCGTGGACGTGCGACTTGGCGGCGGCGTTCGACGTGCCGGGGCCGTCCAGGTTGTACTGGGCGTCGTCCATGCCGTCCGCCGCCAACTTCACCAGGCCAAACGCCTGCTCGGTCTGCAACTTCACGTAGTCGATTGCCTTCACGTTGTTCCTCCTTGATGCATCGTGGTTGGGAAGTTAGCTTCTCATTCTGCATCCACTGGGTCAAGGGGAGTGGTAGCTGCGGGTCAGGGGCCGCGGGGCGAATCTCCGGATCAATCTCTACCGGATGGCGCCGCCGCCGAGCACTTCGTCGCCGTCGTAGAAGACGGCAGCCTGGCCGGGCGTGATCGCGCGCTGCGGTACGTCGAAAACAACGCGAGCGGTGCGTCCGGGAAGCGGCGTGACGGTCGCGGTCGCGGCGGCGCTGCGATATCGGATCTTCACGCCGGCGCGGATCGCACCATCGGGCGGGCCGCCGAGCCAGTTGACGCCTTCGGCCACGAGCGTATCGGAGAAGAGGTCCTCCTCGGGGCCGATCGTGATCACCCCCAGTTCCGGATCGATGCCGGTCACGAATCGCTTCTCGCCGACGGCCACGCCGAGGCCGCGGCGCTGACCGATCGTGAAGCCCGCCACGCCGCTGTGCTCGCCCAGCGCCGCGCCACCGGCGTCGCGCACAAGGCCTTTGGTCTGCGGCAGGCGCTTGCTCACGAACGCGGCGTAATCGCCGTCGGGCACGAAGCAGATATCGACGCTGTCCGGCTTGTCGGCGAGCTGCAGGCCCATCTCGTGCGCAAGCGCGCGGATGCGCTCCTTGCCGTAGCCGCCCACCGGAAACAGCGTCCTCGCCAGTTCGGCCTGACCCAGCGTATAAAGGACGTACGACTGGTCCTTCGCACCGTCAACGGCCCGCCGTAGCCGGTACCGTCCGCCGCTGTGCTCGATGCGGGCGTAGTGCCCGGTGGCCAGAAAGCTGGCCTCGAGCGCGACGGCGCGGTCGAGGAGCGCGCGGAACTTTACGTGTTCGTTGCAGGCGAGGCAGGGGTTGGGCGTGCGGCCTCGGCCGTACTCGGCCACGAAGTAGTCGATCACGCGGTCGTGGAACTCCCGCTCCATGTTCAGCACGTAATGTGGGATGCCGATCACGTCGGCGGCCTGCCGTGCGTCGTCGGTGTCCTCGACGGAGCAACAGCGCTTCTTGCCGATGGGCGCTTCGGGGTCGTCGAGCGTCCACAGCCGCATGGTGATCCCGATGACTTCGTAGCCCTCGCGAGCGAGCAGTCCCGCGGCAACCGCCGAGTCGACGCCGCCGCTCATGGCGACCACCACGCGTTGCTTCTTCATGCCGCCAGTGTATCGCGCGGCTCGCTGCCACGGCCGCCGCGCGCTGTTATACTTGGCGCACATCCTCGTCCGTTACCCTGGAGCAACGCCTACTGGAGTCCCTGGACCTGGCTCAGCGCATCGCCGACCTGCTCTCCGACCGCCAGGCGGAGGACATCGTCCTGATGGACATCAGCAAGGTGTCGACGTTCACCGATGTGTTCGTCATCGCCACCGCGGACAACCCACGGCAGATGCAGGCGCTCATCGAATCGCTGGACACCGACCTGCGCGACGACGGCATCCGGCCCGTGCGGAAGGAAGGCGCGCCCGACTCCGGCTGGGTGCTGATCGACTTCGGCGACGCCATCGTGCACCTGTTCTCGCGCGAACAACGCGCCTACTACCAGCTCGAAGAGCTTTGGGCGCAGGGTGTGTCCGTCGTCCACATCCAGTAGTGGCCGCCGATCGTCAGTCGGGCGTCACCGCGACGCGCCGCGGCCCGAGCTTGCGTGCGAGCTCGGCGTAGCGCGCGCCCGCGCCTTCGATTTCGATCGTGCGGGCTTTCGCGCCGTCGTAGGCGAGGCGCAGGAGGAGGTGCTCTGGTGGCATCTCCCCGGGAGCGCGCTCCGGCCACTCGATGACGAGCACGCCGTTGGAGGCCAGCTCTTCGAGCGCGAGTTCGGCAACCTGTTCGGGGACTTCCAGGCGGTAGAGATCGGCGTGATAGAGGCGCAGTGACGCACCGTCGTACTCGTTCATGATCACGAACGACGACGACTTGATAGGGTCGCTGACCCCGAGGCCGCGGCCGATACCCTGTGCCAGCACCGTCTTGCCGGCGCCCAACTCCCCCGAGAGCAGCACGACGTCACCGGCGCGCAGCAAGCGGCCGACGCGCTCGCCCAGCTTGCGCGTCGCGCCGGGTGTAGCCGCGTGCAGGATGATCGGGCTCACGGGCCGGCGTCCCTCTTCAAGTGGTCCCAGCCGGCAGCCAGCGGCACCTCGACGCCTTCAGCATCGACGGCGTGAACGTCCGGAGCGCCCTCAACGATCTGTCCCACGACAGCCCACGGCAGCGCCAGCGCGGTGGCAGCCCGCGCGATGGCGCGTTCGGCCCCCACCAGCAGCAATTCGTAGTCCTCGCCGCCCGTCGCCGCCATCTCGACGGCATCCTCCGCATACACGGCGGCCAGGTCGGCGTCGAGCGGGACGCGATCGATGCGCAACTCGGCGCCGGCACCGCTCGCCCGGCAGATGTGGCACAGATCCTGCGCAAGCCCATCGCTGATGTCGATCGCGCAGCGAATGCCGGCCTCGATGGCGGCGCGGCCCGCATCGACCCGAGGCCGCGGGCGCATGTGCCGTGCGATCAATCGGCGGCGTGCCTCAGTAAGCGGCGCGCTGTCCGTCAACGCCCGAAGCCCCCCGGCGGAGCCGCCCAGCGGGCCTGTGACCGCAACGAGGTCGCCGGCCCTCGCGCCGTCGCGCCGAAGCAGCAGTGGCGCGCCATCGGCGTCGAGCGCGGCGTCGCCGGTGAGTGCGACGGTGATCGAAAAGACGGGGGCCGAAACGATGTCACCTCCCGCGATCGCGACGCCGTACGTCTCCGCGCACTCGCGCAACCCCGCATAGAGCGCATCCACTGCGGCGACTGGTGTGTCACGCGGCAGGCAGAGCGTGGCGAGCGCGAACACAGGCGTCCCACCCATCGCCGCGATGTCGCTAATGTTCGTCGCCAGCGCCTTCCAGCCGACGTCCTGCCAGGCGACGGCTCCGGGGAGGAAGTGGACGCCGGCGACCATCGTGTCCGTGGTGGCGATCGTGCAGCCCCCGTCATTGCGCCAGACCGCCGCATCGTCGCCGATCGGCACGATCAGACGCCCGAGGGGCGCCGGAAGGGCGGCCTGGAGGCGGGCGATCAGGCCAAATTCCCCGAGATCGCGGACATTCATAGATGACAGGGTACCGGCTGACGGATAGCATGCCGCATGCGCATCTTGATCCTGTCCGACGTACACAGCAACCTCGAGGCCCTGCGCGCGGTCCTGAACCACGCTGACACCGGCGGCCCGGTCGATGCTGTCTGGTGCCTCGGCGACATCGTCGGCTACAACGCGCAGCCGTCAGAGACGATCGCGCTGCTGCGGCAGCGGCCGCTGACCTCCGTCGCCGGCAACCACGACTTCGCGGCCGTCGGCATGATCGGCGTCGAGGACTTCAACCCCGTCGCCGAGGAGGCCGCGATGTGGACGGCGGACCACCTCTCGCAGGACGAGCGCTCCTTCCTGCGCGATCTGCCGGAGACGCTGATCGTCGGCGACTTCACGCTGGTCCACGGGAGCCTGCGCGAGCCGGTGTGGGAGTACCTGTTGGACGGAGAGCAGGCCGAAGCGCAGTTCGCGCTGCAGACGACACCCTACAGCCTGATCGGACACTCGCATCTATCGTTTTGGGTGATGGAGCGTGAAGGGCGCAGTCCGGCATTCTTTCGCGCGGCGGACGGCGCCTCGCTACACCTGGACGATCGGCGCCTGATCATCAATCCGGGTAGCGCAGGCCAGCCGCGCGACCGCGATCCGCGCGTCAGCTATGTGCTGTACGATACAGACGCCGCGGACGTCACGTGGCATCGCGTTGAGTACGACATCGCCGCGACGCAACGGGCGATCCTCGCGGCCGGCCTGTCGAAGTTCCTCGCCGAACGATTGGCCACGGGGCGATGAGTGGCAACGTCCGGCTCGCGCGTGACGATGAAGCGGGCCGTATTCAATCTATCGACCCGCGCGTGCTCGACACGCCCGGCCGGGGGCTCTTCATCGAGCGCGCAATCGCGGTCAACGAATGCTATGTCGCGACGGATGGTGACGCGATGACGGGGTACGCGGTGTTCGACCGCTCGTTCTATGACCAGCCGTTCGTATCGCTCCTGGTCGTCGATGCACCGCGGCGGCGGCAGGGCATCGGAGCGGCGCTGATGCGGCACATCGAGTCGATCTGCGCCGGGGAGAAGTTATTCACGTCGACCAATGCGTCAAACACCGCGATGCAGTGTCTGTGCGAGAAGCTCGGCTTCACACGGAGCGGCTGGATCGAACACCTCGACGACGGCGATCCGGAGATCGTCTACTTCAAGCGACCGGAGACGGAGCGAAGACCATGAGCTGGACGCTGGTGGGACAGGACGGGGCCGTGGCGGTGCTGAAGAGCGCCGTCGCGAACGACCGTGTCGCGCACGCGTATCTCTTCGCGGGGCCGAAGCACGTCGGGAAGACCGTGGCGGCGTTGCAGTTCGCCCAGCTCCTGAATTGCACCGGTGGCGAGCCGCCGTGCGGCCGCTGCCGCGCATGCGAGCGCATCGCCGGCAACCGGCATCCGGACATCGAGATGATCGGCATCGGCGGGCTGTGCGACGAGGGCGAGCACAAACACACGCCCGACGACTCGCGCGACATCCGGATCTGCCAGGTGCGGCGCATACAGCACGTCATCAGCCGCGCGCCCTACGAGGCGCAGCATCGCGTGATCATCATCGAGCCGGCGGACGGACTCGGTCGCGAGGCGGCGGCGGCGCTGCTGAAGACCCTGGAGGAGCCCCCGGCCTACGTCGTCATCATCCTCATCACCGACCGCGAAGAGTTGCTGCCGGACACCATCCGTTCGCGCGCGCGCCGCGTCGGATTCGGCGGCGCGCCCGCGGCGCTCATCGAGCGCACGCTGCGCACGCGCTGGGACGTCGAGCCGCCACGCGCCGCTGAGCTGGCGCGGCTCTCGGGCGGGCGGCTGGGCTGGGCGGTCGCCGCGCTGTACGACGAGCGCATGATGGAGCAGCGCGAACAGGCGCTCGAACGCGCGGAGGCACTTGCCTCCGCACCCCTTGCCGAGCGATTCGCATTCGCTGGCGGCCTCGGCAGCGGGTACACGAAGGACCGCGCCGGCGTCCAGGCCACGCTGGAGATGTGGCAGGAGTGGTGGCGCGACATCTTGCTCATCGCGGCGAAGCGCGAGGACCACGCGGTCCACCGCGACCGATTGGACAGGCTCCGCGTCCTCGCGTCACAATGCGACGTCGCCGGCGCCGTTCGGGCGCTGCGGGCGATTGGCGACGCCCGCCAACAACTGACGGAGAACGCGAGCCCCGTGCTGGCACTGGAAGCCATGATGCTGGCGCTGCCGGAGCTGCGGGCGAACGCGGTTTCGCAGCGGCTGGCGGGATCTTAGCGAAAGGAGCGCCTCACATCGGGGCGCACGACATGAGCAATCCACAGCGCACGCCGGTGGGCGTACGATTCAAGGAAGCCGGCAAGGTCTACTACTTCGACGCCACATCGCACCCCCTCGATGTCGGGAGCTACGTCGTCGTCGAGACATCGCACGGTCTCGAGATCGGTCGCGTCGTCATCGCGCCTGAACAGGTGCTGGCGAGCGAGATCAAGGAGACGTTGAAGCCGATCGCGCGCGTCGCCACGCCGGAAGACCTGGAGCAGCGGCAGCAACTCAAGGATCGGGCCGCCGAACAGCTCCGCGCGGCGAAGGAGCGTGTGGCGGAAGACGGCGCGGACATGCAGATCGTCTCCGGAGAATACGACCTGGGAGGATCACAGATCACCTTCTATTTCACGTCGACCAAGGATCGCGTCGACTTTCGGCCCTACGTGCGCGAGCTCTCGGAGCGCTTCGGCGCAAAGGTGCAGATGCTGCAGGTCGGCGAGCGCGACCGCGCCAAGATGCTCGATGGCTACGACGTCTGCGGGCAGCGGCTCTGCTGCGCGTCCTGGCAGACGTCGTTCCCGTCCGTCTCGATCAAGATGGCGAAGGAGCAGGACCTGCCACTCAATCCGCAGAAGATCTCCGGTGTCTGCGGGCGCCTCTACTGCTGCCTGACGTTCGAGTACGAGGGATACCGCGAGCTGCGTGGCCAGATGCCGAAGGTCGGATCCATGGTCTCCACCCCGGTCGGCGAAGCGAAGGTCAACAGCGTCAACCTGATGACGAAGGTCGCGCGCCTGTGGCTGACAGAGCAGCGCCAGGTGCTGGAGATGCCGGTCGTCGACCTGCAGCTGCAGTTCGGGACGACCGTGCGGCCCATGGAGCTGGTGCGCGAGATCGAGGCGCCGCTGAAGCGCCCGGAGGCCGCGCCCGGAGACGAGGCGCCGACAGCGCCCATCGCCGCACAGGGCCAACCGGCGGGCGCGCAGGGCGATGCGGTGCCGGGTGATGGCGGCGCGAAGCGCAGGCGGCGCGGGCGCCGCGGCGGCCGCCAGCGGCGCGCGCCTGGTAGCGACGGCGCCCCGCCCGCCGCAGACGGAACAGCGCCGGGGCCCCCGCCAGGGCCGCCGAGCGCGAGCTGATCCGCCGGGCACGGGGCTGCTCTCTAACTGCGGGTACGCGGATCCAGCGCGTCGCGCAGGCCGTCACCGATGAACGTGAAGCTGAGCATCAGCACGGCGATGGCGCCCGCCGGGAACACGACGTTCCAGACGTTTCGCTGGATCGTCTGGTAGCCGCCGTTCACCAGCGTGCCCAGGCTCGCTGCCGGCGGCGGCAGCCCAAGTCCCAGGAATCCCAGTGCGGCTTCGGCGAAGATGGCGGCCGGGATGCCGAAGGTGACCGCGACGATCACGGGCCCGAGCGTATTCGGCAGCATGTGCTGTGTCACCAACCGCCACCGCGTGGCCCCCATCGCCCGCGCCGCCAGCACGTAGTCGCGTTCGGCGAGCGATAGCATCTGGCCGCGGACGAGTCGTGCGGTGGTGGTCCAGGCGACGAGGCCGATCGCGAGGATAATGATCACTTTCTTGTTCGTGATCACCGGCCAGTCGTGTCCGACGAGCACCGACCGGAGGAGGATGATCGCGAGGAGATCCGGGAACGAATACATGATGTCCGTCAGGCGCATCAGCAGGTTGTCGGACCACTTGCCGCCCAGCGCCGCCATCGCACCGACCGAAAGGCCGATGAGCAGCACGACCGCCTGCGCGCCGAACCCGATCTGGAGCGAGATGCGGACGCCCTCCAGCGTGCGGGCGAATTGGTCGCGCCCCAGCTGGTCGGTGCCGAACCAGTTGTCGGTCGTCGGGCCGGTCTGGATCGCGTCGAAGTTCTGGTCGCTGGGTTCGAAGCGGCCGGTCGGCCCGCCGCGTGCCCCCACAAACGCGAGCAGCGCGACGCCGCCGAGCAGCACAAGCGCGGCGACTGCCAACCGATTGCGCACAAGTCGCCGCCAGGCGTCCGACCAGAGACCGCGCTGCCCGCCAAGGCCGTGTCCCGTGTCGAACACGATCGCCGCCGCTTCGCTGGCCGCCATCAGCCGTACCTGATTCGGGGATCGACGACCGCGTAGGCCAGGTCGACGACGAGGCTCGCCATCGTCACGATGAACGCGTAGAACAACGTCGTCCCCATGATCGTGTTGTAGTCGCGAGCGCTGACCGCGTTGATCGTTTCGCGGCCAACGCCTGGTATGGAGAACATCGTTTCGACGATGAAGGAGCCGGTGACGAGGTTCACCGCCAGCGGACCCATCACGGTCAGTACCGGGATCATCGCATTCTTCATCGTGTGGCCCAGTACCACGCGCCGCTCGGCGAGCCCCTTGGCGCGTGCGGTGCGGATGTAGTCCTGGTTCAGCACCTCCAGCACGCTGGCCCGCGTAATGCGCGCGATGTAAGCCGCAGGTAACGCGCCGACAGCAAGCACCGGGATCACGTCCTTGCGCCAGTCGTACGCGGACGCGTTGAAGATATCGGAGACCTGCAACGGCCCGCCCCAGCCCAGCGTCTTGAACCACGTGAGGTTGATCGCGAAGAAGATCACCAGAAACGAGCCCATGATGAAATTGGGCACGCTCGCGCCCACCGTCGCGAAGGCCACGCCGAGATAGTCGAGCGGTCCGTTATGATTCAGTGCGGACAGCGTGCCCAGGAGGAGCCCCACGACCGCGGCAAAGATCAGCCCCAGGACGCCCAGTTGGAACGTGACGAACCAGGTGCGGCGGATGACGTCCGTCACCTCGTGATCGCCCTTCACCGAGAGGCCGAGGTCGCCCTGGGATGCGTCCAGCAGGTAGTAGCCGTACTGCTTGTAGAGCGGCTCGTCGAAGTGGTAGCGGCGGTTCAGCGCAGCGTTCACCGCCTCAGGGAGCTTCTTGTCCTGTGTGAACGGGCCGCCGGGCACCGCGTGCATCAGGAAGAACGTCAGCGTTGCCACGGCCCAGAGGACCGGGAGCACCCAGAGCACGCGGCGGATGGCGTACGTCGTCATCTTTGGTAAGGCGGACGGAGGCCGCGATCTTGCGGCCTCCGTCCGTCCTCTTACTCCAAACTCACGCTGCTATTTCTTCACGAACCAGCACTCCACACAGTAGTTGCCGGGCTGTCCGGCGTCGATCGTGCCATTACCCAACACGCCGCCCAGCTTCTTGCTGACCAAGTACGGCTTCGCGTCCTGATACATAGGGATGATGCCGCAGAGGTTGTTGACGATCGACGTCTCGACATCCTGGTACGCCTTGATACGGGCGGCGTCGCTGGTCGCCGAGGCGGCGGCCTTGAACGCCGCGTCCACATCCGGCCGGGAGCAATTGTAATGATTGTTCCCACCATCCGTATCGAACAGGCCGACGAGCGGGTTCTCAATGTCCGGATAGTCCAGCTGCCAGCCGCCGGGCAGCATCTGGAAGTCTTCCGAGTTGAAGGCGGCAGAGCGCGTCTTGCTATCGACGAACTGCGGGTCGATCTTGATGCCCAGATCGCCCCACGCCTTCGCGAGGAAGTCCGCCTCGTTGCGTCGCTGCGCATTATCGCGATAGATGATCTTGAACGTCGGCAGCCCGGCGCCATTCGCGTAGCCCGCGTCGGCCAGCGCCTTCTTCGCAGCCTCCAGGTTATAGCCAATCGTCTTGTCGAACGCCTCGTTTCCCTGGAAGCCCTTCAATCCCTTTACCACCCAGTAGGTTGCGGGGGCGTGCACACCGTCATACACCACGTCCACGAGCGCCTGTCGGTTGATCGCCCGGGAGAGCGCCAGGCGCAGATTGTACGCCTTCAGCACGGCCTCGGGCGTACCGCCGTTTGCGCCCAGGATTGGGTCCTTCATTTGGACTTCGACCACTGTGATGCGCGCCGACGGCACGACGAGCACCTGGTCCTTGAGCGCCGTGTCCTTCTTCGCCACCGTCGTGTCCGTCGCCAGGACCTCGGTCATCGCCAACTCGCCGGTCTGGAAGGCCTTGAAGGCGGCGGACAGGTCGTCGATGAACTTGATCGTGATCGACTGGAGGGCGGGCTTCTGGCCCGACCAGTTCGGGTTCGGCGCCAGCGTTACATGGTCCTTGGCGACCAACTCCTTGATTGTGAAGGGGCCGTTGACGACGATGTTCGCCGGGTCCGTCCACTTGTCGCCGAACTTCTCGATGACGTCCTTGCGAGAGGGGAAGGTCGCCCAGAGCGACCAGATCGTCGTGAACGTCGCGACCGGTTTGTTGAGCGTGATCTCCAGCGTTGTCGGGTCGAGGGCCTTGATGCCAAGCGCAGCGGTGAGGGCGGGCTTCTGCGCGGCGTCCGTATTGGTGAAGAGCGCGTCACAGCCCTTCAGCTCGCCGAGGCCGGCGCCGAGCACGTACTGGTACGGGCTCGCGACGTCGGCGTCGCACTCGCGTTGGATGCCATAGACGAAGTCCGCCGCCGTCAGCGGCTGACCATCCGACCACTTGAGTCCGGCCTTGAGCTTCACGGTCATCACCGTGTCGGCGCCCAGGGGCGCTGCCAGGCGGCCCAGTGCGGCGGGAGATGAGACAACCTTCGGCTCGCCCTCGGCCATCGCCGGGACGACCTTCACGCCGCCCTTGCCATCGTCCGTGAGGTTGTAGAGGCCCCGGAAGAGCATGCGCTCCACGCCTATGTCCTGCTCGAAGTTCGAACGGTGCGGATCGTAGAACTCCGGCTCGCCCAGCTGGATGGTGATCTTCTGCTGGTCGGCGGGCGCCTGGGCGTCGGCCGCGCTCGTCGTCGCGCCCGCTGCCTGAGTCTTTCCTACGGGTGTCTTGTCCTTGTCGTCGTCGCTACTGCAGGCTGCGGCCAGCACGAGGGTTGCCGACATCAAGCCGGCGAAGAGCAGGAACCACCTGCTTCGGATATTCATACATTCCTCCTGTGCACGAGGCGGGGGTGCCCCGTGTTCTCCAACGCTGCGGGACGGGCGTAAGCCCAGCGGTCTGGTTTCGGCGCACCTCCTTGTAGACGATCGGCCGTCCGAGGCCCTCGCACTCCCCGGATCGTAACAGCGTTGTCAAATTCCGGCAATTCGCGACTGCGCCGGGCAGCATCGTTATGACCAGTTTCGAATCTGCACCGCGCTGCGACCAGCCAGACAAGCCGATATGCTATCGCCATCCACACCGAAGACGTGCCTGGAACCCGTGAGACGCGCTCCCCAGCGCCGGTCCCGCGACAGGTGGAGGAACATGATGAGCACACTGACGAACGACCTCTACGCCCTCGGCGAAGCACCGCCCATCGGGCATGTGCCAACGACCATGCACGCGATGACGATCCGCCAGGATCGCTTCGGCGAGCCGAAGCATGCGTTTCAGCCGGAGGTCGTGCCCGTGCCCGAGATCGGCCCGCGCGAGGCGCTGGTCTACGTGATGGCCGCCGGCATCAACTACAACAACGTCTGGGCCGCGCTCGGCACGCCGGTGGATGTGATCAAGGCGCGCGCCGCCGGCGGCGACACGACCGGCTTTCACATCGGCGGCAGCGACGCGTCCGGCATCGTCTACGCGATCGGTGACGAAGTGAAGAACGTCAGCGTCGGCGACGAGGTGGTGATCCACTGCGGCGCCTGGGACCCGCAGGCCGCGGATGTGCTGGCGGCGGACGACCCGATGTTCGCGCCGTCGTTCAAGATCTGGGGCTACGAAACGAACTGGGGAAGCTTCGCGCAGTTCACCAAAGCGTGGTCGCATCAGCTCATGCCCAAAGCAAAGCACCTGACGTGGGAGGCGGCCGCCGCGCCCACGCTCGTCGGATCGACGGCGTACCGGATGCTGACGAACTGGACGCCGCACAACGTCCGGCCGAACGACGTGGTGCTGGTATGGGGCGGCGCCGGCGGCCTCGGCACAATGGCGATCCAGCTCGTGCGCGCGTTCGGCGGCATCCCCATCGCGGTCGTCTCCAACGACGCGAAGGGCGAGTACTGCAAGAAGCTGGGAGCGCACGGCTACCTCAACCGCAAAGACTTCTCGCACTGGGGCCGCATGCCGGACTGGACCGACGACGCCGCGTACAACGAGTGGATCAAGGGCGTGCGCGCGTTCGGCAAGGCGTTCTGGGATGTGCTGGGCGAGCGGCGCAGCCCGCGCATCGTCTTCGAGCACCCTGGCCAAGACACGATCCCGACGTCGGTGATCCTCGTCGACAACGGCGGCATGGTGGTGATCTGTGCCGGAACCAGCGGCTTCAACGCCGACGTCGACCTGCGCTACCTTTGGATGCGGCAGAAGCGGCTGCAGGGCTCGCACTTCGCGAACGACGAGCAGGCGAACGGCTTCAACCAGATGGTGATCGACGGGAAGATCGACCCGTGCCTCTCACGCATCTTCCCGTTCGAGCAGGTCGGCGACGCGCACCAGCTGATGCACGAAGGCCGCAACCCCGACGGCAACATGGCGATTCTCGTCGGGGCGACGGGGTAGGGCGACATCCGCTTCGACGGCGGGCGCGACGTCACGCTCAAGGGGTTCACGGGCACCCACCGGCTGTACGCGGCGCTGCGCGCCTGAGCGATATCCGTTGCCAGCAGGCGCCTCTCGCCCTACCATGCGCGCAACATGACCACGTGCGTCGTCATCCGCAACCCCGTGTCGCGCCGCAGCCTCGACGAACGGCGCCTCCACGCGGCGCTCGACATCGCGCGCGAGGCCGGGTGGGACGTGACCGTCGTGACGACGGAGCGGCAGCATCACGCCACGGAGATGGCGCGCGAAGCGGCGGCGCGCGGCGTCGACGTGATCGTCGTCAACGGCGGCGACGGCACGATCAACGAGACCATCAACGGCATCGCCGGCGCCGACGCCGCGCTGGCGGTGATCCGCGGCGGCACGGCGAACGTCTGGGCAGGCGAGATTCGCATGGACCGCGACCCGGTGAAGGCGATGCAGCAGATCGTGCACGGCGAGCGCCGGCGCATCGATGTCGGCCGCGCGGACGGCCGATGCTTCTTGCTGATGGCGGGCGTCGGCTTCGACGGCGAGGTCGTGCCGCGGGTAAGCGCGCGGATGAAGCGGCGGCTCGGCCCGGTCGCGTACATCGTGGCGGGCGTGCGCACGATGTTTAGCGCCCGAGATCAGCCCGTCGCGATGCGCATCGACGGCGCCGGCAGCAGCGACACGACGCCCTTGTTCTGGATGCTCGTGAGCAACACCCGGTCGTACGGCGGCATCGCCAACATCATGTATCGCGCGGAGGCCGACGACGGGCTGTTCGATGTCGGCATCATGCATCGCGGCGGCCCGTGGCGGCTGCTTGTCGACGGCGTGCGCGTGTTGCTCAAGCGCCACGAAGCGTCGAAGAACATCGACTACGTCAAGGCGCACTCCGTCGAGATCGACACGCCGGGGCTGCCAGTGCAGCTGGATGGCGAGCTCTGGGGCGCGACGCCGATGCGGTTCGAGCTCTGGCCGCAGGCGCTGACGGTGATCGTGCCACCGGGCCTGCAGACGCCGCTGCTGCGCGTGCGCGGGATGGCCGCGCAGGGCGCTATGTAGTGGGCACTGGGTAGTTCTTAGTTCTTGGTTCTTGGTTCTTAGTTACACACAGAACGACCCCGAATCCGTTCGGGGTCGATCCGCTGTCAGTCAAGCTGTCGCCTACGCGGCTTGTTCGTCCTGCGACTGCGGAGCGTACGCGTTCGAGCTGTACTCCGTACCGCCGAAAGACTGGCTGGCCTGCTCCTCCTTGTCGAGGAACCATTTCTTCGCCCCGTAGACGGCGGCGGCGAGTCCGACCAGCACAACGAGTTTCTTCATGGGCACCTCCTTGACCGATGCTTCCCGTCTCATGAGACATGTAGACCGTACGCCTTCGCCGGGTCGCGAGTTACCGGGCGAAACCCTGATTGACCGCGGCGCAAACCCGCGGGCTCAGGAACGGATGATGGACGCCATCCTCCATCCTCCATCCTCCATCCTCCATCATCCATCATCCATCATCCATCATCCATCATCCATCCAGAACCCGGCTCCCGCTTCTCGCTTCCAGCCTCTCGCTTCCCGCATCCCACGCCCGGCAGTACGATCACGCCATGCCCGACTACCTCACTCTGCCCGAGCAGCGCGTGCCTGTGATCGCCGCGTGCGACGTGCTGGTCGTGGGCGGCGGCGCCGCCGGGATGTCGGCGGCGATCGCCGCGGCGCGGCAGGGCGCGGACGTCGTGCTGGTCGAGCGCTACGGCTATCTCGGCGGGCTGGCGTCCGGCGGCCTCATCGTGCTGCTGCTGACGCTGGACGACGGCGACGGCCGCCAGATCATCGCGGGCCAGTGCCAGGAGTTGGTGGAACGGCTGGAGGCGCGCAACGGCTGCTTCTATCCGCCGCAG
>CAYQZE010000075.1:0-4697 GCA_964421985.1 uncultured Dehalococcoidia bacterium | reverse complement strand
GCAGCGTTTGCGGATGTCCGGACCATCGCGCGTGGGCAGCACGACGTCGATGACTTGCAGGCTCGAGAGTTCGTCCAGCACACGCCGCGGTTCGTGGCCCAAGCCGGATTTCTGGCAGAGTTGGGCCAGCGTTTTCCACAGCACGTAGGCCAGGAAGCAAACCAGGATGTGGGCTCGCACGCGGTGTTCCTTGTGGTGCCAGATCGGGCGCAGGCGCAGGTCGCTTTTTTCGATGCGGAAGGCCGATTCGGCTTCGGTCAGTTGGATGTAGGCCTGCCACAGCTCCGCGTCGCTCCAGTCGCGGATGTTGCTGCGGAGCAGTTAGCAGCCAGCGCTGAGCGTGGCCCAGTCGCGGCGCTCGGAGATCTTTTGCCATTTCAGCCGCGCATGTCCGTCGGCGTCGGACTCGACGCGCACGTCGAACAGCCGCGCGGCGCGCGTGTTCTGGCCCAGCAGGTGACCGACCTCGCGCGAGACCGTCAGCGGATCGCGGTGCTGTTTCTCGCAGCGCGTGGCGATCGCCTTCAGGCGGGTTTCCACACGCTCTTCGAAGCGACGGAGAATGGCTTCGTCCTTTTCGCGGCGGTCGCGGCTGCGGCAGAGGAGGAACGTTTCGTCGCCGCCATCGGGGTCCGCACAGATCTTGACCTCCACACCCACCTGCGCCGTGTGCCAGCCTGCTTCCAGCAATTGCCGCTCGAATTTCTTCAGCAGCGGCTTGGGAGTGCCCAGGATGTATCGCCGGCCACCATCCTTCAGAAACTGCACGTTCTCTTCCGAGACCATGCCGCGGTCCATGGCCCACACGCGGTTCGAGCGGCCGTAACGCGACTCCATCCGCGTGACGGTGTCCTGCACCGTGGTCACGTCGGCCGTGTTGCCGGCGAAGACTTCGTAGCCCAACGGCATCCCGCACCGCGACACCACCAAGGCGATGCAGACTTGCTTGCAATCCGGTCGCTGATCGCGCGAATACCCGCGCTGCGCCAGCGGATTGGCGGCCGCTTGGCCTTCAAAGAACGTGCTGGTGATGTCGTACAGCAGCAGGTCGTAGTCCAGATCGAACAGCTCCCCCAGCCGCTGCTTGAAGAAGATTTCCAACGCTTCTTTGTGCGGCAGTAAGGGGTCCAGCGCGCGGTACCGCCGCGAGTCGTTGATCTTTTCATCCGCTACGCCCAGCAAGTCGGAGAGCGCGCTGCCGCGATAAAAATGCTCGGCGATGTAAAGTTCACTCGACGGTCGACACAGCCGCGCGATGACCAGCACCAAGGCCATCACGCTCCAGGGCACCTCTTCGTCGCCGGTCGCAATCGTCTTCCGCAAAAATTCATCCAGTCCCAGCCGCCGAATCAACTGCCACGCCAGCCACGGCCCGCCAAACTCTCGCGCGTTCTCAACCCGCACAGCCGCCGTGTCGATCTCCACAAACCGCGGTGCGGTCTCTGGAGAGGGAAAGAGCATTTGCTGCGCGGCGGCGGCCTGACTGGTTCCTTCTGCCGCCTGCTGAACTCCCAACCGTCTGCTCTCATCGAGGTTGCTCAAATACGCCACGACCCGCTGCCACGGACCACGCTCGGTACGATACGACTCGACCAACGCCCAATACGAGTGACGCTTGCCATTCTTCCTGCTGTAACACGGCCGAATAAACATGACCCGTGTTCTACCATCGCGAATCGCCCCGCCAAGACCAAAGGTCTTCACTACACAGCAATCTCAGCCACGATCACTCACCGCTCACCCATCGCGAAACAACTTGCGTCGAAAGACCACGCCGAACTTTTTCAAATTCGTCGACTTTGTTCTCCAACTGACGAACTTGGGGCAGCACATTGTCGATCACTTTGCAACCGTCGCAAGTCGACTGATGTATCTCAGTAGTATTGCTCATATACGTCCGTATTTTCACAGAGTAGCACGTGACGCGGTCTCCCAGTTTTGTTAAAGGATCACAACTGTCCGGTTATAATTGGACCTTTGCAAATTCAGGTCAGACCGAGTTTGGCGATCACATGCTCATAGCGGCTCGATTTTTCGGTGACTTGTTGGATGGCCCAGGCCAGTGTGGTTCGCAGGGTCTCGCGCAGCAGGGCACGACAGGCTTCGCCGATGGTCGTCAGCTTTTGGAGAGCCCAATCTTGCGCACGGTTCTGACCGAGTTGTCGCACCAGCAGACTGTACGCCAACATGACCAGGTACATGTGCCGGGGCTGGCCCTGGCCGTCGCGCAGCTGACAGTCTCCCATGCCCAACTCTTGCTTGCCGTCCCGATGAAAGGTCTCCGTCCCCGTCCAGCGATGGCGATAGACACCCACGATCCGACCACTTCCCAGGTGATCCGATTGGTCACGAGGATCTTGCAGGCTTCCTTATCTCTTCTCGATGCTTCCACAGAATCACGATTCGCACCTTGTGGTTCACGTTCGGGATGCCCACGGTACAGGTGAAGTACCACTGGCGTTTGTCTCCGCGTCGCAGTTCCTGGCGGTCTTCCGACGGGATTTCGGCGGCTAGGGCGTCGGCCTTGAGAATCCGCCCTTTCCATTCGAGTTTGCGATTGGTCTTCAAATCTCCCACATAGCCGCGCGAGCGATCGGACTGGTCCTGTTTCGAGTGAATGTGGTTCAGGTACTCCGCGTTGCTGAAGCTGAAGGAGCTGTCGAATGTTAAGTCACCGGGAATGTTTCGTTGGCAGACCCAATCGACCAGTTGGCAGAACAAGACGGTGTGGTCTTCAAACGTTTCGCCGGTGGCCTCGCACTGCTCCCGCTTCTTGAACCGTCGGAACTCCAACGGATATAGTGCTTGCCGCTGGTACAGACGTAGTTGGCGAGTTGGCGATGAGGTAGTCATGGGCAATCTTGTTCCGCTGCTCCGCATGGTCCCAGAACCAGCCGACGTCTTTGATGAACTGGCCGTCGTGGTCGATGAGCACGTCGTCGATGGCGATCACTCCCCGGTTGCTGTAGCGCCTGTCCGGCGATCGTTGCAGCCACTCCAGCCGCCGTTCGTTCAACGCGGCGACGTCCCAGTCCGCCGCCGTGAGGAAGCGGTTCAAACACGACTGGTCGGTCGTCACGGCGAATTCGCGATTGATGCCCGACACGCTTTTCCGTTCCGCGAGCATCAATCCCGTCAGATACTCGCCGAAGTGTCGCCGCTGCGGCTTGCAGGCAAACAGGTCGGCAAACTCGCGCATCGCTTCTTGAACCACCTGAGGCAAGTCCACGATCCCTGGCATGACTCGACCCTCCCTGGTCGCCGTGCGCCATCAAAAAACCAACTGATTTGACCCTCGTTTCCCTTTTTTTCCAACGCCAAATAGAGATTTGCAAAAGCCCAGCAATAACAAACAAGATGTTTAGCCAACCGGCCGAGTCGTTAGCCGGACGGCTCTGTTCCAAAACCAAGAAGGGAAGTTCGGATGTCGGTTCAAGCCCATTTGGTGATCACCAATGTTTCGCCCGCGACGTGGCGGGCATCGGTTTTCCTTCATCCGCAGACGATCGGCCGGGACGCTGAAAATGACATCGTCATTCCTGCGAGCTATCTCTCCGTGTCCCGGCGACATGCCCAGATCAGAGTCGATCGGGATAAACACAAGATCCTGGTTCAGGATCTGAATTCGACCGGCGGAACCCATCTGAATGGCATTCGTCTGGAGGCACTGCAGGAGACGCAATTGGTCATCGGCGATCGTCTCCTGCTGGCCGATTTGCAGCTGGTTGTGTTGTCGGTGGATGCGCCCATCTTGGAGCAACCGTGCAAGACGCCGACGACGATCATGTTTGATTTGCCGAAATCGAGCATTATTGTGACGGGGCGGGGCGAGTCGGACAGCCCCGATAGCTGCCGCCTGAAAACACTCACCCGGGCCGAACTGCAAGTCGTCTGGTGGGTCGCCCGCGGGGTCACGACGCTCGAAGGCATCGGCGAGCGGCTGTTTCGCAGCCCCGAGACCGTCCGGACTCAGCTCAACAAAATCTTTCTCAAGCTGAACGTTCACTCGCGGGAAGCACTGCTGGCCTGGTTGGTCATTCACGAGATCTCCTGGACGGCTGCGCACAAAGTGGACGCCGTTGGCGACTCGAGCAGCTCCCAGGATACCTCGCACGGCTTATGACACATCGGGGCGACACCCACATGAACCCGAAGCGTCAGCGAGGTCCGAGTCCCTGGCTTGTCGGGCTCCAAATACGCTGGAAAGCGGAGGCCAGCGAGCCGACCAACGTCGGTGACATACGTGCAAAAGCGTAAATTATCAATTTTCCCAAGTTTTCCGGAATTGTTGATTGGCGATCGCGCGAGTCCGTGTTAAACGATTTAAACGATTGCAACATGTATACCGCTATACCGCGCGCGGCCGAGTCTGACACATTTGGGAGACACCCACACTAACCCGAAGGGTGAGGCCGGAGGCCGAGGCCCTCGCTGACGCTTCGGGTTAGTGTCGGACTCGGCTGCATGCCGTATCGCTAGACCATGATGGTTTTCATCGTTCTTGTCGTTCGTCAGTGTTCAGTGGTGCCCCGTGCGGTTTCTTCTTTGTTCGGAGGGAGCGTAACCGGTCACCCGCAAGCGTGTTTTTGGGGCTGGGCGATTGGCGAGATTTGGTGACAACAAAAAATGGCTTCCGTACCATGAGGGAAATCGTCGTTGACAGACAATCGATTCCTCTCGGGCAAGGAAGCCGTGAC
>CAYQZE010000074.1:0-7070 GCA_964421985.1 uncultured Dehalococcoidia bacterium | reverse complement strand
CTTCACTTCGCGACCGTCGTATTCGGCGACGTCGCCGCGCGCGCGAATCCACTGCGCACGCAGCGCGGGCAAGCCGGCTTGGGAATTGCCGGTGAAATTCGGATCGCCCCAAGGCCCGGAACAGTCATACAAGCGTACTGGTTCGTTGGGTTTGAGGGCGTCGTTGAAAGACGTCGGTGCGAGTTCGACTTCGCGCATCGGCACGCGGATGTCGGGATGAATTTTGCCGGCGACGTAAACGCGCTGGGAGTTGGGGAGTTGTTCGCTGCTGTGCGATTCGATGGAGTCTTTAGTCGAGATCACTTCGTCACGGATGAATTCCGGAGTGGCGTTCTCCCGTTCAGACACCCGACGCATTTCAGGCGTAATGGTGCCCTTGCGGGCGGCTTTTAGTTGGGTCATGGGTGTGGTTCCTTCTGAGTCGTTGATGATCTTCAAGTGGACAGGACGACCGCCCTACAAAGCGGCCCTGAGTTCCGCCAGGTGTTGAGCCGTGCCGACCAATCGATCCCAATTCTCTTGGATGTATTCCGGCGGGCCGCCGATCTGAGCAACGACTTGGGCCACTTGTTCAGTCGCCACCATTTCAATGGCATCCCAGGGGCAGACAGTAAGCTCGTACGGATTTGATTTCTTTTGTGGAATATGGACACACACTTCGCAGCCGACGCACCGCTCCAGGTCGATCTCGCACCATTGCTGCGTACCCTTCACGACGCCACGGTCAATACTGCGCAGCTCGATGCAATCGACCGGACAGACTTCCAGGCATGCTTCGCAGCCGGTGCAGTTGTCGGCGTTGATGACCGCCAACTCCTTCGGCAGTTTCTTGCGAGGTTCTGTTTTCATCGTCAGTTCTCAACGTTCTATACAAACCTACTGTTTGGCAAGGGGCGTCTTCTTTTCGGTAATCACCGGACACTGTGGAGCCATCTCCGCGTTCAGCGCCGTAAACTCCTTCCACTCCTCGGGCAGGTTCAGTTCAGCAATTACATGTGTCATCACTTAGCTCCTCAAAGCCGCAAGGTAGCGGCGCAGCAAGTCGGGCAGCTCGGCGCTGAACTTGCCTCGCGGCAGCACTTCGTCACAGCCTGCGGCACGCGCCTGGTCGAGCCGGGCCTTGTACACATGCGACCCGTAGGCCACGGTCGGCACTGCGCCCGCTGCGCTGCGCAGTCGCGACACAACCGAACTGATCTCCTGGTCCGGTATGCCCAGGTCAATGAACACGCAGCCCGGTGGCTCGCCGCGGCACAGCTCGGCCGCCTGTTCCACGTCGGCGGCCACAGCAATCTCCAACCCCAGGGCACGAGCAGTTCCCGTTACCTTCGTGGAGAAGATCAAATCGGTCGTCAATAAGACCGCACGCTGTGACATAGTTTCACTCGGTGTGGAGTTCATGCACATATCATCCGCTGAGATTGTTCTATTCTGAGATCATTGCCACTCTTGGTTATGGTTACACGATCCAGGTGTCACCACTGTCGTAAAGTTCCTCCAAGGTTCCCTCTCCCTCGATCTCGATCGCCTGGGCCACTTGCTCGTTCAGTAGCTCGTCGTAACACGGCCGCTCCACATCCCGAAACACACCGAGCGGCTCGGGGAAGTTGGGATAGGTCATGCGGCTGAGCAGGTACGCCAGGGTCGGCTCCTCCGCGTGTTCGTCATGGAACAAGAGGTCGTCGGCGGTGATTCCGTTCTCCAGCCTGACAATTTCGGGCTGCAGCCCATTCAGGCGGATGCCCTTGTCGTGTTTTGTGCCGAAGATCAGGGGCTTACCATGTTCCAGGTACAGCGTGTGCTCCGGCCGCAGCGCTCGGTCCGTGGCGTACTTGAACGCGTCAGGGTTGAAGACGTTACAGTCCTGATAGATCTCGACGAAGGCGGTTCCCTTGTGGCGCGCGGCACGTTCCAGCACCATCGACAGGTGCTTGATATCCATATCGACGGAGCGTGCCACGAACGTGGCCTCGGCACCGATGGCCACGCACAGCGGATGCAGCGGATTGTCGATCGAACCCATCGGTGTGGACTTGGTCTTCTTGCCCAACGGCGATGTGGGCGAGTACTGCCCCTTGGTCAGCCCGTAAATCTGGTTGTTAAAAAGCAGGATCTTCAAATCGACGTTGCGGCGGATGACATGCAACAGGTGGTTGCCGCCAATGGACAGTCCATCGCCGTCTCCCGTAACGACCCAGACCGTCAGATCGGGACGGACCGCCTTGAGGCCAGTGGCGAACGTCGGGGCACGGCCGTGAATCCCGTGGAAGCCATAGGTATTCAGGTAGTACGGAAACCGACTGGAGCAGCCGATCCCCGAGATGAAGACGATCTTCTCACGGGGGATGCCCAGGCTGGGGAGCACCTTCTTCATCTGAGCGAGAATCGAGTAGTCGCCGCATCCCGGGCACCAGCGGATATCCTGCTCGCTCGCGAAGTCTTTGGGCGTCAGGGCGGGCAGCGTTGCTTGTGTACTCATGGTTTGCACACCTCGTCTCTGAAAATATGCGTTTCATGGAATCGTTGGGCGGACTCTCGCCCCCGTGATTTCCCAATTCCTCAATGGCTCAACAGTTCATCAATCTTCTCGCTAATCTCCGTGACCCGGAACGGCCGCCCCTCAACTTTGTTGAGGCCCACCGGTTGCACCGGGAAGTTGCCACACAGCAGTAGGCGCAGTTGGCCCATGTTGAGTTCCGGTACGAGTATCTTCCTGAAGCGTTGCAGGATGTCGCCGAGGTTACGCGGCAACGGATTCAGATATCGAATGTGGATCGAAGAAACGCGTTGCCCCTTCTGCTGGGCAAGGTCCACCGCAGTGATGATCGCGCCATAAGTGCCACCCCAGCCGACAACCAGCAGATCGCCGGAGTTGGCTCCGTGGATCGCTTGCTCAGGGATGTCGCTGGCAATGCCGGCGATCTTGGCGGCACGCAGGTTGACCATCCGTTGGTGGTTTTCCGGGTCGTAGCTCACGTTGCCAGTGACATCTTGCTTCTCCAGGCCGCCGATGCGGTGTTCCAAGCCGGGCGTGCCGGGAATGGCCCAGGGGCGGGCCAATTTCTCGTCGCGCAGGTATGGCAGGAATCCGTTACCTTCGGCATTGCTCACGGTCGGGTGGCGTACCTCGATCCTCGACAAGGTCTGGGGGTCAGGAATCAGCCACGGCTCAGCGCTGTTGGCCAGGTATCCATCGGACAGGAACAGCACCGGGGTCATATACCGCACTGCGATGCGGAACGCCTCCTGAATCATCACGAAGCAATCGGCAGGGGTCGCAGCCGCAACGACCGCGACTGGGCATTCGCCATTCCGGCCGAACAGGGCCTGTAGCAGGTCCGACTGCTCCGGCTTGGTCGGCAGTCCAGTGCTCGGCCCGCCACGCTGCACGTTGATGATCACGAGCGGTAGCTCCAGCATGACCGCCAGCCCGAGGGCCTCGGATTTGAGCGCGAGTCCCGGCCCGCTTGTGCCCGTCACGGCGAACGCACCGCCAAACGCCGCACCAATGACCGCTCCCATTGCGGCGATCTCGTCCTCGGTCTGGCATGTGCGGACGCCGAACCTTTTGTGGTGAGCCAACTCGTGCAGGATGTCACTGGCCGGTGTGATCGGGTAGCTGGCGTAGAACAGCGGCTTGCCGGCCAGTTTCGCAGCCGTGATCAGGCCGTAGGCGGTGGCCTCGTTGCCGGTGATCTTGCGATACTTGCCGGGCTTGATCGGGGCCTTGGGCACTTGGTAATGCGATACGAAGGCCTCGGTCGTCTCGCCGTAAAAGTAGCCCGCCTTAAGCGTGCGAACATTCGCCTCGGCAACCGCCGGCTTCTTGCCGAACTTTTCCTGGATCATTCGCAGCGTCGGCTCCAGCGGTCGATTGTACAGCCAGTACACCAACCCCAAGGCGAGAAAGTTCTTGCATCTGTCCGCCTCCTTCAGGCTCAAGCCCAACCCCTCGACGGCGTTCCGAGTCAGCTTGGTCATCGGCACTTCGACCAGTCGGTAGCCGCTCAAGCTGCCGTCTTGCAGCGGATTCTGCTCATAGTGAGCTTTGGCTAAGTCGGAACTGCCGAAGGAATCCGAATCGACGATGAGCATGCCGCCGCGCTCCAAGTCGCCGAGGTTGGTCTTGAGAGCGGCGGGGTTCATCGCGACCAGGGTATTGACCTGATCGCCCGGCGTGTGAATGTCGTGGCTGCTGAAGCAAACCTGAAAGCCGCTCACACCGGCGAGAGTGCCGGCCGGCGCGCGAATCTCGGCCGGGAAGTCGGGCAGCGTGCTAATGTCGTTGCCCACGACCGCCGACACGTTGGTGAACTGCGTGCCGACCAACTGCATGCCGTCCCCGGAGTCGCCGCAGAAGCGGATCACTACGGCATCGAGTTGCTCGATGGGTTTGGAGATCGACGCGGCTTTCACCGCTGGCCTCAGTTCAGACGTTGTTGCGACCATAGTGTTGTGCCTTCTTCTGTTCCTTTCTCTCGCGCGTTCCCAGGCTCCGCGTGGGAACGAGGGACCGACACCTCGCTTACTTCTTCCTGCCCACGCACTTCTCGCCTTCCCTGGCCTCATGTTTGTTTGCGATATTGGGGCTTTGCGGAGCCATCTCAGCGTTGAGCGCGGTGTATTCCTTCCACTGCTCTGGCAGGTTGTTTTCGTGGAAGATCGCCTCCACGGGGCATTCCGGCACGCAGGCCTCGCAATCGATGCACTCATCCGGGTGGATGTAGAGCATTTCCTCGCCCTGGTAAAAGCACTCCACGGGGCACACGACCACACAGTCGGTGTATTTGCAATCAAAACATGGTTGAGCAACTACGTGGGTCATGACTTAACTCCTCAATATCGCAAGGTAGCGGCGCAGCAAGTCGGGTAGCTCGGCGCTGAACTTGCTTCGCGGCAGCACTTCATCACAGCCCGCGGCACGCGCCTGGTCGAGCCGGGCCTTGTCCACGTGCGAGCCGTAGGCCACGGTTGCCACCGTGCCAGCCGCACTGCGCAGTCGCGACACAACCGAAGAGATCTCCGGGTCCGGTATGCCCAGGTCAATGAAGACGCAGCCCGGTGGCTCGCCGCAGCACAGCTCAGCCGCCTGTTCCACGTTGGCGGCCACGGCAATCTCCAACCCCAGAGCACGAGCGGTTCCCGTCACCTTCGTGGAGAAGATCAAATCGCTAGTCAATAACACCGCACGCTGTGACATCGTTTCCCTCGGTTTGAAGTTCATGGGCCTCTGCCCAAAAAGCCACAATAATGGTCGACCCAAAAAGCCAGATGGTTTGTTTAGGTAAGTTCGCTTTTCCGATTGCGGGGGAGTTTTGCGATCGCACAGCCACCGTCTTCACCACAACTGCTACAACCGCCTTCTTCCCCGCCAGTGCCACAGCCGGGAGCTTGGTCGGTCCCACACCCCGGTCCACAGCCAGCTTCGGTTCGCTCCATGAATTGACGGAATTCAACGCGAGCATCGTATTGGTCCGCCAGCTCCTGCGTGAGATCCGCCATTTCGGGCGGCAGGTCACCGAGAAAATGAAATATGACGTTCTCTCCGTCGAGTAGTTGCTCGACATCGATCAGTTCGACCGGCATCTTTCTCTCGGCCAGAAGTTGCCGACAGGCATCGAAGGCCCGTGCCTCACCTTCGCGAGAAGCTCGTTCCTGCAGCTTGTCTTCCTCTGTCATTCGCCGGAGCAACTCGCCAGCGGGAGCCCCATCGTCTGCTCCCGGCGTTGCTTGCCGCTCCGAGACCATGATCTCACCGGCCTCCATTCCGCGGCTCGTTCGCACGACCACGCGTTCCCTCAGGCTGTAGTCAACCGGGTCCGGGGCCACAAACCGGCCCAAGTGCCCCATCACTCCGAATCGCACGAGGTAGCGTCGCTCGTTTTGGCTTTCCGATTGTGCGACAGCCTCGGAAACCAGAGCGACCATCACAGCGTTGCCCTGGATGCTGACGGAGTAGGACTTCGCTTTCACGCCCCGCCCGCTTACGCACACACCGCTGGTGACGTCAAACTTCCAATGGTGGACGGGACAGGTGACGACATTTCCATCCAGGGTTCCGCTGGCAAGCTGCCCACCACGATGCGGACAAGTATTGTCGAGGGCGTGGAAACTACCGCCGACATTGAACAGCGCAATCCGCTTGCCCTGCACTTCAATGACGCTGGCGGAGTTGGACGCTATATCGCCAACATCGCACACCTTGATCAGTTGCGCCAGGGCTTGGTCTGCCACAGTGTTGTGGAATGAAACCGATTCTTCCGCCTGGAGTTCAGACGTTGTTACGACCATCGTGTTGTGCCTCCTTCTGTTCCTTTCTCCACCCGCGTTCCCAAGCTCGCATGGGAACGCGAAACCGACACCTCGCTTACTTCTTCCAGCCCACGCACTTCTTACCTTCCTTGGCCTTGAGCTTATTTCAAACGTCAACGGCCAAGACAGCCGCTTTGCCGATCTCGTTCTTGAGCCGCTGCTGCACCGCATTGAGGCCGCGCAGTCGGTTCATGCCGAGGAGTTCGGCCAGCCCCAAGCGGTGGAGCAGGTCAGCCGGGGCGGCTGCGAACTCATCGGGCATGGTCCCGTTGAAGGCGTCGACCAGGATCGAGACAAACCCCTTGACAGTCGGGGCCTCTGGGGCCACATAGGCATGGATGCTCACGCGGCCGCTGATGCACTCGACCCAGAGAAACGTGGGGGTCATGCACTCCGGTACCCGGTGCAACCCCGCATCACGCTCCGCCTGGTAGGCCGCCGGCAACTCCGCAAGCTTCTCGGCGAAGTCGAGCAACAGTTCGAGGCGGTCGCGCGCGTCCAAATCCTGGAACTCCTCAATGATCGCGTCCAGTTTACTCATGCACGTCTCCGCTTCTGCTCTGCGAAATAGTCCAGCCGACAGGCACTTGCTCCAAAGGCACCCACACTACTTTTTATGGTTCTTCTGGGTCTGGAGTGGCAGATGTTAACGGTTGGTGTTTTTGGAAGAAGGTTTTCTGAGGCATTGCAGAGGTGTTCAAAGTGCCCCGGAGGAGGGATCTCCTCCGAGGCCGGCGCTTTGACGCACCTCTGGTCGG
>CAYQZE010000073.1:0-2587 GCA_964421985.1 uncultured Dehalococcoidia bacterium | reverse complement strand
CTCCTCGGCGGGCGAGGTCGGGACCGATCCGCACACGAGTAAGATGGGCACTCTTGCCCGTCCTACCGCAGCGACGGGCAAGAGTGCCCATCCTCCGCGCCGAATCGCGACCGCCGTTTACGTCGCACTGGGGTTGCTGGGGATCCTGCTCGCGGGCGTCGTTATCTTCGTGCAAACAAATCGCGGCACGCTGCGAATCGAGATCACCGATCCGCAAATCGAGGTTGCCATCCAAGGCACAGACATCGTCGTGAAGGACGAGGGCCAAGAAGACATCCGTCTCCAGCCCGGCGAGCACACGCTGCACGTCAAACGCGGTGACCTGGAATTCGACACAGACGCGATCTCGCTGAAGAAATGGGACACGGTCGTCGTGAAGGTCGAACGAGTCGGCCGCCGAATACGCGTGATCCAGGGCAACACGCTGCTCGGACACAAGGAAGGCGCGAAGGCCGAGTCTGTTGCCGGAAGTCAGCCGGTGGCCAACAACCCGGAACGTCGCGCTGCCGAGTGGGTACTGTCGATCGGCGGCACCATCAGTATCGAGGAGAACAGACAGGAACGGCCGATCGCGGCTGTCGGCGATCTGCCCCGCGGGGCATTTGAACTCACGCTCGCGAATTTGTATCAGAACCCAAAGGTGAGCGATGCGGGGTTGGCCCACTTCAAGGATTGCAAGAACCTCACGTACCTTCATCTGGCCGGAACAAAGGTGAGCGATGCGGGGCTGGCCCACTTCAAGGATTGCAAGAACCTCACGCAGCTTTATCTGCACAGCACCCAAGTGAGCGATGCGGGGCTGACCCTCTTCGAGGACTGCAAGAACCTCACGCACCTTTATCTGGGCGGTACAAAGGTGAGCGATGCGGGGCTGGCCCACTTCAACAATTGCAAAAACCTCACGTGGCTTGATCTGAGCGCTACACGGGTGAGCGATGCGGGGCTGGCCCACTTCAAGGATTGCGAGAACCTCACACAGCTTCAACTAAGTGGTACTCAGGTGAGCGATGCGGGTCTGGCCCACTTCAGGGATTGCAAGAACCTCACGGTACTTCAATTGAACGAGACCCAGGTGACCGATGCTGGGCTAGCCCAGCTCAGGGATTACAAGAACCTCAGGGTTCTTGGTCTGAGTGTAACCCAGGTGAGCGACGCCGGGCTGATTCACTTGGAGGATTGCAAGAAACTCACCACGCTGAGTCTGGCCGTTACCCAAGTGAGCGATCTGGGGTTGGAACGGCTCGCCGGCTTTCCAGAACTCACTTCCGTCGATGTCAAAAAGACGAAGGCCACCGAGGCTGGCGTGAAGAAGCTCTCGGCCGCGTTGCCGGGGTGCAAGATCGAATGGGACGGCGGCGTGATCGAGCCGTTGGTCGCCACCGATCCCGACCGCCGCGCGGCCGAGTATGTGCTGTCGATTGGCGGCGGTCTCAGAATCAAGGAGAACGGAACGGAACGGCTGATCAAGGCGGACGGCGATCTGCCCCGCGGGGCGTTTGAACTCACAGTGGTGGGGTTGTACGGAAACCCGATGGTGAGCGATGCGGGGCTGGCCCACTTCGAGGGTTGCAAGAACCTCACGACCCTGAGCATTGGCGGCACCCAGGTGACCGACGCCGGGCTGGCCTACTTCAAGGAGTGCAAGAAGCTCAATGATCTTTGTCTGAACAACAGCCAGGTCAGCGATGCCGGGCTGACCTACTTCAAGGAGTGCAAGAACCTCACGTCCCTTGATCTGGGCAATCTCCGCGTGAGCGATGCGGGGCTGGCCCATTTCAAGGATCGCAAGAATCTGTATCGCATTGATCTGTGGACAACAAAGGTGAGCGATGCGGGGCTGGCCGATCTGGCAAGCCTGCCGAGACCGTCAAGTTCGTTTCTCGATCTTCGCGACACGCGCATCTCCCTCCGCAGCTACGAGCAGCTCAAGGCCGTCCAGCCGAAGAGCGAGATCACTTGGTCCGAAACGAATCGCAGCGTGGCCGAAGGCGTGCTCGCTCTGGGTGGAACCATCGAGATCGGCCCCCTCGACAAGCCAGAGTCGCGCCCCATCAAGGCCGCGGCCGACTTGCCCGGCGACTATTTCCAGGTCCGCCGCGTCTCGCTCGCCGGCGTCGCCAAGCCGCTGGGCGAATTGCCTCAGCAGATGTCCCGGCTGCACTTCTCCGAGTTCGACCGGTTGGAGTTCATCGACCTGTCGGGCATCAACGGGGTGGACTACGGTTTCCTGGTCCCGATCCACGGCTTGCGAGAACTCTCCCTGGCCAACTCGGGATTGAACGACGAGTCACTGGCCAACCTGCCGAAGCTGCCGACGCTGAAACGGCTGGTCCTCGACGGCAACGAGATTAACGGGCGCGAGCTGACTTCACTGAAGGAGCAGCCAGAGTTGATCGACCTGTCGCTCGGCTGCCCGTCGCTGGGCGATCTGTTCGCCAAAAACCTGGCCGAGCTGAAGCAACTCAAGCGGCTGTCGCTGGCCGGCAGCAGCCTGACCGACGCCGGGATCAAACAACTGGCTGTCCTGACGAACCTGGAATCGCTCGACCTGCGCCGCACCAAGGCCACCGCCGCAGGAATCAGCGAG
>CAYQZE010000072.1:0-3238 GCA_964421985.1 uncultured Dehalococcoidia bacterium | reverse complement strand
GAGGATGGAATCTGGCCCTTCTTCGAGTCCGACGGCTGCGAGATCGTGGGTCTCTGGCGGAGCGCCGAGCCGGGGCCGTCGACGGCGGCATTGCTGATCACCCGCTATCCGAGCGTCGCCCACTGGGAGCGCACGCGCCTGCAGTCGACTGAAGCGCCACCCGGGGCGGACGAGAAGCTCTACCGCCGCGCGCAGGAGGCGGGCCGCCGCCGCGTCGAACTGACGGAGCGCAGCGTCGTGCGTCTCACCCGCCTCCTGCTTCCGTCCGTGGATTGATCCGGCAGCCTGCGCACGCCGCCATGTCGCGACGGTTTCGGCGCAGAACGAAACACGCGGTTCACACGCGCACCCCGACGACCGACGCTAGGTCAGCTCGACCGTTGCACCGGCTTCCGTCAGCTTCGTCTTGACGGCCTCGGCATCCGCCTTGGCGATGCCTTCCTTGACCGTGACGGGTGCGCTCTCGACGAGGTCCTTCGCTTCCTTCAGGCCCAGCGTCGTCACTTCGCGCACTGCCTTGATGACGTTGATCTTGTTCGCGCCGGCCTCCTTCAGGACGACGTTGAACTCGGTCTTCTCTGCCTCGGGCGCCGCCGCCGGAGCGCCGCCCATCATGCCTGGCGCCATCATCATCGCCGGCGCCGCCGCCGTGATGCCGAACTCGTCCTCAATCTTCTTGTTCAGGTCGCGCAGCTCAAGGATCGTCATCTCCTTGATGATGTCGAACGCCTCTTCTACCTTCGCCATGTTCTTCCTCCTTGTCAGCTTGTCAGCTTGTCAGCGTGTCAGCACTTCAGCCAGTCAGCTCTTCCAGGGCTTCGGTCGGGGCGCGTTGACTGCTGACGCGCTGACCGGCTCCTACGCCGCCGTCTCTTCCAACTGATTCGCCCGCGCATCGACCAGCCGCGCGAACGACTGGATGCTGTCCGTCGTCAGGTTCACGAACTGCTGCACGGGCTGGATGAATGCCCCGGCCAGCCGCCCGATCAGCTCCTCGCGACTGGGCAGGCTCGCGAGTTCCGCGACGATGCTGCCCGGGACGATCGCGCCGTCCATGTACACGAGCCTCGGAGCGAAGCTGTTGCGCGCGGTCTTCACGTAGTCGGCGATCGCCTTCGACGGAGCGACGATGTCACCGAAGCCGAACACGACCAGCGACGGCCCATCGGCGACCTCACCCGCTTCCGCCAGGCCCGCCTGTGAAGCCGCGAGCTTGAACAGGCGATTCTTCACCACCCGCGCCTCAACGCCCGCGGCGCGCAGTTGGCGGCGCAGCGTCGTCATCTCCTTCACCGTCAGCCCGCGATACTCGGCGCCGACGACGATGCTCGCCCGCTGGACGAGGTCCTTCAGTTCGGCGACGTTCGCTTCCTTCTTCGCTGTTGCCATAGACTCGCCTCCATCCGCCGTTGGGCGACGGCAATCGAAAAACCCCTGCTCGAGAGCAGGGGCCACACGCGCGAAGCACGCCCACGTACGGGCGATTCAGCTTCGATTCCACGTATTGCGCCTCGGCAGGCTGTGATTATGCCGCGAGCGAACCCGCGAGCGCCTGCTGTCTCAAGCAGCTGCAGTGTAGCGGCGGAGGTGGCAGGGCGCAATCGGGAGTACGGCAACGGAACCGCGGAGTACGCAGATGGAGTCGGGCGAAGTTGTGGGTCCGACACGTGGCAGGTGTGCGAGCGAGCAGCTCGCACGCTGGAGGCGCACGCTACGGAATAACGGCGTGGTGCCCCTTCGCCAATCACTACGAGGCGTTTGAGAGCGTGCGACTCGTTGCCGACGAAAGGGGCGGCCACGCAGGTCCGCCCTACGAAAACTACGAACTACAAACTGCAAACTGCCTTGGACTTCACCGCCAGCGCACTTCGTACAGATGTACCGGATCCTCGAAGCCTTTGAGCTCGGTGACGCCTCGGTCTGAGAAGAGGAACGGCTTGCCGGACAGGAGGTGTCGCACCGCCTCGGGGACGAGGATCTCGCCGCCGCTGGCCTGATCCCTGATGCGGGCGCCGAGGATGACGGTCGAACCGAAGAAGTCGACGCGCCCGTCCGGGCCGTCCTCTGCGATGGGCTCACCAACGTTCAGCCCCATGCGGACGACGATCGGTTCGGCGGCGGGCACGCCACCGCGTGCCCCTACACCTACGTCGGTGCCGGCGGCGAAGGCGCGCTGTAACGCTATGGCGCACTCCACGGCGGCAGAAACGGAGGCGAACGACACCATAAAGCTGTCGCCTGCGGTCTTGACCTCCGTGCCGCCATGCGCCGACAGCGCCTCGCGCGTGATGCGCTCGTGCTCGCGCAGGATCGCTCGCCCCTGCTCGTCGCCCAGGCGCTGCATCATCTCCGTGTGGCCGACGATGTCGGTGAACAGGATCGTGCGGAAGGCGGGGCGTTTCTGGCGAGCGCCGACCGGTGCGACGCGTGGGGGCGATGGCTCGAGGCCGTCCTCTCGCTGGAAAAATTGCCGCAACACTTCCGAGCGTTCGTCTGGAGATTCGGGCGTCATCATCCGGCAGCCCGGAATTCGCGATGCGACTTCTTGCACGGCGCGCCACGTCACCGCTCCATCGTGAGGGCGATGAACGATCAGAGTTGGCGCCGCAACGCGGTCGACACAGCCGTCGACATCCATCGTGCCGTAAAGCTCCATATAGCGGGCAGCCATCTCGGGCGCGACTCCCCGCCGCAGGCGCTCCATAGCGCTCTGAACTTCATCTCCGGATGATCCGCCGCCCATGGTTTTTATGGACCGGCGTAACATCAGCCAGTTGGTGTGCGCCAGATCCATTGTGGCGCGGAGTGCCTCGCGAGAGATGACGTCGGCGCCTCGAATATACGGGCCGTCGAGCACCATGCGTTGAATGCGCTCGGGATATTCCGCAGCGAATGCGATTGCGATCGGTGTCCCGTCCCAAAACGCGCGCATGTCGACGGTACCCACGCCCAGGGCAGCGACGATAGCGGCGACGTCTTCGACCTGGCGCGCGAGCGAGACGTCGCTGACGTCGCGCGTCGATGCGCCCATGCCTCGCCTGTCGTACATCACAGCGGTTCGTTCAGGCAGTAGCGGAGCGCCGGTTGCAGCTGTCCAGTCGCTGATCAAGCTGGCCCAACCGTGCACGGTGAGCAGCGGCGGCGCCGTGCCGTCGCGGACGGCATAGGCGATGCGCGTCCCGTCGGCGCTCGTGCAGAACCGCGTCTCGAACGTCATGGGTTGCATGATATCGGAGCG
>CAYQZE010000071.1:0-12698 GCA_964421985.1 uncultured Dehalococcoidia bacterium | reverse complement strand
TTGAACCACTGCCGGATCTTCTCTCGCGAGTGGCCGGTCTTGATGTAGCCGAGATTCGTGTTGAGCCAGTCGCGCGACGGGCCGCGCGAGTTCTTGGCGGCGACGATCTCAACGACATCACCGTTCTGGAGCTGGTAGTTGAGCGGCACGAGACGGCCGTTCACCTTGCCGCCGACACATTTGTGGCCGAGGTCGGTGTGGACGCGGTAGGCGAAGTCGATCGGGGTCGCGCCGGCGGGCATCTCCTTGATCTCGCCCTTCGGCGTGTAGACGAAGACCTGGTCGTGGAAGAGGTCGGTCTTGACGGACTCGACGAACTCCTCGGCGTGAGAAATATCGCGCTGCCACTCGAGGAGCTGGCGCAGCCACGACAGGCGCTCCTCGTGGCGCGTGTCGCGTGCCCCGCGGGCATCCTTGTATCGCCAGTGTGCGGCGACGCCGTGCTCGGCGAGCTGGTGCATCTCCTGGGTGCGGATCTGGATCTCGAGGGGGCGCAGGCCGATTGCCATCACCGTCGTGTGGAGCGACTGGTACAGGCTCTCCTTCGGACTGGCGATGTAGTCGTCGAACTGGCCGGGGATCGGGTGCCAGAGCCCGTGCACGACGCCGAGCGCGTTGTAGCAGTCGCCGACTGTGCTGACGATGACGCGCAGCGCGAGGAGGTCGTAGATTTGCTCGAAGCCCTTGTGCTCGGCGGCGTACTTGTCGGCTTTCTGTGCGATGGAGAAGATGTGCTTCGCGCGGCCCATGACGTCGGCGTCGATGCCCTGACTCTGGAGCGCGTCCTTGAGGACCTTCTCGACCTGGGCGATGTAGCGCTCGCGCACGGTGCGCTTCGACTGGATGAGCTTGGCGATCTCCTTGTAGCGATCCGGCTGCAGGTAGCGGAAGGAGAGATCTTCGAGTTCCCACTTGATCTGCCAGATGCCGAAACGATTGGCGAGCGGCGCGTAGATCTCCATCGTTTCCTGCGCCGTACGGATCCGCTTCTCGGGGGGCTTCGCATCCAGCGTGCGCATGTTGTGCAGCCGGTCGGCGAGCTTGATGATCACGACGCGCGGGTCCTCCGCCATGGCGATGAACATCTTGCGCAGGCTTTCGGCCTGGAGCGATTGGTCGCCGGGCCGCTCGTCGGGTGCGCGCCAGGCGATCTTATCCAGCTTCGTCGATCCGTCGACCAGCCGCGCGACGTCCGGGCCGAAGCGCGTGGCGAGCTCTGCGTTTGGCACGTGGCAGTCCTCTTGCACATCGTGCAGCAGGGCGCCCGCGACGGCGGCGGCGTCCATCTGCAGGTCGGCCACGGTCATCGCCGCGTCGAGCGGGTGGACGATGTAGGGGTCGCCGGTGAGCCGCTTCTGCCCGGCGTGTGAGGCGGCGGCGAACTCGTACGCCTCCTGGACGAGACGGATGCCGTCCGGCGGCAGGTATGCGCTCACGCGGTTGATCAGGGCCTGAACCGCGGGATCGTGAGCGACGGTGGTCATGTGGGAGCCGCGGCGCTAGCGCGCCGTTGAGCCCGATGGCTCCTTCGCTAGCCGTAGTTGTCGGAGGGCGTCGTCGACGGCGTCGGTGCGGCGGTCGGATTGCGGCGCGAGGTGCTGCTCGGCGGCCCTCACATCGAAGTACGAGAGCAGCGCCTCGGCGACGAGGTCTTTTGCCGGGCGGTGAGATCGGGCGGCCTCGACCTTGAGCTGGGTGTAGGGCTCCTCGTCGTCAAATACGATGGTCATGCGCCGGCGCATAGGCACCTCCCGGATGAGGCGTACGAACGCCGGTGCGTTCGTACGCCTGTGCGCATTGTACACCCCCGTTCGCCGCTCCCAGATTCGGCTGGTATCCTGACCGGCATCATGACAAGCCGGCCCCGTCCCGCCAGACCCCAGAAATTCGCGGCGCCGCGAGGTACAGCCGATGTGCTCCCGGAGGAGTGGCCGTACTGGAAGTACGTCCGCGACACGGCCGAACGGGTGTGCGAACTCTTCGGATACCAGCGCATCGAAACCCCGATCTTCGAGCATGCGGGCGTGTTTCTGCGGACGTCGGGCGAGAGCAGCGACATCGTCTCGAAAGAGGTGTATGTCTTCGAAGATCGGGGCGAGGATCTGCTGGCGCTACGGCCGGAAGGCACGGCCAACGTCATGCGGGCGTATATCGAGCACGGGATGGCGAGCCTACCCCAGCCCGTACGGCTGTTTTACATCGGGCCCAACTTTCGCTACGACCGGCCGCAGGCGGGACGCTACCGGCAGCACACGCAGCTGGGCGTGGAGGCCGTCGGCGACGGCGATCCGCTCGTCGACGCGGAGGTGATCGACCTCCTGGCGACGTTCTATCGCGAACTGGGGCTGAGCGAGTTCACGATCAAGATCAACACGATCGGCGATGCGGTGTGCCGGCCGGGCTACATCGCCGCGCTGCGTGCGCACTACCGGCCGCTGCTGGGAAGGGTCTGTGACGATTGCCGGATGCGGTTCGAGAAGAACCCGCTGCGACTGCTGGATTGCAAGGAGGAGCGCTGTCAGGCGGCGATCGAGGGTGCGCCACGGCTGGCCGGGCACCTGTGCGAGCCGTGCCGGGCGCATTTCGCACGGCTGTGCGAACACCTCGACGGACTCGACATAACAGCGGTTGTGGACGAGCGACTGGTGCGCGGGCTCGACTACTACACGCGCACGGTGTTCGAGTTTCATCCGCTCGAGGAGGGGTCGCAGAGCAGCATGGGGAGCGGCGGCCGGTACGACGGGCTGGTGGAGCTGCTGGGCGGGGCGGCGACGCCGGGCGTCGGCTTTGGCACGGGGTTCGAACGGCTGATCATCAACATCAAGCGAGAGGGCGTGCGCGTGCCGCCGCCGGGCGCGCTCGCGCTGTACATCGCTCATCTGACGCCCGAGGCGGCGCGGGCGGCGGTGAAGCTGGCGCGAGCGGCCAGGGATGCCGGTCTACGGACGTTGGTCGGCCCGGCGGGGCGTAGCCTGAAAGCGCAGCTGCGCCACGCCGACGGGAAAGGCGCGAGATTCGCAGCGATCATCGGCGCGAGCGAGCTGGCGAGCGAGCAGGCGACGCTGCGGGATCTGGCCGACCACAGCGAGCGTCTCGTGGCGCTCCGGGCGATACCGGGGCTGCTGGCCGATTGAGATACGCCTGACCGGGCATCGTGAGCGCGTTCCATGCCGGATTCCGCGATTGATCCGCCTAGGGGTGGCCCATATAATTGCGAGGTTTCGCTGCCGAACATAAGTTAGCGATCCCTCGTCCGGCGGGGCGCGTTCAGGCGCCATGGAGTCCCGTTGCTCAAGAGCCGTGGTTTCTGGATTGGGATCGCCGTCAGCCTGGTCTTCATCGCGCTATTCGTGCGGAGCACCGACTTTGGCGAGGTCAAGGTCGCGTTCGAGGACGCCAACTACTGGTGGGTGGCGCTGTCGCTGCCGGTGTACTACCTGGGCCTCTGGGTACGGACGATACGCTGGCAGTACCTGCTGCGGCCGGTAAAGCGCGTGTCGACGCTGCGACTCTACCCGGTCGTGATCATTGGCCTGATGGCGAACAACCTGATCCCGGCCCGGGCGGGGGAACTGGCACGCGCCTATGTGCTGGGCCAGCGCGAGAAGGTGAGCAAGACCGCAACGCTGGGCACGATCGCGGTGGACCGCCTGTTCGACGGCGTGACGCTCGTGCCGATGATGCTGATCGTAGCGGCGTTCGCCGGGGGGGACACGAGCTTCCCGGTGGGCTTCGGCCTGAGCCTTACCTTCGCGGGCCTCGGCGCGGTGATGGCGGTGTTATTCGGCGCTGCGATGGCTGCCTTGTTCTACTTCGCACTATCGGACGGCGGCCGCGGCCTGCTGCACCGGTTCGCACATCGGTTCGCGCCCGCGAGAGTAAAACCTCAGGTCGAAGGCCTGATACAGTCGTTCTTCGAGGGGCTGCAGGCGTTGCGCAGCCCGGTTGACCTTGCCGCGGCCTGGATCATGTCGCTGACCTCGTGGACGCTCGAAGCGCTGATGTACTACATCATCGCGCGCGCCTTTGGCATTCACGAGGGGTTTCACATCTTCCTGCTGCTAACGGCGGCGGCGAATCTCGCTATTGCTATCGTGGCATCGCAGGGCGGCATCGGCCCGTTCGAGCTGGTGGTTTCGAAGACCGTGGTCGCCTTTGGCGCGGCGAAGGAGCTTGGCAGCGCCTACGCCATCGGCCTGCACGCGGTGTTGATCTTCCCGATCGTGTTCATCGGCCTCTACCTGATGTGGTCGATGCAGTTCAACTTCGGCGACATGCTGAAGAGCAGCCGCTCCGGCGACGCGCCGCCGCCGGACGCGGATGCTGACGCGCCTGAGCGCGTGCTGCGCTCAGCGGCCCCGGCGGTCGGCCGCGAGGGTGTGTAGATGAAGGTGTGCATCGCCGGCGGCGGTGTCGCCGGGATGACGACGGCGTACCGTCTGATGCAGGACGGGCACGACGTTGTGCTCTACGAGGCGAGCCCGTACCTGGGCGGCCTCGTGCGCACGTTCGAGGTGGGCGGCAGCCGGCTGGAGGCCTACTACCACCATATCTTCAGCACCGACACGACGATCATCCGGCTGATCGAAGAGCTGGGCGTCGGCGACCGGCTTCAGTGGATCGAATCGAAGGTCGGTTGGTTCGACAGCGGCAAGATCTATCCCTTCGTCACCGCGCTCGACCTCCTGCGCTTTTCGCCGCTGCCGCCGCTGGACCGTGTGAAGCTCGGGCTGATGGCGATGCGGCTGCGCGGGCGCGAGGAGTGGGCGGAGTTCGAGCAGATCACCTGCAAGGACTGGATCGAGAAGAACGTTTCGAAGAAGGTCTTCGAGAAGATGTGGGGCCCGCTGCTGCAAGGGAAGTATGGCGACGCCTACGACCAGGTGGCGATGGCGTGGCTGTGGAGCAAGATCCACCTTCGCTTCGCATCGCGGGAAGGCGGCAAGGAGAAGCTCGGCTACCTGATGGGCAGCTTCTCCGTGTACATCGACGAGATGGAGCGGCGCCTGCGGGCAGGCGGTGTACAGATCCATACGGGCGTCGGCGTGCAACAGATCACCGCGCACGAGAACCGCGCCACCGGCGTCGTACTGGCGAACGGCGAGACGGTCACGGCGGACGCCGTCGTGGCGGCCGTGCCATCGCTGCTGTTCAAGAAGATGGCGCCGCCGCTGACGGACGACTACACGCGCAAGCTCGACCACGTGCAGTGGCAAGGCGCCGTCTGCATGGTCGTGACGATGAAGCGCTCGCTGTCGTCGACGTACTGGATGAACATCGGCGACCGCACGATGCCGTTCCTCGCGCTGGTCGAGCACACGAACTTCATAGGGCCGGAGAACTACGGCGGCAACCACATCCTCTACATCTCGAACTACCTCTCGCAGGATCACGAGTACTTCAACCTCAGTGACGACGCGCTCTGGGCGATCTTCGAGCCGGCGCTGAAGCGCATCAACCCGGAGTTCTCGTCGGAGTGGGTGAACGAGCGGTGGGTGTTCAAAGCGCCGTACGCGCAGCCGATCATCCGCATGAACTACAGCCAGAACAAGCCCGAGCACCGCACGCCGGTGGCGGGCCTGTACCTGGAGACGATGACGCAGATCTACCCCGAGGACCGCGGCCAGAACTACAGCATCCGTATGGGCGAAGACGTCGCGAAGATGGTCGTCGAGGACCACGCGAAGCGCGCGTCGCAGCCGGGGGCGGCGGCGTAGGACGTTGAGCCTGTCCCGAGCGCTTTCGTAGCTGGGAAGGGAATCGCCGATGGCTGACAAACCGGCATTAGGTCGTCTACAACGAGTCGCCAATGTTCGCGACTTTTGGGCCGGCGAGGCACAAGACTTCACACCGTGGCTTGCGATGCCCGAGAACATCACGCTGCTCGGCGAGGCGATCGGACTGGAACTGGAGGTCGAGGCCCAAGAGAAGAACGTTGGCCCGTTCCGCGCGGACATCCTGTGTAAAGATACGCTGACCGGACATTACGTGCTGATCGAGAATCAGTTGGAGAGAACCGATCACGTCCACCTCGGACAGCTCCTCACGTACGCTGCCGGGCTGGATGCGGTCAGTATCGTGTGGGTATCCACGATGTTCACCGACGAGCATCGCGCGGCACTCGACTGGCGGAACCGCATGACGATCGAGTCCGCAAATTTCTTTGGTCTAGAGATCGAGCTGTGGCGCATTGGAGACTCGCCTGTTGCGCCGAAGTTCAACGTCGTATCGCAGCCAAACGATTGGACAGAGGCTGTAGCACAACAAGCGGCAAGCGTGAGTTCCAGCGAACTGACCGAAACGCAGAAGCTCCACTTAGACTTCTGGACTCAGCTTCGGCAGTTCATGGATGCGCGCGGATCGTCCATCCACATCCAGAAGCCTTCGAAGGACCACTGGACAAATGTTGCGATTGGAAGGTCGTATTTTACGCTCGTCGTCTTGAACGGGATGCGCGACAAGTTCAGCGAACTACATCTGACAGTGTGGGGGCCACACGCCAAGACGTTCTTCCATCTGCTTCAGCAGCAGCACCGCGAAACGATCGAGGCGTCGCTCGGGCCGCTAGAGTGGCGTGAGCTTCCTAACGCTAAGGAAAGCCAAGTGGCTTTGCGGCGCTCGGCGAACCCCACTGGTCGGTCTACCTGGCCGGAACTGAACGAGTGGCTCGCGAGCAACATCGAGCGCTGGGGCGAGGTGTTTCGACCGATCGTGAAGTCACTGGATGCGGATAGCGTGCGGCTCGAGCGTGCGGGCGGCGCCGACGACTCGACGTGAGCCCCTAGTCTACGCGGCACGCTCATCGCGAACGCCAGTCAGCCGGTGCGCCCAACCACAGTTGCGTGCAACATCTTGTCCGGCCGAGCACCCTCCCCTATAGTGATGCCGCGCACAAAGGGGAGCCTTGATGCTCGATAACGAAGCTACGCTCGAGATCCAGCACCTGATCCGCGGCTTCAAGCCGGCGGATGGCGACCTGCTGGGCGCGCTGCACGCTGTGCAGCATCACTACGGCTATGTCCCGAAGATCGCGATGAAGGTGGTCGGGCGTCAGCTTCGTCTCAGCGAGGCGAAGGTGTACGGCGCGGCGACGTTCTACAGCGAGTTCCGCCTTACGCCGCCGCCGCAGACGCTGATCGGCTGGTGCAGCGGGCCGACGTGCCGGATCAAGGGCGGCGGCAACGTGAAGAAGGTGCTCGAGGCCGAACTGGGCATCGCCATGGGCCAGAACACGGCCGACAACAAGCTCGGCCTCCACATGGCGCAGTGCAACGGCACCTGCGAGTACGCGGCCCAGGTCTGGGTGGACGGCGTCGTCGTCGGCCCGCTGAGCGCCGCCGCGACCGTGAAGCTCGTGCGCGGCTTGAAGAATCTAGAACCTAGAACTTAGAACCTAGAACCGACCGGGAGCGAGATGCCTACGTACGATGAACTGCGAGCCGCCGCTGATGTGGTGTGGGCTGCCGTCGAGAAGCCCGCGCGCCCGCTCTTCATCGTATCCATGAACACCTCGTCCATCGCGGCCGGCGCACGCGCGACGCTCGCCGCGCTGCGCAAGCTGTCCGCAGCGGGCGCCGCCTTCGACGTGATGGAGACGGGCGATGCGGGCCTCGCCTGGGCGGAGCCGGTCGTGGAGGTGCGCAGGCCCGGTGGGCAGCACGTGCTGTATGGCCACGTCACTGCCGCGACCGTCGATGCGTTCGCGACGGCGGCGGCGTCAGGCATCGCGACGGAGCACGCGATCGGCGTCATCGCCGGCACGGTTGCCGCTGGCGTGCCGATGCTCGCGGACATCGAGTGGGCGAAGGGGCAGGTGCGCTGGCTGATGTACAACTGCGGCGTCATCGACCCGGGGAACATCGACCACTACATCGCGCGCGGCGGCTACTCGCACTTCGTCGCCTCAACGCAGATGGACCGCGGCGCGCTGATCAACGTCGTCAAGGGCTCGACGCTGCGCGGCCATTCCGGCTCGTTCTTCTCGACGGGCATGAAATGGAGCTTCCTGCAAGGCGCCAAAGCCGAGCCGAAGTACCTCGTGTGCAATGCGGACGAGGGCGACCCTGGCGCCTGGGTGAACCGCGTCGTCATGGAGAGCGACCCGCACATGATGATCGAGGGCATGCTGGTCGGCGCCTACGCGACTGGCGCGACGCACGGCTGGATCTACGTCCGCGACGAGTATCCGCTGGCGATCGAACGCGTGAACGTCGCGCTTCAGCAGTGTCGCGACAAAGGCATTCTGGGCGAGAACGCGCTGGGGACCGGCGTGCGCTTCGACGCGGAGGTGATCCGCGGCGCGGGCTCGTACGTCTGCGGCGATGAGACGGGGCTGATCTCGTCGGTGAACGACGAGCGCGGCATGCCGCGCATCAAGCCTCCCTTCCCGGCGGCGAGCGGCGTGCTGGGCAAACCGACGAACGTCAACAACGTCGAAACGTACGCCAGCGTGACGACGCTGCTGCGCGTGACGCCCGCGACGTTCAGCACCGTCGGCACGGAGATCAACCGCGGCACGAAGCTGTTCACCGTGTCGGGCGCTTGTGTGAAGTCGGGCTGCCTGGAAGTGCCGTTCGGCATGACGGTCGGCGAGGTGCTCGCGATGGCGGGCGGCATCGCCAAGGGCCGCGAGTTCAAGGCGTTGCAGCAGGGCGGGCCGCTGTCGGGCCTGCTGCCGGGTGGCATCGCGTCGGAGCTGGCGCTGGAGTTCGAGACGTTCCGGCCCCTCGGCGCCGGCATGGGCGGCGGCGGACTGATCTTCGTCGACGAGACGTCCTGTGTCGTCAACATGAACATCATGTTCTCTTGGTTCCTGGAGGACGAATCGTGCGGGCGCTGCACGACCTGCCGCGGAGGCAACCAGCGCATGGTGGAGATCCTGGAACGCGTGTCACGCGGCGAGGCGCGCCCCGACGACCCTGACCGTATCAAGTCGCTGGTGGCGTCGATGCAGTACGCGAACTGCGATCACGGCAGGCTGTCGCCCGTCGTCATCAACAACATCATGAAGTTCTTCCGCGAGGAGTACGACGCGCACGCGCTGGAGCATCGCTGCCCGGCGCAAGTGTGCGATGGGTTGATCCGCTATCGCGTGACGAAACAGTCGGCCGCGGTCGCCGAGGCGGCGACGCTCTGCCCGACCGGGGCGATCGTTCAGCGCGGCGAAGGATGGACCATCGACGATGCAGCCTGCATCCGCTGCAACGCCTGCCGTGAGGTGGCGCCGAGCGACATCGTCGTCGAGGACAAGTTCCGCGACGCGGTGCCGCTGCGCGTCATCGAGCGCGCAGACGTCGCCCGCGCGGGGGGTTAAGGCCCGCACCGGGCACGCCACCGCGTGCCCCTACCCGAGCCGCACGGCGAGGCACGTGGTGGTTCGCTGCACGCCTTCGGCGCGCTGGATGCCGTCGGTGATCGCGTTGCCGAGCTTGTCGAGGTCGTCGGCCTCGATCTGCACGATCACGTCGAACGGCCCGGTGACGGTATCGACTGCCGTCACGCGCGCGTCGCCGTGGCTAAGCTTGCGGATCGCCTCGCCGACGGCCTTCGCCTTGCCGACTTCCGCTTCGATGAGCACGTACCCGCGCACTGCCATGGCATCCTCCGTTTGTCGCTGCTGTTGGTGGGTGGATCATAACGGAGGCGCGCGGACCGGCAAAGCGTCCGGGTTCCACGGACGAAAAGGAAAGCCCGGTCGGTTGACCGGGCTTCCTCCTCTGATCGTTCGGGTTACGGCATGTTCTAGGTCAGCGCGGGTTCCGCGGGGGCGGCCTCTTTCTTCTCCATGATCAGGTCGTCGCCCTGGACGTCGATCCAGACGGTGTCGCCGAGGCCGAAGCGCTCTTGCAGTAGGGCTTCCGAGAGGCGATCCTCCAGCTCGTTTTGCACGACGCGGCGCAGCGGGCGGGCGCCGAACACGGGGTCGTAGCCCTTTTCGCCGAGCCAGTCCTTCGCACCTTCCGACAACTCCAGTGAGATGCCTTTGAGCAGCAGTTGTTTGTCGAGGTCGCGCAGGTTCAGGTCGACGATCTTGCGGATGTGCTCCTTCGCGAGGGTGTGGAACACGACCTGGCTGTCGATGCGGTTGAGGAACTCGGGCCGGAAGACCCGCTTCAGATCCTCCGTCACCCTCTCCTTCATCCTCTTGTACTGCTGGTCGGCCGACTTCACTTCGTCCTTCGCCACGCTGAAGCCGAGGCCGCCTTCCTTGCGAATCAGGTCGGAGCCGACGTTGCTCGTCATGATGATGATCGTGTTGCGGAAGTCGACCTTCCGTCCCTTGGCGTCGGTCAGGTGGCCGTCGTCGAAGATCTGCAACAGCAGGTTGAACACGTCCGGGTGCGCCTTCTCGATCTCATCGAGCAGGATCAGGCAGTACGACTTCCGCCGCACGGTGTCGGTCAGCTGGCCGCCGTCGTCGTAGCCGATGTAGCCGGGAGGCGCGCCGACGAGGCGCGAGACGTTGTGCTTCTCCATGAACTCACTCATGTCGAGCTTGATCATGTTGTCTTCGCTGCCGAACATGAACTCCGCCAGCACGCGCGGGAGGTAGGTCTTGCCGACGCCCGTAGGCCCGAGGAACATGAAGACGCCGATGGGGCGCTTTGGGTCCTTGAGGCCGGCGCGCGAGCGGCGCACCGACTTTGCGATCGCGACGATCGCCTCGTCCTGACCGATGACGCGGCTGTGGAGCGCGTCTTCCATCTGCAGCAGGCGGGCGGACTCCTCGCTGGCGATGCGCGCCACGGGGATGCCGGTCCACATGCTGACGACTTCCGCGATGTCCTCCTCGGTGACGACGGGCTTCTCGCCCTCGCGTTGCACCTCGATGCCCTGCTCGAGTGACTCGATCTTCTCCTGCAGCTTCACCTCACGGTCGCGAAGCTCGGCGGCGTATTCGTACTGCTGGGACGAGATCGCCGCGTCCTTCTCTTTACGCAGCGACTCGAGCCCGCGCGACGCCTCCTTGAGCGACGGCGGGGTGGCCGAGCGCCGGATGCGCACGCGGCTCGACGCCTCGTCTACGAGGTCGATGGCCTTGTCGGGCAGGAAGCGGTCGGAGACGTAGCGCGAAGCGAGCTCGGCGGCGGCCTTCAGCGCTTCGTCCTCGATGGTGAGCTTGTGGTGTTCCTCGTAGCGTTCCTTGATGCCCTTCAGGATCTCGATCGTTTCTTCGACACTCGGCTCTTCGACGAGGACGGGCTGGAAGCGGCGCTCTAACGCCGCATCGCGCTCGATGTGCTTGCGAAACTCGTCGAGCGTGGTGGCGCCGATGCACTGCAACTCGCCGCGGGCGAGCGACGGCTTGAGGATGTTGGCGGCATCGACCGCGCCTTCGGCGGCGCCGGCGCCAACGAGCATGTGCAGCTCATCGACGAAGAGCACGCAGTTACCGCTGGACTTGATCTCCTCGATGACCTTCTTCAGCCGCTCCTCGAATTCGCCGCGGTACTTCGTGCCGGCGACGAGCGAACCGATGTCGAGCGTGAGCAGCCGCTTACCCTGCAGCGTCTCCGGCACGTCTCCGGAGACGATGCGGTGGGCGAGGCCTTCGGCGATGGCCGTCTTGCCAACACCAGGCTCGCCGATGAGCACCGGGTTGTTCTTCGTACGGCGCGACAGGATCTGGATGACGCGCTCGATCTCTTTCGAGCGGCCGATGACGGGATCGAGCTTGCCGGCACGCGCCGCCTGCGTCAGATCCATGCCGAGCTGGTCCACGGTGGGCGTCCGGGTCGACGAGCGTGCGCCGGCGCCGGCTGTCTGCGGCATGCTCTGCGAGAGGATGCGCGTCGTCTCAGCGCGCACGCGCTCGAGGTTGACGCCGAGGCTCTCGAGGACGCCGGCGGCGATGCCTTCGCCCTCGCGCACGAGTCCGAGCAGCAGGTGTTCGGTGCCGATGTAGTGGTGGTTGAGGCGCCGCGCCTCGTCGACGGCCAGCTCGATGACCTTCTTCGCGCGCGGGGTGAGGCCGATCTCGCCGAGGACGGCGCGGTCGCCGCGGCCAATGATGAACTCGACCGCGGAGCGGACCTTGTTGAGTTCGACGCCGAGGTTGGCGAGCACCTTGGCGGCTACACCGTCGCCCTCGCGGACGAGGCCCAGCAGGAGGTGCTCGGTGCCAATGTAGTTGTGGTTGAAGCGCTGCGCTTCTTCCTGGGCCAGTGTGAGCACTCGCCGCGCGCGTTCCGTGAACTTGTCGAACCTGTCAGCCATCTCCGCGCTCCAACCTAATTGCTAACTCTTCATAGCCAATGTACCACAACGGAGGTTCTGAAGTCCAGTACGGACGCGTTGCAAGAAGCACCGCGTCCGTTGTGTTGTTCGTCGGGCGCCTGCGCGCGAGGCTTGACCGGTATACCCCCTGATTTTGCAAGCGGGTCGCGTCCGTTCGACCCGGGCGTCGCTGTTACGGCGTTTGTCTAGGCGGGCGGAGACTCGTCGGTGCTCTCCGCCTCGTCGTCTGCCGTCTCTACCACCGGCTCCTCGACGGTCACCGCATCGTCCGCGATCGTGGCTGCCGCAGGCTCCTCGGCTGTCGCTGCGTTATCCGTCACCGCTTCTGCCGGGGGCTCCTCGACCGTCATCGCGTCGTCGGTTGTCGCGACTGCCGCCGGCTCCTCGGCTGTGACCGGGTCGTCCGCGATCGTGGCTCCCGCGGGCTCCTCGGCTGTGACCGGGTCGCCCACCGTGATCTC
>CAYQZE010000070.1:0-3231 GCA_964421985.1 uncultured Dehalococcoidia bacterium | reverse complement strand
GGCAGCGGGGAGATCCGAGACGGGCTCGACGTGGTGGCCGTTGGCCGAAGGCGGAGCCGCAGGCAGCGCTGGGGCGGAGGCGCCGGATCGGGGGTGCTCGGCGGGCGATATCTGCGACGAAAGCGCGTTCCAGATATCGTTATGTCGTGCGATTTGAATCTGATCTGGTACCTGTTTCGTACTTTTTTCTTTTGGCGCGGATGCGCCAGGGCCGCGCCGGGCGTCGTACTGGGCGCGGAGCTGGGGATCGGAGAGCGTCCGCACCGCCTCCTCGATTCGCTCGCGGTCGGCGCGGGCGCCGTGCAGCCCCTGCATCCAGTACCCGCAGGCCAGCTGGACGATCCGGGCATCCGCTTCGCCGCCGATGCGCAGCGTGCGGTAGTGATGATGATACTGCACGCTGAGCTTCTTCGCCCCGAAGAAGCTGAAGATCGGCCGACGCTCGCGGACGGCCGGCGCGGCGGGCTCGCGCAGCCCGTGCTCCTCGTCGTACGTGCGCCGGGCGTCCGCGTCGATCAGCGTCGCGTAGGCGGCGTTCAGCTCCCCGATGCGCGACTCACTGACCACCGGCCCGCGCACCGACACAAGGTGCCAGTACGCGGCCTCGATGAGGTCGCGTGGCGCCTCGGGATGCAGTTGCAGCGTCCAGTAGGGGTCGAACGGCCGCAGTCCTTGCGTATCAGACATCTGCTCTCCGAGCGGGACATCCTGCCCGCGTACAGCGGTCACCGGCGTCAGTTCTTGCTGAACGCGTCGAGCACGTTCAACACGACGGGGCCGATCGTGACGATGAAGAGCGACGGCATCATGAAGAGGACCAGCGGGAACACCATCTTCACCGGCGCCTGCCGCGCCATCTGCTCCGCGCGCTGCCGGCGCTTCATGCGCATCTGCTTCGCCTGCACGCGCAGCACCTGGCCGACGCTCGTGCCCAGCGTCTCCGCCTGGATGATCGAGTTGATGAACGTGCTGATGTCCGGCACGTCGATGCGCTCCGCCATGTCGGCCAGCGCCTCGCGCCGCGTCTTCCCGAGGCCGGTCTCGCGCAACATGCGGTAGATCTCGTCCGACAGCGCGCCCTTGTAGCGCTCGGCGACGCGCTGGAGGGCGAAGTCAAGGCTGAGGCCCGCCTCGACGCACGTCGTCATCAGGTCGATGGCGTTCGGCATCGAGCGCCAGATGCGCTTCTGCCGGCTCTTCGCCGCGCGGCGAAGCATCATCAGCGGCAAGAACAGCCCGAGCACGGCGAGGAGCGGGATCGGGAGGAACAACGCCAGCGACATCTTGCCCTGCGTCGCCCACACGAACAGGAAGTACGCCGCCGGCACCGCCGTCGAGGCGATGAGCACGATGGTGAAGAACTGCGACACCGTCATCTTGTCGCCCGCGACCACCAGCCACCGCCGCGCGCGGCCTATCAGGCTCGTCGGCAGGACCGACATCAGCCCTCGCACGAGGCCGTCCACGAGCGGGAAGGCGACGCGTTGGTTGAACGCCGCCTGCTGTTCGACGATCATCCGCTGCTGCTCGCCCAGCGACCGGATCCGCACCTCCTGCTGGTTCTTGTTCCGCAGGTACCACAGCGCGAACAAGAACACCGACATGGCGCCAACAATACTGATGAAAGGAAACATATCGGCTCCCTACACGTCGATTGCGAGAATGCGGCGAATAGAAAAGATGCCGAGCAGATTCAGCGTGATCCAGATCGCCATCAGCACGAGGCCGGCGTTCGTCGTCCAGAGCAAAGACATCACGTTCGGGACCAGCGCGAAGAACATCAGCGCCAACGCCGCCGGCCAAAGCGACAGGACCCAGCCGGTGAGCTGCTGCGACGCCGTTAGCGTCTTGATCTCCCCCTGAATGCGTTCTCGTTCGCGGATCGTCTCGCCTATCGACTCGAGGATCTCAGCGAGGTTGCCACCGGAGCTGCGCTGTATGAGGATGGCCGTCACGAGCATGTCGACGTCGTCACTGCCTATGCGTTCGTTCATCGCGGTGAGCGCTTCTTCGGTGCTGCCACCCAGGCTGATATCGAGCAGCATGCGGTTCAGCTCCACCGAGATCGGCGGGCCGATGCGCTTGGCGGCCACATCGACGCTCTGTCCGAAGGCGAACCCCGCCCGCACGCCATTCGCGATGAGCGAGATCGTCTCAGCCAGCTGGGCATTCGTTTTGGAGATGCGCCGCCCTATGCGGCGCTTCAGCCACTGCGCGGGCAGCATGTAGGCCAGCATCCCGACAACGACTGCGATGGTCAGGGCGATCCCGTTGCGTCCGATCAGCGCGACGATCATGAAGGCGACCGCCGCGAGCAGCAACCGCAACATGAAGTACTCGCCGGCGCGCAGGCTGAGGTCGGCGCGCTCCAGCTCAAACGTCCAACGTTCGGTGTAGCCCCGCGCGTTCAACCAGCGGCTGAGCGCCGGGATGCCGGACGCGTTCCGTTTGAGATAGCTTCCGCCATCGGCCTCCGTCGTCACCTGCACGTCGCGCGACGGCGACAGACGGCGAATCCGCAGCTCCGGACTCGCCAGCGCGCGCGCCCGCAGGAGGTACACGAAGAACAGAAAGACACACGCCGACGCGGAGATCGCTGCAAGAGCCGGCATCAGCGCACCCTCATTCCGGCGAGCCCCAACTCCAGGCTGATGCCCGCCTTGCGGAAGCGGTCGGCGAACGTCGGCGTGATCCCCGTCGGCACCAGCTCGCCCTGGATCGCGCCGCCCTCCGCAACGCCCGTCTGCTCGAAGCGATACAGCTCCTGCATCGTGATGATGCCGCTCTCCATGCCGGTGATCTCGCTGACGTTGGAGACGCGACGCTTGCCATCGGAGTGGCGCACGAGCTGCACGACCAGGTGCAGCGCCGAGGCCATCTGCTCGCGGATCGCCCGCACAGGCAGGTCGAACCCCGCCATCAGCACCATGTTCTCGATGCGCGAGAGGGCGTCCCGCGGGCTGTTCGAGTGGACCGTCGTCAGCGACCCTTCGTGGCCGGTGTTCATCGCCTGCAGCATGTCGAAGGCCTCGGCGCCGCGCACCTCGCCGACGATGATCCGGTCCGGGCGCATGCGCAGCGCGTTCCGCACCAGGTCGCGCTGCGTCACCTCATTCTTGCCTTCGATGTTCGGGCGGCGGGCCTCCATGGAGATGACGTGCGTCTGCCGCAGCTTCATCTCGATCGGGTCCTCGATCGTGACGACGCGCTCGCGGCTGGGGATGAACTCGG
>CAYQZE010000069.1:0-19144 GCA_964421985.1 uncultured Dehalococcoidia bacterium | reverse complement strand
GCCGTTATTGAACGCAGTCTCACGCAGAGTTTCTGCGTGTCGAGCACGGCGACCCGATGCTGGTTGAGGCGATCAAGGATCATCGCTGGATGGAGGCGCCGGCGCTCTCCGCTCGCGACCGCGCCCTCTGCACGGTCGCCGATAAGCTCAGTGCGAACCCGACGAAGATGGTGGAGGACGACTGGCAGCCGCTTCGGGACCTTGGGTTCGACGACGAGGCTATGCTCGAAGTGGTGCACGTAATCGGCATCTTCAACTACCTCACGCGCCTCGCCGATGGCCTCGGGTTGCAGCTCGACCCGCAGACGGAGCACGCGTCGCTTACCGGCGAAGCGCTGAGTCGCGAATGATCTCGCACTCGCACGATCGCTGTCCGAGTAGGGGCACGCGGTGGCGTGCCGTGCTTCGGCTCGCGATCGACCCTCGCCTGGCAGCGTGCGATGGTGGCGCAGCCGTCCCCGGCTGCGATCTCGCCTGGTCGGCAGTACAATGCATATCGAAGTCCGTAGACAGGAGTCAGACATACCTATGACCACCGATACCAAGACCACGCAACATGCCACCTTCGGCGCAGGCTGCTTCTGGGGCGTTGAGGCGGCCTTCCGCCAGATCAACGGCGTCAAGGCGACGGCCGTCGGCTATATGGGCGGCACGCGCGACAACCCCTCGTACGAGGACGTCTGCTATCGCAAGACCGGCCACGCCGAGGTCGTCGAAGTCGAGTACGACCCGGCGCTCGTCTCGTACGAGACGCTGCTCAACGTGTTCTGGGAAAACCACGACCCTACGACGCTCAACCGCCAGGGCCCCGATGTCGGCGACCAGTACCGCAGCGCCATCTTCGTCCAGAGCGCCGAGCAGCAGTCCGCCGCCGAAGCGTCAAAGCTGCAGCTCGAGGCTGAAGGCCGCTACCGCCGCCCCATCGTCACCGAGATCACCCAGGCGGGCACCTTCTACAAGGCCGAAGACTACCATCAGCAGTACCTCGAAAAGCGCGGCCTAAGCACTTGCCACATCTAGAAGCCGCAGAGCCGCGCAGGGGTCGCGTACGGACAGATCTTCAGACCCGTCCCCCTCGTTCGCCCGCCGCCGCCGGATTCTCTCACGACGATCACGAGTCTGCGAACGTAGAGACGCAGCTTCAGCTCCGTCCCAGCTCCGACTGGTGTCTGCGCCAATGGCCTTCACGCAGGCCGTAGTTAGTTCGTCTCGAGCGCTGACTTCAGCGCGAACCGACGCCGTGAGCAGTAGGCGACGACCGGCCACAGAGCCACGAGGGCTACCGCGAACATGATCATGTGGTAGTACGCGAAGCTCTCCCTTTCCCACCAGCCGGACATCATCAGCATTGTTCCCATCGCCCATCCTGCGATCGGGCGATAGGCACGGCGCAGCCGAATCGGTGACCATCCGAGCGGGTTGAGAATGAGTATGGCGAATGCAACGCCACCGGCAGGAACGACCGCCCCTCCGGGTTGAGTGGCGTCGTCTGTGGCAAGAACAATTACGCTCGCCAGTCCTACGAGCGCGCAGCACACGCCGACAGGCAATCTGATCCACGCGTGCCGACGGAACGCGCGGTCCATCGCAAGGCGAGAGGCCATTTCCTTTCGGCGCCGTTGCCCGAATCGCTCACTGACCCGCATACCTCAATATCGACGCGCCGAGGCCTGAGCACTATGCCGGGCGATGGCCCAAGGTGACCGGCCCATCGTGGCCTTCGTGCTCTTCGTGGATCGTCACCCCGCAGCCTTGCGCAGCTGCGACGCCATCGCCGCGATCCGCCACACGCTGTCGCGCAGCCCGCCCGGACGGTTTCGCGCCAGCCACAGCCGCTCGTACTCCGGCACCACCGCGTCGAGGCGCTTTGCCGCGCGCTTGTATGCCGGCCGCAGCTTCGTCGGCGAGGCACCGTTCACGCGCGCGTACTTCGCCGCGCCGATCGCGGCGCCGATGTCCGCCATCTCCACCGCGCAGGCGTACTCGTCAGCGATCTGCTGCGCGTCGGCGCGCCGCATCCGCGACGCGTCGATCCGCACGCCGGTCTCGGCGAGGTGTGCGCTCGTGTCCTCGAAGCCGCCGTCGCGTACCCGGTGCATCGGCCAGTCGTCCGCCAGGGGGCGGAAGTAGAGCTGCGCCAGCAGTGTGCCGTTCCGAGCGCGTGCGCCGCAGACCTGGTAGGCGTTGCCCAGGTCGTAGGCCGCCTGCCCCGTCTCGCCCGACGGATCGTCGAACGCGTGGAGGCTGAGCGCGCCCGGCATGTCCATGTCGGCGCTCGCGCCCGGCGACCAGCTCATCGACGCCCCGTACAGGAACCCGGCGTAGGCGACTGGCAACGGCTGCATGTGGCCGCCATCGCCCCACTCCGTGTTCAGCACGCCGATCGCGCCGTGCTTGCGCCCGTTCGTCGTCGCGCTGCGGATGTTCGCCATCGCGTTGTCCGTCCGGCCGATTAGCGAGATCCAGCCGCCCGCGCCCGGGCACACGTAGTACCGCACGCCGGCCTTGCGGAACGCCTTCGTGTCCGCCTCGTATGGGTGGTCCGCCTCGTAGCCCCACTCCAGCGCCGTCACGTCGCGTGGGACCTCGCCGATCAGCTCCGGATGCTGCATCAGGATGTCGCCCCAGAACTGCATGCGCCGCCCATGCCGGGCGCACAGCCGCTGAATCTTCAGCAGGAAGTCGAGGTACACGCGGCCCGTGCCGCGCTCCTTGCATGCGCGCTTGCTTCGCCCCTGCCCCAACTCCCAGGTCTCGTCGCAGCCGACGTTCATCTGGTTACTGGAGAAGTGCGGCAGCAGTTCCGCGTACAAGCCCTCGATCAGCTTGATCGAACGCGGATCGAGCGGGTTCAGCGCGGTCGAGAACTTCTCCGGACGCACGAGCAGCATCTTGCGATGCGGCAGCGTCACGCCGCCCGGCACTTCGGCCAGTTCGCGATAGGCCGGCTTCGTGAGCCATCGCTCCATGTGCCCGAACGAGTTCTGGTTCGGCACCAGGTCGATGTAGCGCTCGCGGCAGTAGGCGTCGAGCGCCATCATCTCTTCGCCGGTGATCGGCGATGCGTCCTTCCACACCGCGCGGTGCTGGTCGTACGCGAAGGTGTGTTCCATATAGAGCTGGAACTCGTTGACCTTCCACTCAGCGAGCATGTCGACGAGCCCGTACAGGGTCTCCATGGTCGGCACCTTGTCGCGACTGATATCGAGCATGACGCCGCGATGCGCGAAGTCCGGATGGTCCTCGATGTGCAGCCGCGGCAGCCGCTTGCCGAACTGGCGTACCAGCTGGATCAGCGTCGCGAAGCCGTACGCCAGCCCAGCTCCATCGCGCGCGACGATGCCGATGCGCTCCTCGCCGATCGTCAGGTGATAGCCGGCTCGCTTCTCGATCTTCTGGTCGATGCTCGCGACCACGCCCTCGCGCTCCGCGAGGCCGGCCGCTGCGCGCACCTCCCATTGGACGCCCGCATATCGCTCGATCGCGTCCCGCAGCGCGCGCGCTTGGAGCCAGACGCGGGAAGATGCCTCTCCGAACAGCACGATCGTCCGGTCGCGCGAAAGCGTGTGCCACCCGCCACTCACATCAACGGACTGCGGAACAGGAGCAAGAAGAAGTTTCATGTGCGTACACCGTGACCTACGAACCGGGACTACAAACTACCCACTCCGAACTACCGACTCGCCTTACACTTCCTGCCGATTCTCCAGCGCGCGCGACAGGGTCACCTCGTCGGCGTACTCGAGATCGCTGCCCATCGGCAGGCCGCGCGCGAGCCGCGTCACGCGGATGTCCATCGGCGTCAGTAGCCGGCTGATGTACATCGACGTCGCCTCGCCCTCGAGGTTCGGGTTTGTCGCCATGATCACCTCCGTGACGCTGCCGCCGCGCAGGCGCGCCAGCAGCTCGTTCACTTTCAGGTCTTCCGGGCCCACTCCGTCCATCGGCGAGATGACCCCGTGGAGCACGTGGTACAGCCCGTGGAAGCCGCCCGTGCGCTCGACGGCCAGGATGTCCAGCGGCTCCTCGACGACGCAGATCAGCGTGCGATCGCGCGCGTCGTCACGGCACAGGTTGCAGGGGTCGCTTTCGGTGACGTTCTGGCACACCGAGCAGAGTACCGTCCTCTCCTTCAGCTCGATGATCGCCTGTGCGAGCGCCAGGGCTTCCTCCGGGGGGACGCGTAGCATGTGGTAGGTCAGCCGCTGAGCGCTCTTCGGGCCGATCCCCGGCAGTTTGTGGAATGCATCGATCAGCTTCGCTACGGGAGCAGGCGCCGCACCAAGCTGTTCAGGCATAGCAGTCAGTCAGTCTCTCTGTACGCCGGTCTCTCAGGTCGAACGCCGGGTTCGCATCATGGAGAGGGCTGAAGGTGAGGCGATGGAACGACGAACTGCCAACAACGAAGTGGCAGACTATCCCTGCAACCCCGGGATGTTTCCGAGTCCGAGGCTGCCCGCGAGGCCCGCGAGTTGTCCCATCTGGAGGGACTGCACCTTGGCGAGCACCTCGTTCATCGCCGCCGTCAGCAGATCCTCGAGCATCTCCGCGTCGTCCGGGTCGATCACTTCCTTGTCGATCTTCAGCGATTCGACTTTCATGCCGCCGGTCAGCACCAGGTGCACGGCGCCGCCGCCGGAGGTGCCCTCCACACGCTTTTCCGCCAGGTCGGCCTGCGCTTTCTGCAACTGCGCGCCCATCTGCGCAATCTTCGCCATCATGTCGCGGTTCATTGCCATGGTCAGGACTCCTGCTCGTCGGCCACGATCTTGGCGCCGTGCGCCTGCACAGCGTGCTGCACCAGCGGGCTCTTGCTCATCGCGCGCGCGGGTTTCGGCGCAATGATACACCGGATCGATACCGGCGCCCCCAGAATCTCCGCCGCCAGTTCCTCGTAGGTGCGGCGGTTCGCGCTATCTTCGACACCCTTCTTGTGAAACTTGTCTTCGAAAAAGCCCAGCGTCAGCACGCCGTCCTGCCACGACACCGCCTCGCACGATCCGTTGAGCAACGCATCGAGCTTCACGCTCCGGGGCCGCGCTAGCTGACGAAGCTGTGCGACGACAGACGACAGATCTGCGCCGGCGCTCGCGCCGACGCCCGGCAGCGGCTCGACCGCGTGTTGCTGCGCGGCGCCGTTGCCGTTCGCCGCCCGCGGGATGGCGGCAGGCTCCGGCTCGTCCGCGGCCGGCGGGATCACCGGCGCGTTGCTCCCGAGCATTCTTGCGATGTCCTCCGCCGATGCCTTGCCCAGGTCTCTTCGCAGCCCCGCAGGGACGCGCTCCGCCGGCGGCTCGGGCGGGACACTGCGCGCGACGGGCGCAGCCGCGCGCTGTGGTGCCGGCTGCGGCCGCGCAGCGGGCGGTGGAGTGCGCGAGGCCGGCCGCGCGTCGGACGCTGCCTCTGCGTGTGTTTGCGGTGCCAGCGTGGCGTCGGCGAGCGCCAGCTCCAGCGGCAGCGGCGACAGCGGGTCGGCGCGCAGATCCGCCAGCCCGAACGCCCGCAGTGCCCGCACGAGCTTCTCGCGCGCCATGCCCTCGAGGCTCGCCCGCATCTCCGCGAGCTGTTCAGGTGTCCAGAGCCCTTCCGCCTCAGCGCCCGACTGCACGAACAGCAGCTCGCGCAGTCGCATCACGATCTCTTTCTGGAACTGCCGCAGGTCCAGCCCGTCGTCGCGCACCGCGCCGATCGTGGCCAGCCCCGCCGCGAAGTCGCCGCGCAGTGTTTGGAGCGCGAGCAGCCCCGCGCGCTCGTCCGCGATCAGCCCCAGGCCGTCGCGCACCGCCTCGAGCGATGCCTCTTTGCCGTAGGAGTCGCAGATCTGTTCGAGCAGGTTGATGGCGTCGCGCAGGCTGCCGGTTGCGCTCCTGGCGATCAGTTCCATTCCCTCGCGCGGCACATCGATCGTCTCGGCTGCGGCGATCTGGGCGAGCCGATCGGTCATTGCCGAGAGCGGGATGCGCTTGAACTCGAACCGCTGGCACCGCGACAGGATCGTCGCGGGCACCTTGTGCGTATCGGTCGTCGCCAGGATGAAGACGATGTGCGCGGGGGGTTCTTCGAGGATCTTGAGCAAGGCGTTGAACGCAGGTTCGGTGAGCATGTGTACCTCGTCGACCAGGTACACCTTGTGCGCCTCGGCGCCGCCCATGGGCATGTAGTTCGCGTTGTCGCGCAGGTTGCGGATGTCGTCGATGCCGCGATTGCTCGCGCCATCGAGCTCAACGAGGTCGAGCGCGCTCCCCTCGCCGAACGCCCTGCACGACGGGCAGGCGTTGCAGGGCTCGCCGGGGCGCTTCTTCGCGTCCGCGGCATTCTTCTCGCAGTTGATCGCCTTCGCCAGCAGCCGGGCCGTCGTCGTCTTCCCGGTCCCACGCGGACCCGAGAACACGTAGGCGTGAGAGACCTTGTGCGTTATCAGCGCGTTGAGCAGCGTGCGCGTGACGATGCTCTGGCCCGACACGTCAGCGAAGCGCTGCGGGCGCCACTTGCGATAGAGCACTTCCGTCGGCATGCGAGCGTGATCCTTCGGTGCGGCGTTGGGACACCGTCAGTATAGGACGATCGCCGCCAACGAACATCTTTGCATAACACCCAACGTACAGTTCGCCGGCGGCGCGATACCTCCGGCAGGCTGGTCTCACTAGGCCGCTTGTGAGGCCGCGGGTGCCGCCACCATCCGTGGCACCTATGGAGTTGTGGTCGCGCTACGCGGCGGCTGCCTGCCCCTCGTCGCACCATGAGAGGAATGCATCGACGCATGCCGGATCCAGCTCGTCGCCGCGCACCCGCAGTAGCTCCAAGATCGCGTCCGCGTGGGAACGCGGCTGCCGGTACGACCGTTGCGACGTCATGGCATCGTAGGAGTCCGCCACGGCGATGATCCGTGCGAGCAGCGGGATCGCGTCGCCGGCCAGTCCGTCCGGATAGCCCTGCCCGTGCATGCGCTCGTGGTGCGCCCGAATCACCGGCGCCACGGCGGCCAGTGCCGGCACGCGCCGGGCGATCTCCTCGCCGCGTGTCGTATGGCGCTTCACTTCCGCGAACTCATCCTCCGTCAGCTTGCCCGGTTTGGTGAGGATCGCGTCGGGCACGCCGATCTTGCCCACGTCGTGCATCTGCGCGGCCAGCGTCAGGGAGCGTAGCTCGGCAGGCGAGAGCCGCATCCGCTGCCCGATCGCCAGCGCGTATGCGCCGACCCGGCCGACGTGACCGTGCGTCGCGACGTCCTTCGTCTCGATCGCGTCGACCAGCTCCAGCACGTGCGCATCACGCCCGCGGTTCAGCTGCGCCAGCGCGTCCCGCATGGAGAGCGCGTCCGAGATGGCCGTCAGTGAGCCCGCACGTTTCGCCTCCAGCGCCCAGCCTGCGAGCAGCACAACGAACGCTTCGCCGTAGATCGCGTGGTAGAGCCACCACGAGAGATGCCATGTCCGCCCCCACACGAGGATCGCCGGCACCTCGCAGAGCAGCAGCAGCGCCGCCGTCATTGCCGCCTGCGCCGGCAGCCGCGCGAACACGTACGCCTGCCAGTAGCGCCACGCCGCAAATGCGAGCAGCGCCGTCGCGCCCGACGCGATAGCGTACTGGACCTGCTGGTCCCGCACCGGCACCGAGTTCAGCCACCCTTCGACGGTGAAGCTCAAGGCGATGTAGGCGCCCAGAGCGATCACCGCCCAGGCGAAGATCGCGCCGCCGGCCTTACGCACGCTCCGCTCGACGATCGCCGGCAGCGGTGCGGCGCTCAGTGCGGCGAACACAGCTCCCACGATGATGCTCAGCCAGGCCGACACCGACACCGAGGCGTAGTACTCGTGCGTGATGACTCCGGGCGTCATCAACCCGTGGACGGAGAAGATGCCGGCGATCGACGCGAACGCCAGCGTCAGGAACAGCAGGCGCGTCTCGCGCAGCGATCGCGCCGACGCTACCATCACGCCGCACGCTGCGAGCGCCGCCAGCGCCGTCGCGCCGACCGCCCAGAAGTGCGTGTGCGACAGCATCAGCATCGGATCCAGACCGGCGTTCGCCCAGATCACCCCAAACGCCGCGAACGGCGCCACGATGACGCACACGAGAAGAACCGATGCAGGTCTGTTACCGGACATAACAACCTCCAAGAACGTGCCGTGGAAGTATCGGCCGCACGAGGTAGCGCTTGAAGTGCCCGAGAAGTCCGCGCGCGAGTCTGAGCAGTTCGCCAGATCCGTGCGTCTACAATGGCACCTCGGCCGGTACCGGTGCCGGCGGTGCCTCCGGCCCTCGCACGATGACGAGAATCGCCACCAGTGTCAGCAGGCTCCCTGCGATCTGTACGGCCGTGAGCGACTCGCGCAGCATCGCCCACGCGGCGACGCCCGCGACGACGGGCACCAGCAGCATCAGGAGCGATGACACGGTGAGAGGTTCGAGGGAGGTCAGCGGCCTTCCCGGAGCGTGAAAGCCAACGCTAAGGACGAATGAGCGCCTACTTCAAGCGCGGCAGCACCTTCTCCGTGAAGAGCATGAAGCTCTCGTGGCTCAACGGCGAGCAGAGGATGTACTCGAGGCCGATCTCCTCGCGTAGGCGCTCGATCTGGTCCAGCACGGAATCCGGCGTGCCATGGATGATCACGTCGTCGACGTAGCGGTCGACCGGATCCTTGGCGCGCGGTCCGGGGCGAGGGTCGACGTAGGAGCGGAGCGTCCACTTCGCGCCGTCCCGCGCGACGCGCTCGGCCTCCGCTTCCGTATTGCCGATGGCGAGGAGGCGCGCCATCGGCAATACGCGGCCGTCGATGGAGAAGCCGTTCTCTTCGAGTATCTGCTGGTAAAGCAGCCGCTTTTGGCCGATCTCCTTATGCGTCGAGTGCGGATCCATGAGGATCGAGTAGCCTTTCGACGCCGCGGCGCGGATCGAGTCTGGCGACGTCGCGGCGAGCCAGAAGGGCGGATGCGGCTTCTGTTTCGGCTTGGGCAGGACCTCGATGTCCTCGAAGCTGTAGTAGCGCCCATGGAACGTGACACGCTCGTTGCGCCAGGCAGCGAGGACAATCTCGACGTTCTCGCGGAAGCGGTCGCTGCTCTCCTCCGGCGGTACGGAGAAGGCCGTGAATTCCGTCCTGTCGAAGCCCCGGCCGGCGCCCCAGTTGACGCGGCCGCCCGATAGGATGTCGAGGAGTGCGACCTCCTCGGCCAACCGGAGCGGATGGTAGAAAGCGGCGAGCGATACGGCCGTGCCGATGCGCAGGTTGTGCGTCCTGGCAGCCACGTGCGTGCCCATCATGTGGACCGAAGGACAAATGCTGTAAGAGTTGAAGTGGTGTTCGGCAAGCCAGACAGCCTCGTACCCAGTCTGATCCATGATTGCGATGCGCTCGAAAGCGCGTTCGTAGACCGTCTCGAGTTGGACGCGCCGCTCCGGCCACGAAAAGAACTGCAGGACGCCCGCCTTCATTCGCCGCTCCTTCTCGTCCCTCTACCCGAGACTCTCGATACTCTGCCACAATTAGGAGGTTGGAGAGAGTCGACCCTTGAGTGTGAAGGGCGCGAGCGTCCGCCATGGCGAAAGAGCACCGCCGCCACGCTGTCGCCGTGACCTGCCCCCGACGGCGATCCGCGCCCTGAACCTCTCTAACTTCCAACCTCCAACCTCCATTCCCCCTCGTCGCCCCGCTCGCTATCCTCCAGCGTGGCGATCAAAGCAGTCCTCTTCGATCTTGGCGATACGCTCTGGCACTTCCCGGCGATGCCGCCGGCCATGCAGATCCGCACCGAGACGATGCGTCGCATCAGCAGCGTTCTGTCTACGTGGGGCGTCCCATTCGAAGGCGAAGTCCGCTTCATCGGCAAGGAGATCCGCCTCGGCGTTGAGCGCGCCGACCGCGCGGCCTACGAGTCGGACTGCGTCAGCCCGGACTTCAACGAGATCGTCCGCGGCGTGGCGAACGGCATGGGCCTCGACCTCAGCTACGAGCAGGGCGCAGCGCTGTGGGATGCCTGGAACATCGGCGGCCTGACGCTGGGCCGCACCATGTTCGACGACGCGTACAAGACACTCGACTGGCTGCGCGATCGCGGCTACCGTCTCGGCTGCGTCACCAATCGCGTATTCGGCGGGCCGCGCTTCGTAGAGGAGATGCGAGAGTTGGGCCTCGACAAGTACTTCGAGTCGACTGCCGTCTCGTGCGACATGGGCTACATGAAGCCCCACCCGAAGATCTTCGAGTACGTCCTCGATGAGATGAAGGTCGCGCCTGCCGAGACAGCGATGGTCGGCGATTCCCTACGTGCCGACGTCGGGGCGTCGCAGGCGCTTGGGATGACGGCGATCTGGCGCCGCGTCCGCAAACCCGACCCGCCGCACGAGGACGAACAGGTCGGCGAGGGTCCGCACGATGACGGTGACGTGACGAAGCCCGCCACGCGCGCGCAGACCGGCCGCGCCCTCGGCAATTTCTCCGGCGGCGAAGGCGTCACCCCGGACCACACCATCCACACGCTCTGGGAGCTCACGGCGCTGCCGATTTTCGGGTAAGATCAGAACGGCTGAGCTAATGCCCGAGTAGCCGCGTAGCCTTAGCTGCGCCGGATCGTACGTTTGCAAATCGACTCGTCCGTGATCTTCACTATCGGCCACTCCAGCGTGGCGTTCGATCACTTCGTCTCGCTCCTGCGTGAGTATCACGTCGAGACCATCGTCGATGTCCGATCACACCCTGTCTCCGGATTTGCACCACACTTCTCGCGGCGTCGACTTGCGATTGATCTGCAGCGTGCTGATATGCGCTACGCGTTCATGGGCGACTCGCTCGGCGGTCGCCCGGGTCATCCGCAGTTCTACGACGAACACGGACGCGTGCTCTATGGTGAGTGGAGCGAAAGCCCGCCGTTCAGGACGGGGCTGGCACGACTCGCCCGTGCGGCGGCCAGCCAACGGCTCGCCGTGATGTGTTCGGAAGAAAGCCCGCTACGCTGCCACCGACACCTTCTGATCGCGCGTGCGCTCACAAACGGAGGATGGCCGCGTGGGAAGATTGCACATATTCGGGGCGACGGCTTGTGTACGCCTGAAGATATGATCGCCCTGCAGTCGGGCCCGTTCGTGGAGGGTGTCGGTTGGAGATCGCCACAATCGGTTTCACGCGAACCTCGGCGGAGCACTTCTTCGAGCGATTGAGGGCCGCCCAGGTGCTCCGCGTCGTCGATGTGCGCCTCCACAACGAATCGCAGCTCGCGGGTTTCGCGAAGCAACCTGACATCGCCTATTTTCTTGAGAAGATCTGCGGGATCGCGTATGAACGAGATCTTCGCCTGGCGCCGACAGCTGAGCTTCTCCGCCGCTATCGCAGTGACAAGGACTGGAAGCGGTATCGAACCGGGTTCGCTCGCCTTATGCGTAGCAGGAAGATCGCAACGACACTTGATCGCGCGGCGTTCGCGCGAAAGACGGCGCTGCTATGCAGCGAAGCGACAGCCGAACGTTGCCACCGTGGTTTGGTCGCTGAACTGCTGCGCAAGGCTTGGGCAGCCAGCGTGGAACACCTCTAAGTGAATGTTCAAAATCGACGGGAGATCCTCGATCAAGCCACCTCTCCACGTCGTGTAGAGGGATGGCCGAAGGCCGGGGTGAGGTGGGCGTTCCGATGAAGGTGCTCATTACCGACCTCACCCGCATGCAAGGCGGTCACATCTGCGTTGCCGGCATCGACGTTGACAAGAACAAGCGGGTGCGTCCGGTCGCGGGGGAATCGCTCAGCGCCCGCCTCCTCGCCACGAAGGGTGGCCCGCTCGATGTCCGTCGCGTCGTCGACATCGGGCGTACCGCGCCGCGCCGCTCGCGACCCGAGATTGAAGATGTGCGTTTCGAGCCTCGTTCTATCCGCCCGCTCGCCACGATGCCGTCCGCCGAGTTCCTGCAGAGGCTCGCGAAGCTCGCGAGCCCTGATCTCGGGGCGATCGGGCGCGACCTGCAGCCGCATGGCCGCAACCTCGTCGTTCCGGAAGGCAAGGGGAAGTGCTCGCTCGTCATCGTCCGAGCGACGGATCCGCTCCGTGTCCACACCAATGCCGCCGGACGACTTCGGCTCGCGTGGCAGGAAGATGTCGAGTTGCCCATCACGGACCTCCGCCTGTTCGAGGATGATCTGCGCACGCCCAACGTTGCGCGCACGAAGTGGCTCCAACGACAACTGGCTGGTGGTGGCGAGACTTTCCTGTGCTTCGGCCTCGGCCGCCCCTACGAAGGCTTCCACTGGCTCCAGCTCAACAACATCCACCTAAATGGAGATCCTGGCTGGCAACTCCAGGAGCGGACGTGACTGGAATACGTCCCCAACCAGCAGCCTGATATCATCATCCCGTTCGGCGGCCGTCCGTTTCGCCCGCGCATACGAGCGGCGAGCCTTGAAGCATTCGGGGGGGAATGTGGCTAAACGTGTACGATCGGCTCAGAGTGATGCCGGTGTTGGCGTGGACGGAAACAGCGCACCGGTGACCTCCGCCGCGCAAACGCAGACGAACGCCAAGCCGTGGTCCGGCCGCTTCGACGAGGCCACCGACGAGCTGGTCGAGGCGTACACGTCCTCCGTCCACACCGACGTCATGTTCATCGCCGAGGACATCGACGCGTCCGTCGCGCACGCCCGCATGCTGGCGCGCCAGAACATCATCACCGCCGATGAGGCGAAGAAGATTGAGCGCGGGCTCACCCAGATCCTCGAGGAGTACGCGCGCGGCGAGTTCGTCCTCCGGCCAGCGCTCGAAGACGTCCACATGAACGTCGAGGCGCGCCTCGCCGAGAAGATCGGCGACGTCGCCGGCAAGCTCCACACCGCCCGCTCGCGCAATGACCAGGTCGCGACCGACTTTCGGCTCTACGTGATCGAGTCGACGCGCCGGGCTGTCGTGTACCTGGTCATCCTTCAGTCATCGCTGATCGATCTGGCCGAGCAGAACGCCGGCGCAATCATGCCGGGCTACACGCACCTCCAACGCGCCCAGCCCGTCCTCTTCGCACACCACATGCTCGCTTATGAGCAGATGTTCCATCGCGACCTGCAGCGCTTCCTGAACGCCATGTCGTTGATGGATGAACTGCCGTTGGGCAGCGGCGCGCTCGCGGGCGTCACCTACCCCATCGACCGGCAGTCCGTCGCCGATGAGCTCGGCTTCGCGCGGATCACCGCCAACAGCATCGATGCCGTCTCTGACCGCGACTTCGTCGTCGACTATCTGAGCGCGGCGGCGCTGACGATGGTCCACGTCTCGCGGCTCGCCGAGGAACTGGTGCTCTGGTCCAGCGCCGAGTTCGGCTTCATCACGCTGCCGGACTCATTCGCCACCGGCTCGAGCATCATGCCGCAGAAGAAAAACCCCGATGTCGCCGAACTGGCGCGCGGGCGCACGGGCCGCGCGATCGGCGCCCTCGTCAGCATGCTCGTCACGCTGAAGGGGCTGCCGCTGTCGTACAACCGCGACCTGCAGGAGGACAAGCCGGCGCTGTTCGACGCCGAGGCGACGCTCCTGCCCACACTCGAAATCATGGCGGCGATGCTTCCGCATATCACCCTGAACGCCGAGCGCACGGCCGCGGCCGCGACCGAGAACTACTCGCTCGCCACCGACTTCGCCGACCAGCTCGCCCGTAAAGGCCTGCCGTTTCGCCAGGCGCACGATGCCGTCGGCAAGCTCGTCCGCTACGCCGAGCAGAAGGGCGCCGCGCTAGAGGAGCTGACGCTCGCCGAGCTGCGCAAATTTAGCCCGCTCTTCGACGAACACGCGCTCAGCATCGATGCCGCTTCGTCGCTCGCCGCCCGCGATGTCCCCGGCGGCACAGCGCCGTCGCGCGTCCGCGAAGCCCTGCAGGCTGCGCGCGCGCGTGTCGATACGATGATGGCCGAGGCCAAGGCCGACACCGGCGCGGCCGAGTCCGCCGCCAAAGATGATTAGCGCGAAAGGCCGCCCGGCGTGGTCGCGGTAACGCTCGCCCCATCGATCCTGACCGCGGACTTCGGCCAGCTCGCCGACCAGATCCGCGCGGCCGAAGCCGGCGGCGCCGACTACATCCACCTCGATGTGATGGATGGCCATTTCGTGCCGCGGATCACGTTCGGCCCGCTCGTCGTCGAGGCGGTCCGCGCCACGACGAAGCTCCCGCTCGACATCCACCTGATGATCGAGCACCCGGAACGCCAATTCGAAGCCTTCATCGAGGCCGGCGGCGACATCATTAACTTCCACATCGAAGCCGCGCCCCACGTTGATCGCTTGCTGCGGAGCATCCATGCCAGGAACAAGCGCGCCGGCGTCTGCCTCAACCCCGGCACGCCGCTCAGCGCCATCGAGCAGGTGCTCGATGTCGCGGACCAGATCGTCGTGATGCTGATCAACCCCGGCTGGGGCGGCCAAAAGATGCTGCCGTCAGCGCTCGACAAGGTCCGCAACCTGAAAGCGATGCTCGACGCGCGCAACCTCAATCCGGACATCGAGGTCGATGGCGGCGTCAAGGTCGGCAACGTCGGCGCCTGCGTCAGTGCCGGTGCCAACGTCCTGGTCTGCGGCTCCTCCGTCTACAGCTCCGCCTCCAGCCCGCAGGCCAACCTCCGCGCGCTCCGCGCTGCCGCCGGCGCCTGAATGATGCTTGGCCGGCTCGAGGGGTAAGCATGAGCACACCGATGATCGAGGAGATCCGGGCGCAGTTCAACGCCGCGATGGGCTCCGTGCGCGTCATCGCCTTTCTCTCGCCAACGTGAGTATCGTGTCGCTACGGACAAGGAATTGTCCGGGCGCTGTTCGAGGAGTTCCCCGACAAGAAACTGGTTGGCTTCATCATCTGGGTGCCGATGCTTCCGGCCGACAGCGCGGAGACCGCGCAACTCGAAGAGGACGCGATCACCGATCCTCGGCTACGGTGCTGGTTCGACGCCGACAAGGCATCCGCAAACACCTGGTCGGCGTTCATGGACCTGCCCGTGACGACCTGGGATGTGTACGCCATCTACGACGATGCAGCCGTGTGGCCGGCCGGCGGGCCCCCGCGGCCGCGGATCTGGATGCATCAGCTGGACCCGACCCCCGCGACGCTGCCGGCGGATCGCCTCGATCCCGTCCGGCTCGCACGCGATTGGCTCGGCCTGATTGGCGGAGATGCCGGCCGGAGCGCTGAGCTCGCGGCCAGGCTCCATGCGAAGGGGCAGGCAGTGTCAGAGCGCAGCGCGCCCTCAAGGTGATCACCGCTGAACGGGAGGAGTTCGGCAACGCGGCGCGCATATGGGATTTGCGTTCCATTTCCAAGCGTAAAATCCGCGTAATCCTTGTTTCCATCACTCCGCCCCCAGCGCCCGATCCAGATCCACCTCCGACTCGAACCGGCGCGCCGCAGAGACGAAGTCGTGCAGGGACGGCGACCGCCGCCGGAGCTCGTCCAGCTTCGGGCCGATCGGGTCGATCGACCCGGCGCTGTCGGCATACGATCCGTGGAACGCGAAGTATGCCTGGTTCAAGCGGCGGATGTAGTAGCCGTGCTCCCCCAAGAACAGTCGCTTCTGCTCCATCGCCCGCTCCGCCTCGTCGACCTTCCCGACGGCCAGGAGCGACTCCACCTGCCGCCGCAGGTCTCGCATCTCCATCGTGAAGTCGATCGGCTGCGTCGCCCGGGTGCCCGCGGGGATGCCGCCGGAGATCGGCGCGATGGTCGCGTACGAGGGCGGCTGTGCCAGCGGATACTCCGCGAGCAACAGCTCACCCAGCTCGCGCCCGACCATGTTGGCCACGGTCTCGTTCAGGGTCGTCAGCTTCGCATTCCGGAAGTAGGCACGGCCCAGCGGCGCGAAGTACAGGTACTGGTGCATCCACTCGTGCGCGATGTCCTGCAAGATGAAGCGATAGTCCTCATCGAACGGGACGATCGCCGGATACATCGCGATGCCGCCGATCTCTACGACGAGCGCCGACGTCGTGCCGTCGCGCTCCGCATCAGCCTCGATCTGCTGCACGCGTGCGATCGGCAGGTCGCCATGGAGCAGCGATTCGCTCCGTTTGCGGATCTCCGTGCGAGGCGACTTCACGAGCACGGCCGGCGGCTCCCGGAACGCGATGTTGACCGGCGGCCACACCATGTCGGCGCCGATGTGGCGCGTCAGACCCGCCTCCTTCGCTACGCGCGTCAGGCGCCCTGCGAGGATGGCGGCCACCGTGTTCTTGAGGCCGGAGCGTTCGGCCCGGATCGCTGCTGATGCCGCGCGGGCGTCCGCCGCGACGTTCGCGGCGCTCTGCGGGTCGCCGGCCGCACGCTCCTGCTGCGTGACCAGCCCGTTCAGAGCGAAGAAGCGCGCGACGGCGGCGTCCTCGCCCGCCCGGCTCAACTCGTCACGCCAGGGCCTGGTCCCGACGAGCGCGAACTTCACCCACGCGTGGCGCACCACGAACCCAGGCGAGTTGAATTCGTCGGGCCTGTCGGGCAGTGGCGCGAACGCTGCCGCTGCCGCCGACAAGACCGTGGCGATGATCACGAGCACGGCGAGCACGCCCGCCGGTACCGCCCGCGCGGAACGAGAAGTCATGCTGGAATGCTAACGCGAGCCGCATCCCCGCGCGCTCACTCTCCCGCTTCCCGCCTCCAACTACCCCTCCGCACCGAGGTGGCGCCCGCCGATCAGATGCATGTGCAGATGCGGGATCGTCATCCCTGCGTCTTCGCCGACGTTGAATGCCAGCCGGTAGCCGCGCCGGGCGAGCCCCTCCGCCTCGGCGAGCGCCTGCGTGACGGAGAACATCCTCGCGAGCACGCTCGCGTGCTGGTCGCCAATGTGCCGCGTGTCGGCGATGTGCGCCTTCGGGATCACGAGAATATGCACAGGCGCGCGGGGGTTGATGTCGCGGATCGCGAAGACGAGATCGTCGTCGTGCAGCTTGGGCGCCGCCATTGCGCCGGACGCCATCCGGCAGAACAGGCAGTCGTCGCTCATGGCCGGTGGTACTCCTCAGTGAATAGTGAATAGTGAATAGTGAATAGTGAACTAGCCACTACTCACTACCCACAACCGCGTCCGCCTCGATCTCGATCAGCATCGCCGGATCGATCAGGCGCGACACCTCCACCATCGTCGTCGCCGGGCGGATCTCGCCGAAGGCCTCGCCGTGCGCCCGACCGGCCTCTTCCCAGCGCGAGATGTCGGTCAGGAACATGCGCGTCCGCACGACGTCGCGCAGCGAGGCGCCCGCCTCGGCCAGCGCCGCCTCGATGATCGCGAGCGCACGCTTCGTCTGCGCGTACAGATCGCCCGGCCCCACGACGCCGCCGTCCGGCCCGACCGCGGTCGTCCCCGCTACGAACACCTGCGATCCCGTCCGCACCGCACGTGAGTACCCGACGATCGGTTCCCAGGCAGACCCGCTGCTGATATTTCGCCGCTCCATTCCCACGCTCCCTGACTGCAGTGCCGCTCGCGCCGTCATGGTGCCGCCGATCATACCATCGATTGCTGGCGTGCGGGTGGCGGCCAAGCCCGTCGCCCGCATGCGCATCGATGACATACCGCGCGTGCCAGCGAGTTCGGCAACAGCCCGAACGGACGAGGGCCACCTCCCGCCGGGGTGGAAACGGGTGAGTGGACGTACGCAGCACCGCTATAATCCAAGCGCGCCCCCGTAGCTCAGAGGATAGAGCAGTGGGTTCCTAAGTCGCGGAGCCCATGCGCTGTGCTACCAGATGCGGGACCCCGAGCGTGGACGCGAAAGTTATCCTGTGCATCTCAACTCGCATTCCCGGCACAGCCAGCCATTGCGAGTGGGTATCTGAGGGCTTGAGCAGTGGTGCGACTGCCCACGCGTCATTATCCCGGGGGCTGCCAGGGGACTTCGAAAACGCGCACCGGCTCGGCGAAGCCCTTCAGCACCCTGTCACCACGCTCGTCGAAACGGAAGCGCTTGCCAAGACACAATTCACGGACGACGTTCGTGGTGAGGATTTGGCCGGGCAACGCGGCATCACACGTGCGTCGGGCGAGGTTGACGGTGGAACCGAAGAGATCATGGTGATCCTCGATCGGCTCGCCGGCGCTCAAGCCGATTCGCACGTGCATGGCCCCGTCGGGGTCGTTGGCGTTGTGTTCGTCGAACGCCCGCTGGATGGCGATCGAGCAGTCGAGGGCGTGTGCGGTAGAGGCGAAGGAGGCCATGATACCATCACCCGTGTGCTTCACTTCGCGGCCAGCATGGACGTGGAGGCGCTCGCGGATGATCGAATTGTGGCGGCCTAACAGGGCGAACATAGCGTCATCGCCAAGGTGCTCCGTGCGCTGCGTCGAATCCTCCAAGTCGGTAAACATGATGGTGCGGAAGCCCCCGTCTGGCTCGCCTGTGTCGGGGGCGGTCTGACCACTCGGGAACTGGTAGTGCCTGAGGTCCATGACCGCCTCGACGAGTTCGGGTTGGACTTCGATGATCTCATCGGCGACGATTCCGTGTGCTTCCTTGTGGACCGCGATCGCCGCGTCCCTCGACGGAGCCTCGACGAGGCAGAAGATCTTGCCCGCGTCCTCATTGAACCAGTAGGTGAGGTAACGAGTGGCGTACTTCGTTTGCGCCTCGAGATCCAATAGGTGCGTCGCGGCTACCTCAGCGACGGAAATGCCCTTGGCGTTGGTGTGGATATCCATAAAGAGCGGCATCTTCGTCAACCTCTGGCCGACAGTGTAACCGCTCGCGACCTGTCGCACGTGGCGCCGACCATTGTCTTGCGCAGGCCCTCGCATCTCGCATCGCCGCAAAGGCCGGCGGCCGCAAAATCCTCACTCGGGAGCCCGTGCGTCATCGGTCATGCGGCCAGTGCCCACGTTCTCAGGGCGCGGTGAAGTCGCGACGAAGGATTCGACGCTGGCGAGGGGCATGACGTGCGTTGGCGGCAGCAACGTCGTTCCGAATCGGGCTCGATATACTGCGCGCGCGCCCCCGTAGCTCAGAGGATAGAGCAGTGGTTTCCTAAACCATGTGCGCAGGTTCGAGTCCTGCCGGGGGTACCACGCTTCCTCCGCGCCCTTCGCGATGAACGGGCGCACCCAGAGCGCTGAACCGGCGCGACGGTTGTCTTCCACGGACGTGAGGGTCACTTCACGAGTCTGAACGCGGCTGCTGGGCGATCTGCAGGAAGATCGCTGGAGGTTCG
>CAYQZE010000068.1:0-4934 GCA_964421985.1 uncultured Dehalococcoidia bacterium | reverse complement strand
CACCCAACGGTGGCGCTGCTGCTCGTCGCGCTGGCGGGCGCCGGGCTGGGCTTCCTGCCGTTCAACCTGCCGCCGGCGTCGGCGTACGTCGGCGACTCCGGCGCCTACGTGATGGGCTTTGTCCTGGGTACGCTTTCGATCCGGGCGGCCACCGGCCCGACGGACCAAGTGTTCATCGCCGTACCGCTCGTCGCGCTCGGCTACCCGATACTCGATCTGGTGCTGGCGCCGACGCGGCGTCTGCTTCAGCACCGGCATCCGATGATCGGCGACGAGGACCACATCCACCATCGTCTCGAGGCGTACGGTGCCGGTCCGCGCGGGACGCTCTTCGTCATCTACAGCCTGGCGGCGCTCTTCTCGCTCGGGGCGATCCTGCTGCACTACTTCGACCAGACGTGGATGGAAGCATCCGTCCTCGCCGCACTCGCAATGATCGTCGGCGCGACGCTGCTGCGCCTGGGCTACATCCTGACGCTGTGGAACAGCCGTAGCATCGTCTGGCTGCGGCAACGTGTCTTCGCGCCGGATGAGGGCGGTCAACCGTCGCCGGACTGAGCTCCGTTACGAAGCGGCGGCGGCTTGAAGCGCCGCCGCAGTTGCGCCGCCGCGAGCACTGCCGCGCAACGGCCGGCGATGCCGGCGGCCGTTGCGGCATCTCGAAGCACGTTGCCGCGCAGATGTTTGCGGTAGTAGCGCCACATGCTGCGATGCCGCTCGACGATCAGGCGGGGCGATCCGCTCTTGCTCGCGCCGATGCTGTGGTAGACGGCGACGGCCGGTTCGTACACGACGCGCAAGCCCGCATCATGTACGCGACGGCAGAAGTCGACATCTTCGTTGAACATGAAGTATCCGGCATCCCAGCCACCGAGACGGTCGAAGACGCTGCGCGGGAACATCAGCGCCGCGCCGCTCACCCAGTCAACATCGCGCCGCACGTCGTGATCGACGTCCGACATCAAGTATCGGCGCGAGAAGCGATTGCCGGGCAGCAGTCTCGTCAGGGCCGAATAGCGGCTGAACAACGCGGCGGTGTACCCGGGAAACGCGCGGCAGCTCAACTGCAGCGAACCGTCATCGTTGAGCAGCTTGGGCGCGACCACCCCGACATCGGCATGCGTGCTGAGCTCGTCGGCAAGCCGCGCGATCACATCGCCTTCGACGCGCACGTCGGGGTTGAGCTGCATGACGTGGCGGCCTCGCGACGCGATCACGCCCTCGTTGAGCGCCACGGACAGGCCGTCGTTCGATGCCCTGCGGACGAGCCGAACCCATGGATAGGCGGATGCGACGAGGTCAGCCGTGCCGTCGTGCGAGGCGTTGTCCGCGACGATGACCTCGTACGAGGCGGCGTCCAGGTGCCGGTGCAGCGACTCCAGGCACGCGCCGACGACGTGGCGCGAGTTGTACGTGACGATGACGATGGACACGTCGACCGTCATGGACGCCGGCCGGACTCTGCGACACGCTCGTACACCGCATGCGTTTCGTCGGCTGCGCGGCGCCAGCTGAACTGCGCGGCGCGTGCAGCGCCGCGCATCGATAGGTCTGCTCGCAGTGGCTCGTCCTCCAGCAGCCGCCGCAGACCATTGCGGATCGCATCGACCGAGAGCGGATCGACGAGGATCGCGGCATCACCGGCCACTTCCGCCGTGGCGGAGACGTTCGATGTGAGCACGGGAACGCCGCACGCCATCGCTTCGACGACGCAAAGCCCGAAGCCCTCGTACAGCGATGGAAAGGCGAACGCCGTCGCGCCGGCGTACAGCCCGCAGAGCTGGTCGTCGGGCACGTAGCCCAGATACCGCACTCGGCCGCCCATGCCGAGCGCGTCTACTGCCGCGAGCTCGTCCTCATACTTCCATCCTCGTTGCCCGGCAATCACGAGGTGATGCGGGAAGCCGCCGTCGCGCAGCTCGCGCATCGCTCGTATCAAGCGACCGTGATTCTTGCCCGGCTCGAGGCTTCCCACGCTGAGCACGTATGGGCCTTCGATCCCAAGTGTGCGCGCGATCGCCCGGGCCGTCGCGTCCGTGACCGGCGCAAACCTCGCGGCAGCGGCCTCGTACACCGTGGTGACGCGAGCGGGGGGCACGCGAAGGATCTGCACCGTGTCGTCGCGCACGGCGTTGGAGGGCACGATGATGGCGTCAGCGGAGCGCGCGGCGAGACGCGTGAGTGTCTGCATGTAGAACCGGCGCGCGGGCGGATAGCGCCCGGGGATGCGGAAGAAGGTGAGGTCGTGGATCGTCACCACGCGACGGCAACGCACGCCGCGAAGCGGCAGTGTGTGGTGCGTCGAATGCAGCACGTCGATGCCGAGCTCACGCAACGCGTGTGGCAGCTGCATCTGCTCCCATGCCAGTCTCGCCGGACGCGATGACGCCCGTACGTGTTCCACGCGCCAGTTTCTTCGGTCCGCCAACTCATCGTCGAGCCAGTGTCCGCTGGCGAATAGCGCGTAGCCGTCACGCCGGTCTCGCTGCGCCATGGCGCGCACGAGTTCGATGGCGTACACGCCGGCGCCCGCCGGACGAGGCGGCACGGAGGTTGCGTCGATCGCGATTCTCACAGATCGCCCACTTGCCGCGTGCGCCCCATACGTCCCCGGTAGTAGTCCAGCGTCCCCAGCGCCATCGCCCGCAGCAGCCGCCACCGCCGCCTCCAGGCGAGCTGCGCCGCCGTCGCCGCGCGCGTCGCCCAGAAGTACGCCGTGAAGTATGCGTAAGACGCCCGCGACGTAGTGTGCTTCCGCACAAGGTACAGGCGGTTACGCGTCGCGTAATACTGTTTGAACGGCGTCATCCAGCCGCCGCCGCTCGATCCGCTCTCGCGGTGGTAGATGACCGACGATGGTTCGTACCGGACGTGGTAGCCGCACGCCTGCGCCCGGCGGATCCAGTCCGTCTCCTCGTAGTACATGAAGAACCGCTCGTCGAGTCTGCCAGCGTCGCGAAACGCCTGCACAGGTACCAGCGCGCAGCAAAAGCTCGCGGTCGCCAGATCTTCCCGCCGGACGGACGTCGCGACGCCGTCGGGTTTGCCGGCGTATGTGTCGCGAAACACGCCGAGGCGCCAATCGAACCCGCCCGCGTGCGTGCTGATCAGGCGATGATCCGCGGCGTAGCGGATCTTCGGGACGACGATGCTTCGCGCATCCGCGGCGTGCACGAGCTTCGTGAGGAAGTCCGGCGACACCGTCGTGTCGTTGTTCAGGAACAGTACGTACGCGCATCCATCCACCAGCCCGCGATCGAATGGCAGATTCGCGCCCGCTGCGAACCCGATGTTCTCGTCGCAACGCACTGCCTGGAACGTGCGACAGTCAGCGAACGCGGACTCGATCGATCGCATCGAGTCGTCAGACGATCCCGAGTCGATTGCGATCAGTCGCCACGCCGGATAGTCGATCGCTTTGAGTGACACGCAGAAGTCGTTGATGAACGGCGCACTGTTGTAGTTGACCACGATGATGCCGACGAGAGGCGCCGTGTCAGGCATCGCTCGCGACCCGAGCGCGCTCGAAGTAGGCGGCGAGCGCATCCTCCCACGATCGCAGGGTGACGCCGAGCGCCTGCGCCCGAACATTCGCGAGCACCGAGTAGGGCGGCTTGAGCGGGCCGGCGTATCCGCCAGCTCTGAGCTGCGCGGTCGTGACGCGTTCGACCGCAGTGCCTTCCAGGCCGGAGAGTCGCAGGATCGCCATCGCCCAGTCGTACCGCGACGCTTCGCCGCTGTTGCCCAGGTGATACACGCCGCTGCGTGCCGCGGACTCGATGAGCCCGCGGATGGCTGCCGCCAGATCTTCGGTGGAGGTCGGCGTCGCTATCTCGTCCGTCACGAAGCGGAGGTGGCGGCCGCTCGACGCGGCGCTCCGCACTTTCTCGACGAAGTTGTTGCCGCCGTCGCCGTAGAGCCACGACGTGCGCACCAGCAAGGTGTCGGCACAGGCGGCTGCGGCCAGCCACTCGCCGTCGAGCTTGGAGACGCCGTATGCGTTCAGCGGGCCAGTCGGATCCTCCTCGGTGTAGGGCGAGACCTTCGCCCCGTCGAAGACTTCATTCGTGCTGATCGCGATCAGTCGAGAACCGGCGTGCTGGCACGCCCTCGCGACGTGCTCGGCGCCGAGGCCGTTGACCGCGCGGGCAGCCGGGGGTTCGCGTTCGCAGCGAGCTGTATCCGTCATCGCCGCCGCGTGCACGACGATGTCGGGCCTGTGGTCCGCGAAGGCCGACGCTATTGTCCGCGGCTCGGTCACGTCGAGTTGGGCGCGCGCGGGCGCCACTACGTGGTGCGTAGCGAGCGCGCGCAGCAGGCTGCGCCCGAGTTGTCCGCCGCCGCCGGTGACGAGGATGCGCATCTGCTTGCAGTGTAGCGGGCGGAAGGCACCTACCCGGCCATCAGGCTTCGTATGGTTGGGCGTGCGCCAGGCGCTCGCCGTACTGCCGTTCGTAGTAGCCTCGAAATTCGCCTGACTTGATGCGCTCCCACCATTCGCGATGCTCGACGTACCAGCGCACGGTCCGCTCCATCGCAGCGCCGAAGCCGTGCTCCGGCGCCCAGCCGAGGGCGCGGACCTTGGTCGAGTCCATGTAGTAGCTGGGATCGTGCCCGGCGCGGTCTTCCACGAACCGGATCAGGTCGTACGGCTTGTCGAGAATGTCGAGTATCGTGCGCGCCGCCTCGATATTCGAGACGTGGTTGCCGGCCTGGATGTTATAGGCCTCCCCCTGCTCGCCCCGCTCCAGGAGCAACAGCAACGCGCGCACATTGTCTTCGACGTAGAGACGGTCGCGCACCTGCACGCCGGCGCCGTATACGGGCAGGGGTTCGCCGTCGAGCGCGTTCGTGATGAAGAGCGGCACTGCCTTCTCCGGATATTGGTACGGGCCGACGTTGTTCGCGGGGCGCGCGACGACCACCTGCATGCC
>CAYQZE010000067.1:0-11141 GCA_964421985.1 uncultured Dehalococcoidia bacterium | reverse complement strand
TGGCTCCCTGGGCAGGACTCGAACCTACAACCAATCGGTTAACAGCCGATTGCTCTACCATTGAGCTACCAGGGAATGGTCGCTCCCGACTTGCGTCCGGCCACGCATCGTAACGAATCTGTCACGCCCCCTCAAGATGGGTGTTCCCTGAGCCCCGGTGGTCTCGCCGGCGTCCGCCCCTCTGCTACGCTGCAACGAAAGGCGGGTGCGCGTGTCACAAGGCCGCGAGATCCTGCGCACGGAAGGGCTGTCGAAGCGATACGGCGCGCTCGAGGCCGTCATCGATCTGGATCTGCGCGTCTACGACAGCGAGGTGTATAGCTTCCTGGGCCCGAACGGATCCGGGAAAAGCACGACCGTCGGGATGATCCTCGGTCTCGTGCGTCCGACGCAGGGACGCGCGCTCGTCTTCGGCGACGACATGGCGGCGCACCCGTGGCCCGCGCTGCGCAAGATCGGCGCGGTGATCGAAACGCCGGCCTTTTACCCGTACCTCTCCGGCTACAACAACCTGAAGGCGCTGGCGATGGCGCTTGGCGGCATCCCGAACGCGCGGATCGACGAGATGCTCGAACTCGTGGGTCTGCGCGAACGCGGCCGCGATCCGTACAAGAGCTACTCGCTGGGGATGAAACAGCGGCTGGGCATCGCCTCGACGCTGCTGCGCGACCCTCAACTGATCATCCTCGACGAGCCGACGAATGGCCTCGACCCCGCCGGCACACGAGAGGTGCGCGAGTTGATCCCGAACCTCGCGCGCCAGGGCCGGACCGTGTTTCTCTGCAGCCACCTCCTCCACGAAGTGCAAGCGGTCAGCGACCGCGTCGGCATCGTCAAGAAGGGTCGGCTGGTGGTGCAGGGGACCGTGGCGGAGTTACTAGGCACCGGCCAGTATCTGCGCGTGCGCGCGGCCGATACCGACGCTCTGACACGCGCGCTCGCGGGCGTGCCTTTCGTGAGCGGGGTCGAGCGGATCGATGGCTTCGTGCGCGCGGCGGCGCCGATCGAAACGGCCTCCGAGGTGAACCGCCTCCTGGCGGGCCAGGGTATCTACGTTTCGGAACTGTCGCCATGGGAGACGAACCTCGAGTCCGTCTTCCTCGACCTGACCGGCGAGGAGATCGGGGCGTGAGCATCCAGCGCCTGATGGCCGGTGAGTTCTTCAAGCTGCGCAAGCGGATGATGACGTGGATCCTCGCTGCCCTGATCGTCGGGCTGATCATCCTGCTGTACTCGATCCTCTGGAGCGTCAGCGGCCGCGCGGGCGGCTACTTCGATCGCGAGCTCGGCCGCCGCGTGCGGTACGAGGAGTTGCGCCGCGGCATCTTTCTGCAGGCGGGCGTCCCCTTCGCGCTACAGATCATCGCCCAGTTCGGCTCGCTCCTGGCGGTGATCTTCGCGGCGGGGGCGGCGGGCAGCGAGTACTCGTGGGGCACCGTGCGGCTGATGGCGACAGCGTCGAGCGGGCGTCTGCGGCTGCTGACGGCGCGACTCGTCGTCGTCGGCGTGATGGTGGCGCTGGGAACGCTGCTTGCGGTGGGCGTCGCGCTCGCCTACAGCGCCGTGATCACGACGTACTACGGCGGGGCGGACTTCGGCTTCGTTACGCCCGGCTTCGTCAAAGAGCAGTGGCTATCGTGGGCGCGGACGGTCTACGTCATGGCTCCGTTCGTGGCGCTGGCGTTCGCCGCGGCGGTGCTCGGCCGCTCCACACTCGCCGGCGTCGGCTTCGGGCTGGCGGTCGCATTCCTGGAGCCGCTGATCGGCAGCCTGATGCGGCTGGGCGGCCCGCGGTGGGAGGGCGTGCCGAACTACCTGATCTCGGTGAATCGAGGCGTCGTGCTGGCGCAGAACAAGCTGCCCGCCGGCCTGCCCAGCTTCGGTCCGTCCAACGTGGAGTTGGCGCGCCAGGGAGCGCTGTCCCCCGAGGCGGCGACGCTGGTCCTTGCGCTGTACACGATGGGCTTTATCGCGCTCGCCTTCGTCGTGTACCGCCGCCGCGACATCACGTCGAGCAGCAGCGGTTAGGCGCCCGCCATCGCTGCCGCGCGCTTCTGCATCTCCACCGGCGATGCATCCTCGACCTGCGTGCCCAGCGTCCATTCGTGGGCGAACGGGTCGTCCACGGCGCCGGAGCGCTCGCTGGTCTAGCGACGAAACGCAGGCGCGGCGCGGCGGGGGCATTCATCGCGGCGCGCATCTATGGCCGCATGCCCACGCGCTCCGCACGATCACGCGTCGCTCCCGCTTGGCGGGGCTGGCCGATATACTCCGCGCGTCCACCACCGCGCGAGAAGGAGCAACGATGGCCGTCAAATGGAGCGCAGTCGCGTCGTACATCGAGAACGGATTCGCCGCAGGTGGCCAGGTGACGCGGGGTCCAATCGTCGATGCAGCCGAAGATGATGGCGCTCCGGACGCCGTGGTCGACGCGCTGGACGGCATCGGGTCGCGTGTGTTCAACAGCGTCGACGACGCGAAGGCGTTTCTGATGTCGCAGGGATTGGTCGAGGACTAACCGCTGCGGGCGTTAGGTGCCTGCCCGCGAGCCGGCGCCTCCTCAGTCCCAGCGCAAGAGTAACTGGTACAACCGGAACAGCAGCCGCGTGCTGTCGAGCGCGATAATGTTGGGTTGCTGGTCCAGCTTCGGCGAGACATGCTGGAACAGGCGCAACTCGTCGAAGTGCGCCTTCGCGCGGTCGCCGAGCACGTCCTTCATCCTGCGCGATTCCGTGTACGGCACATACGTGTCGCCGCGGTCGTGCAGGATGAAGAGGTCGGCCTTCACGCGATCGATGCTCGTCTTCGGCGAAAGGTAGTCCAGTTCCCTGACGGCGTCGGGCGGCAGGCGGCCGATGAGGTCCGCGACGGCGGCGGGATCCCGGTTCGCGAGAAAGTTGTACGAGCTGCGCGCGACGGGGCTCAGCGTTGCCAGTTCGTCCGGCTCCGCGAGCTCCGCGTCGATGAACGTTCGCGTCAGCAGCTCTCGGTCACGGGGATCCTCGAGGCGATCGATCAATTGATACGCGATGACGCGCTCCGCGTGTTCGTTCGGTGTCCACTTCTCGTCGACATCCCTATATGTGATGCGGTGCGTGGCGATCGCTCCGAATGTGCTCAGCGCATCGAAATAGCCGCCGAACGAGACGACGTGGTCGACTTCGCCGGCGATCCGCGGGTCCGCCGCCGCGACCAGCGCCAGCGACCCGCCCACGCTGGCCCCGAAGTAGCCCACTCTCGTGGCGTCCACTTGCGGAAGACGCTGCACGTATTGAAACTCGGCGACCAGCGCATCGATCTCCTCAGGTTCGATGCGGATGTCGTCGAGGCGGTCGCTGAACGGCACGAGCATCACCACGCCGGAGCGCGCTGAATCTTCCGCAATGCGCACCAGGCGCCCATCATCCAGATCTAACGGCGGCGCGCCCATCGAGAACACGACGCCGGCGTGGCGCCCCCCTTGCGACGGCACGTACAGGTCGGCCTCGATCGACCGCGGGCCGTTGCGGCTCTCGTAGTCGATCGTTACATGCTCACGCGTGGGCGCCTCGGAGATCAAGTCAACGGGCCGGAACGGTAGCGGCACTTGTAGCACCATGTCGGGCAGCAAGATCGACGCCTCGACCGCGACGCGCCCGTTCCGCGAGCGGCTCAGCAGCACCGGCGTGCCGGCGAGCAGCGCGATTGACACCAGCAGCGGCCAGGTGCGCACGAGGAAACGGTGGAGACGAGGACGCGCGCCTGGCATGCGATCAGTCTACGGCGCGCCCCCCACCGGACAAAGCAGGCACGCCGGTATACTCTTGCTGTGCGTGTGCTGCGGATGTTGCCCGAAACGTTGCTCTGGATGCTGATCGTGGCGACGGCGGCAGTGAACCTTGTGGTGTACACAGGGTTCGTGCACGGTGAGGACGGTATCGACCTGCGCAGCGAACCGCCGCGCGGCGCTACTCCGGCCGCGGTGCCCACGCTGAGCGTGGCGCAGAGCGCATCGTTCCGGGCCGAGGCTGACGACAGCGCCGATCTTCCGGGCCGGTTCGTGCCGACGCAGGGGCGGCAGCACACGCCTGCCTATCCGCTCGCAGCGCGTGTCGAATTCTGCCCCGAGCACGACACGTCGAATGACTGCTACGCGTCCAACCCGCCGACATCGGGCTTGCACCTCCCGGTCCAGGCGAGCGTGGTGTTAGAGGGTGGCCACCGGCTCAAGATCCCTCCGGACCCCGGCATCTACGACTTCATGATCCCGCGCGAGGCGATTCCGCACATCGAGGAGCACGCGGGCGTCTATGTGGGCTACAACTGCGCGGGCGACGATTGCGCAGCGACGGCCGAGCGCCTGAAGGATCTCGTCGCGCAGGAGATCTCGCTCGGCGCCCGCGTCGTCCTGTCGCCCGATATCGACCTTGCCGTCGATACGATCGGGTTGGCGGCGTGGACGCGCGTCGACAATCTCGCTGCGTCGGAGTACACGGACGAGCGCGTGCGCGGCTTCATTAAGACGCACAGCTGCCGCTTCGATCCCGAGCTGTTCTGTAAAACCACGCCGGTGAACTGAGGTGTCGCGGCCGGCTGTTTGCTAAACTGCCACTCCGACCGATACGTCACGAACGAGGAGATCCGCGATGGCCGACTTCTACGATCATATCGACGACGAGCGGCAAGCGTTCATCGAGCGCCAGCACCTGTTCTTCGTGGCGACGGCCCCGACCGACCCGGAGGACGGCTTCCCGAACCTCTCGCCGAAGGGCCGCACGTTGCTCCGCGTCCTCGGGCCGAACCTGGTCGGCTACCTCGACTATCCGGGCAGCGGCAACGAGACGGCGAAGCACACGGCCGAGAACGGGCGCATCACGCTGATGGTCTGCAGCTTCGAGGCGACGGCCGGCATCGTGCGGCTCTATGGGCGCGGGCGGCGCGTCGACCTGGGCGATCCGGAGTTGCGCCAGTACAGCGCGGCGTTCCAGGACGACCTGCACCCCTACGCCCGGCAGGCGTTCTTCGTCGACGTCGAGAGGGTGCAGAAGTCCTGCGGCTACGCCGTGCCGCGGTTCGAGTATCTCGAGGACCGCGAGACGCTGGACAAGTATTGCGAGCGCAAGTACACCCCGCGCGCATTCGCCGACGGCCTGCCGCGGCCCGGCCCGCTCGTCGCCAAAGTGAGCTAGGCAGCGCCCGCGCGCCATGTCAGACGGCGGATCACACGCCCGAGGCGGCAGATCTTCTCGCAGAGCCGTCAATCCGTCAGACTGTAGGCGCTATGGTGCAAGACACGATCCCGCTGCTGGGGCAGGATGCCGAACCCGGCGTCGATGCCGACGTTGAGCAGAACATCCTGCTGACGGGCGTCGACACGGTGATGAACTGGGCGCGATCCTCGTCGCTGTGGCCGACGATGTTCGGTCTCGCCTGCTGCGCGATGGAGATGATCGCAACCGCCACGCCGCGTTACGACATCGCCCGGTTCGGGGCCGAGATCTTCCGCGCGTCGCCGCGCCAGTCGGACCTGATGATCGTCTCGGGCACATGCACGTGGAAGATGGCGCCGGCGATCCGCCGCATCTGGCTCCAGATGCCGGAGCCGAAGTGGGCGATCTCGATGGGCGGCTGCGCCATCATGGGCGGCCCGTTCGCCTACGGCTACAGCGTCGTGCCGGGCGTCAACCTGCTCGTGCCTGTCGACGTGTACGTGCCGGGCTGCCCGCCGCGGCCCGAGTCGCTGCTCACCGGCCTGATCATGCTTCAGAACAAGATCATGGACTCCAGGGTCACCGGCCAGCGCGTGCGCCCGGAGCCCGACGGAGACTTCAGCGCGTATCTGCCGCCCGAAGACCCGATCCGCCGCGAACTGGAGTCACTCTTCCCGCCGTTCCCCGCGTTCGACCCGAGCGAATCGCAGATGTAGCCTCGCAAGAACCAAGAACCAAGAACTCCTCACCGGTGCACCCACACCGGCATGCCCACCTCCGCGAACGCGAACATGACGTCCGGCGCGCCGGTGCGGATGCACCCGTTGCTCACCCGCCCCGTGCTGGCGTCGACGACCGCACCGTCCTTGTCCTTGAGAAACGAATGGAAGCCGTTCGCCTTGTCGGGGTCAAAGCCGACCCAGTGACTGATGTACGTATCGTACGGGGGGTCGTACACCAGGGCTTCGATCTTGCTGTTGACGGAGAACAGCCCGGTCTGGGTCGAGGCGTATTCCCCCGTATCGATCTGCTCGCCCACCCCGACCGGCGCGATCTCGCGCACGACCGCCGTGCCGTTCATGAGCCGCACCGCGAAGTTCGTGACATCGACATCGATCCAGCGTCCGTCGGTCGGCGCGCTGCTGCCGTCTGACGCCAGCGGCGGCTCCGGCGTGGTCGTAGGGGCCTCCGCTTCCGTCGCAACCGGCGCGGCCCCGCCCGTCGCGGCTGTCGTCGTCGGCTCCGCTGTTGCCGCTGGTGTCGGCCCGGCCGGCTTTCCGCCGATCGCGACCCCCGTCCGCGGCGTGGTCGATGCCAGCGGCTCGATCGTCACGCCGCCCCTTGCGCCAGTGTCCGATCCGGGGCCACACGCGGTGGCCCAAGCCATCGCGAGCGCCAGCGTCGTGAACAAGCCAAGCATGGTCAGTCGAGACATCAGGCGGTGTGCGGCGCGCGGATTTCAGGCGAAGCGAGGATGATCTCCGCCTCTGCCTCCGGTTCTGCGCGTAGCAGCTCCCGGTTGCGGCGCGCCAGGCTCGCGGGAATGATGCCATGCCGGGGCGCCAGCAACCACGCTGCGAAGAACATCGCCGTGGCCGCCAGCACAATGATGCCACCCGCCGACATATCGCGGTGGTAGCCGATGAAGATGCCGGTGACACCGGCGACGGCGCCCAATGCCGCCGCCAGCAGGGCGGTGGTGACGAGGCGGTCGGTGAACAGGCGTGCGGTCGCGGCCGGGGTGATCAGCAGCGAGATCACGAGGATGTTGCCCACTGCCTTGAAGGACACGACGACCGTCAGCGCCGTCAGCACCAGCAACAGGATGTCGAGCGCGACCACATGCAGGCCCATCGCGCGCGCGCCGGCCGGGTCGAACGACGCCATCACCAGCAGCCGGCGCAGCAAGATCACCGTCGCCACGACGGCGGCCCCTACCACGACCGTCAGCACCACATCGCTCGTGTGAGCGCTCAGCGGGTCGCCAAAGAGGATGCCCTCGAGTTCGTCGGCGCTCACGGCATGGTTGGTCAGGATGACTACACCAAGTGCGAACGCGGCCGTGAAGATCACTCCGATGGATGTGTTATCCCGCACGCGCGAGTTCGCCGTAAGCAGGCCCATGATCACGGCGGTGGAGAGCCCGGCGACGAGCGCGCCCACCAGGAGATTGCCCCCGATGAGGAACGCCGTTACCACGCCCGGGAAGATCGCGTGCGCCAGTGCGTCGCCCACGAAGCCAATGCCACGCAACACGATAAACGTCCCGACGACGCCGGCGATGACCGCCACGGCGACCACGTCGATGAGCCCGCGCAGGAACGCGGCGTCGGTGAGCGGCTCAGTGATGATGTTCATGATGCTCGCCGCTCTCCACCGCGTGATGCTCGAAGTGCTCGGCCGCGATCGGGTCGACACGGCGGCGCAGCACGATCATCGATCCGCCGTGGATGTCCGTATGCGTCGCCTGCAGCACTACTTTTCCCTGATCGCGCCACTCGTCGAAGAGTTCGATGATGCGGTCGTGCGTCGCTGCGTCTACCCCGGTCATGGGCTCGTCGAGCAGGATCACGTCTGACGCTTGCGCGAGCGCACGTGCGATGAACGTGCGTCGCTGCTGACCACCGGACAGCTCGCGGATCTGGCGCTTCGCGAGGTCCGCTATGCCGAGATGCTCCATCGCATGTAGCGCCACGTGCTCGTCCTCGCGCGACGATGGCCGCAGCCAGCCGGACGTTGGGTACCGCCCCATCATCACGACATCGCGCACGGACACGGGAAACTGCCAGTCGACATCCTCGCGCTGCGGCACGTACGCGACCTTGCTACGGACATGTGAGATCGGCTCGTCGAACAGCGTGATCTCGCCGGCCGCGAGCGGGATCAGCCCAGCGATGGCCTTGAGCAGCGTGCTCTTGCCGGAGCCGTTCGGCCCGACGATGCTCACGACCTGGCTTCGCGGGATGTCCGCGTCGACGTGGCTGAGGATGACGCGGCGGCCGTAGGCGATCGTGACGTCCCGCAGCAGCAGGCACCGCGCGTGGAGCGCGACGTCGGTGGCGGGCATCGTGCTGCGAGCAACCTCACCCAACAGCGGTTGCCTCTCTCTTCATCAGGCGGCACGCCTGGCAGCGACCGTACACTTCCAGCCAATGCCGCTCGATCTCGTAGCCGGTGGCAGCCGCAAGATCGCGCGTCAGCGACTGTACGTCGCATTGGCTGAAGTCCTCGACGCGGCCGCAATCGATGCAGACGAGATGGTGATGGTGCCCGCGTGTGCTCACGCGATAGTGCATCGCGCCGTCGTCCAGGATCACCCGGCAGACGATGTTGAGGTCGAGCAGGATCTTCATCGTGCGGAACACCGTCGCGCGGCCAACCTTGCGCGTGATGTGCAGCACATCGTCGACGGAGAAATGTGCCGGCTGCGCCAACACGGCGTCCAGCACCCGCCGCCGGCTGCCGGTGATCCGGTGCCCTCGTAGCTCAAGCCGCTCGATGATGAGGTCGATGTCGGACACGTTCCGATGCTCCGAATTGATACGCCGTCTCATGCTAAATGAGACGGCGTATCACGGCAAGCAGCGCGTGTGGTTCGGACGAAGCCGCATCGCGGCCATGCACGGATCGCCGCATCACACAGGCGACGGGCGGACTGCGCGCACGACCGACGTGATGCGCGCGCACGGGCGGCCACACGGGGCCGCCCCGACACAGCGGGGGCACTGTGCGGGGGGCGAGGGCACGCCACCGCGCTCGGGTACACAGCCGGGGCATTCGTTATGGGCGAGGGCACGCCACCGCGTGCCCTACTGAACGGCTGAAAGACCGAACGACTAGATGTCCAGGTTCTTCACCTGCGTCGCGTGGCCCTGGATCCACTTCTTGCGCGGCGCTACTTCGTCGCCCATGAGCGTCGAGAAAATTTCCTCGGCCTTCATGGCGTCATCGATGTTTACCTTGAGCATCGTCCGCTTCTCCGGATCCAGCGTCGTCTCCCAGAGCTGCTCCGGGTTCATCTCGCCGAGGCCCTTGTAGCGCTGGACGTGGGCCTTCTGCCCATCCTTCACCTTCGACAGGTGCTGGTCGCGTTCCTGGTCGCTGTAGATCCACGTGTGCTGCCGGCCCACCTGAATGCGGTACAGCGGGGGCTGCGCGATGTACAGGCAGCCCTCATCGATGAGTTGCCGCATGTAGCGGAAGAAGAACGTCAGCAGCAGCGTCCGGATGTGCGAGCCGTCCACGTCGGCGTCCGCCATGATGATCACGCGGCGGTATCGCAGCTTCTCCATGTTGAGCGTTTCGCCGAAGCCCGTACCCAGCGCTGTGATCAGACAACGGATCTCCTCGTGCGCCAGCATCTTCTCCATGCGCGCCTTCTCGACGTTGAGGATCTTTCCTCGCAGCGGCAGGATGGCCTGTGTGCGGCGATCGCGGCCGCTCTTCGCCGTGCCGCCGGCGCTGATGCCCTCCACGAGGTACAGCTCGCATTGGTACGGGTCCCGCTCGGAGCAATCCGCGAGCTTCCCGGGCAGCATCGTGCCGTCCAGGAGGCCTTTTCGAACGACGAGGTCGCGGGCCTTCCGCGCCGCCTCGCGCGCCCGCGCCGCCATGATCCCCTTCTCGATGATCCGCCGGCCGTCGGATGGGTGCTCTTCGAGGTACTGCATCAGCCCTTCGGCTACGGCGCTTTCGACGTGGGTCTTGACCTCGGCGTTGCCGAGCCGGGTCTTCGTCTGCCCCTCGAACTGCGGTTCGGGCAGCTTGACGCTGATCACGGCCACCAACCCCTCGCGTACGTCGTCGCCGCTGAGGTTCGCGTCGTCATCCTTCAGGAACTTCTGCTTGCGGGCGTAGTCGTTCAGCACGCGCGTCAACGCCGACCGGAAGCCCGTCAGGTGCGACCCGCCATCGATCGTGTTGATCGTGTTCGCGAAACTGAACTCGGCCTGCGAGAAGCCGTCGTTGTACTGGAGCGCCGCTTCCACCTGCGTCGTGTCGACGGTCTTCTCGATGTAGATCGGGCGCGTGGTCAGCGTGTTGCGGCCCTTGTTCACGTGACGCACGAAGCTCGCGACGCCGCCCTCGAAGCAGAAGTTGACCTCGCGTTCACGCTCGGCACGCTTGTCCTCGAAGCGGATCCAGATGCCCTTCGTCAGGTACGCCATCTCCCGGAAGCGCTGGAGCAGCGGCTCGAAGTCATGGTCGATGGCGTCGAAGATCTCGTCGTCCGGCAGCCATCCGGTGGTCGTGCCGGTCTGAGTCTGCTTCGCCTCGGCCGTCGTCTTCAGCGCGCCTTTCGGTAGGCCGCGCTCGTAGTCCTGGCGGTAGACCTTGCCGTCGCGGTGCACCTCGACGTAGAGCTTGCGCGAGAGCGCGTTGACCACCGAGGCGCCGACGCCGTGCAGACCGCCCGATACCTTGTAGGCGCCGCCGCCGAACTTGCCGCCGGCATGCAGCACGGTCATGATCGTTTCCAGGGCCGACTTCCCTGTCGTCTTGTGCTTGTCGATGGGGATGCCGCGCCCGTCATCGCGCACCGTCACCCAGCCGTCGGTCTCGATAGCGATATCGATCCTGCTGCAGAACCCGGCCATCGCCTCGTCGACCGAGTTGTCGACGATCTCGAACACCAGGTGGTGCAGCCCGCGCTGATCCGTCGTGCCGATGTACATGCCGGGGCGCCGGCGCACCGCCTCCAACCCCTCCAGCACCTGGATGTCCGACGCCGTGTACGAATCGGCCTGCTTGCCGCGCTTCGGCGTCGGCGCGTCTTTCGGCTTGCTCACCATGTCGTTGTTTGCCCCAAGTTTGTGCGTGTTGGAGAAATTCCGGATCGAAAAGACCCGTGGCAACGTCCGTGTCGCCGGGCCTTCAACGGGCGGCTCCTGAGGGTGTCCGCATCACCCTCATTCTACCACACAACAGGGCCCTTCCCGAATCTAATTTCGG
>CAYQZE010000066.1:0-43693 GCA_964421985.1 uncultured Dehalococcoidia bacterium | reverse complement strand
TGGTGGAGACGGGGGAGAATTGAACTCCCCGTCCAGGTGACCGGCGCCCTGAGTCTGCTACAGGCTTATCCCGTCAGCTTGATCTCGCCCCGGCCGCCCGCTGCGGGCCCGGCCGGACGGGGCCAGCCGATGGTCTTAGGCGCGCGTTATCGGTATCGCGCGCGCAGCGCCCCGGACGAATCGTCGCTCATTCCCATCCCGCCGGGGGTAGTCAGGGATGAACGTCACTGCCTAGGCAGCGAGGGCGAGTTGTCGTTCGCCGTTTATGTTTTGGCCACCACGATTATGGAGATCGATGGCCGCCCTCCGCCTGCAACTCAGATCCGACGACCCCTGTCGAGCCCTTTCGTCCCCGTTTGGTCCGCCCGCTGTGAGCGAACCTCCCGACAGTATAGCGAATGCGAGCCGCGCCCTTCTCGTTGACGGCCGACGCGCCCGATTGATACCATGCCCGCAGGAAAGGAGGTGATGCGGATGAGCGACCATAGTTGTGAGGCCTGCGTGCCTTCCAGCGTCCGCAGCACCTCGAGGGCGTCCTGATAGCGGTCCCTCGGGGGCGGAGGCCGGGCGCAGGCCTGGCGACAAAGACGGAAATGGCCCGGGCGGAAACGCCCGGGCCAAATCTTCCCCCAAACTCGACGGACGCACGGCAGATTTCACAGATGCCACAGATGAGGGAATGGACGCTGGAGAGAACTCGCGCCAAACATGCGAAGCGCGCCAAGCTCTGTCCGCCTTCAATGAAGCGCGGGCGCCTCGCCCGTACGGTAGGGGCACGGCGCGGAGGCTGTCTCATAATCCGCGTTGATCGCTAGACTGAGGGAGTGGCAAGGAGGCCCTATGCCGGGCCGACAGTACACGCGCGATCAGGCTTGGCTCTTGCTCCCATCGCTCGATGACGCCGTAGCCGCTGATCATCCGGCGCGCTTCGTAGCGGCCTTCGTCGATGCCATCGACCCACAGGGGTGGGCGGAGTTGACGATCGACGCCGACGGTGACGCCCGCGGCGCCGGCGTACCATCTCGGGCTCCTGCTCAGCGTCTGGCTCTACGGGTTCATGAGCGGCGTGCGCTCCTCACGCAAGCTGGAAGCCGCCTGCCGCAAAGACCTCCCGTACCTCTGGCTCACGGGCGCATAGCAACCGGACCACAACACGCTGTGGCGCTTCTACCAGGCGCACCGCGAGGGGATGCGCGGCCTGCTGCGGCGCACGGTGCGCACAGCGGTACATGCCGGACTGGTGGAGCTCGCCGTGCAGGCGGTCGACGGCAGCAAGATCGCCGCCAACGCCTCGCGCTGGCGCGCGGGCGATGCCACGATGCTGACTCGCCTCCTCGCCCGCACCGACGGGGCGATCGCCGACCTGGAAGCGCAGAACGCGACGGACGAGACGCCCGTCGCAGCGCGGCTGCCGCGGGTGCTCACGCAGGCGCAGGCGCTCCGCGACCGCGTGCCGCAGGCCTCGCGCAGATCGACGAGGTGGACGGGCCGCGGCGACTGAACCTGACGGACGCCGATGCGCGCACGCTGAAGGCGGCCGACGGCTATGTCACCGGGTACAACGCGCAAGCGATGGCATCGCCCCTTACGACTGGCCACGGCCAGCTCGTGACGGCGGTCGGCATCGGGCAGGGGAACGACCAGGAACAACTGGTGCCCATGCTGGCAGCGGCGGCGGCGAACACCGGCGAAGCCGGTGCCACGACCCTGGCGGACAGCGGCTACCACGCGGGCGCGAATCTTGCGGCCGGCGCGGTGCGCGGCCAGACGCTATTGATCCCTGACCCGCACGAGCGGGCGCGCAGCCAGCCGTACCACAAGGATGCCTTTGTCTACGACGCGACGAGCGACAGCTACACGTGCCCGGAAGGACAGACCCTCAGCTTCTCCGGGACACGTCACGACCGTCACGGCGACAGCGTGCGGCGCTACCGGGCACGCTCCGCGTTGTGCCGCGCCTGTCCGGCGTTTGGCATCTGCACACGTAACGGGCGACACGGACGGACGCTGGAGATCGGTGTGCATGACGCGCTGTTACGCCAGCACCGCGCGCACATGCACACGGATGCTGCCGTCGCGCTCTACGCGGGGCGGCAGGTGCTCATCGAGCCGGTCTTCTCGGTGGTGAAGGAGCAGCAGGGCGGGCGCCGCTTCCTGCTGCGCGGCCTGCGCAACGTCGTCGCGGAGTGGACGCTCCTGCTGACCGCCTTCAACCTGCGGGCGCTGTGCCGCTCTTGGCGACAGGGCATCCTGCACCCAGCGGAGTGAGCCCGCGCATTCGGCTCATCGAACGATTCCATCTGACAGCACTGGCGAAGGTCGCTGCACTCATCGCGTCACGCCATAACAACCGCGTATTGAGACAGCCTCCGCGGCGTGCCCGCGCCCGCCCCAACGCCATTCCGTGGCTCCCGCACGACCGATCGCGCATACTTCCGCCATGGAACCGCAGATCCAGTACTGCACGACCAGCGACGGCGTCAGCATCGCCTACGTGCGCGCCGGTTCCGGCGTGCCGTTCGTGAGGTCGCCGAACATCTGGTCGAACATCGGACTGTACTCGCGTTACCTCGAGGCGCCCACGCCTGGCCGGGATACGATCATCCTGGACAGCCGCGGCACGGGCGCATCGCAGCGAGACATCCATCAGGTTTCGCTGGAGACGCGCCTCCTCGACCTGGAAGCGGTCGTCGACCACCTCCGCCTCGACCGATTCGTCCTGTACGGCGCGGCACACGGGGGGCCGTCCGCCATCGCGTATCAGGCCCGGCATCCTGCACGCGTCTCGCACCTCATCCTGAGCAACTCCTATGCTCAGGGCACCGCGTACTATCAGCGCGCGCCTATCATGCGGGCGCTCGCCTCGATCGAGCCGATGGCCACCGACGAGTGGACGTTCTACACGCACACGGCGGCGCGTTTCGTTCTCGCAAACGCCACGCCGGAGGCCGTAGAGGGCCTGGCCAACGCATTCCGGGACGCGGTGTCCCCGGAGGTGCTCGTCCTCTACCGCGAAGAGTCGCGGCGGATCGATGTCAGCAACCTGCTCGGCGAGATCACCTGTCCAACGCTCATCCAACACGAAAAGAGTTCGCCCTTCAGCGTGGAAGAACTCTCACGCCAACTCGCGAGCAAGATCCCGGGCGCGCGCCTGATGACCGTCGAGCGAATCGACGACGCGGTCCGAGCCGCCGTTGACGAGTTCATCGGCGTGCCGGCCGCACCGGAGGCCTCGCGAACAACGACAGCGTACGCCTTCCGCACGATCCTCTTCACCGACATCGAAGCCAACACCGAGCTGCTGCAGCGCGTCGGCGACGAGCGCTGGCGGGCGCTGTTGCGCGAGCACGAGGCGATCACCCGCGCACAGCTCTCGGGCCACGGCGGCACCGAGGTGAAGCACACCGGCGACGGCTTCATGGCGTCCTTCGGGTCGGCCGCGAAGGCGCTGGAGTGCGCCATCGCGCTGCAGCAGGCGTTCGCGAAACGAGACGCCGCGTCGGAGCACGCCCTGCGCGTGCGCATCGGCGTCAACGCGGGAGAGCCGATCGCGGAGGAGCATCCGGGCGGGCAATCGGACCTCTTCGGCACCGCGGTGACGATGGCCGCGCGCATCATGGGCCAAGCACAGGGCGGCGAAGTGCTCGTCTCGGACCTCGTGCGACAGCTCGTCGCTGGCAAGGGCTTCCTCTTCGCCGACCGCGGCGAAACAGTCTTGCGCGGCTTCGAGGAACCGGTGCGCCTCTGGCAGCTCCGCCTCGCGCACGACGAGAACCCCATGTAGGGGCACGGCGCGCCGTGCCGGCCCCTGGGTACAAACGTTCGTCGTAGGGGCACGCGGCGGCGTGCCCGCGCCCCGCCGCGAGCATTCGTTATAGGGGCGGCCCCGCGCGGCCGCCCGCCGGTGCGTGCGACGGACGTCCGTGCGCACACGAGGGCACGCCACCGCGTGCCCCTACATCATGATCCGACGCGCGGTCGTCCCCCAGCTGTTCCGTGGCTCCCGCACCACCGATCGCGCATACTTTCGCGGTGACCGACCAGCAGATCCAGTACTGCACGACAACCGACGGCGTCAGCATCGCCTACATCATCGATGGCGCGGGATCTGGCGTGCCCGTGATCTCGGCGCTGGCGCCGCCGCTTTCGCATGTCCGGGAGTCGCACTGGCAGGGGCTCTGGCCTAGTCGCCCGCGTTCCGAGACACGGCGCGTCGCGGAATTCGACTTCCGGGGCTGCGGACTCTCCGAGAGGCACATCGAAGACTTCTCGATGGACGCACTGACGTTCGATCTCAACGCGGTGGTTGAGCGGTTGGGGTGGCCGCGCTTCGCGTTGTACGGGGCCGGGATGTCCGGTCCCATCGTCATCAAGTACGCCGCGGAGCACCCGGAGCGCGTGACGAGCCTGGTGCTGCGGGAAACCTACGCCCGCGCGGCGGAGATGGGGCGCATCCCGCGCATGCGTGCGCTTGGCGCGCTCCTCCGCGAGGACTGGGACTCCTACCTGTCGCTGATGGCGCTGACGATGTTCGGATGGGACCCGAACGGCGGCCGGCTGGCCGAGTTTTTCCGTGAGGCAACAACGCCCGAGCTGGTGCGCGCCTTCACGGCGGCGACGCCCACCTACAACGCGAGCGCGTTCGTGGACAAGGTCGCCGCCCGCACGCTCGTCATCGGCAGGGACGACATGCCGGTGCCGAGCGGCGACATGCTGCGCCAGCTTGGCGCCCGCATCCGCGACGCCCGCGTCGTCATGGTGACGGGGAGTGCGAAGGAATGGATCAATGCCGCGGACGTGATCGAGAGGTTCCTCGCCGAGGGGGACGATGTGCCCGCCGTGCCGGACACGCCTCGCGCACGCGGCATGGCCGTCGTCCTCTTCATGGACGTCGTCGACTCCACCGGCCTCACCGAGCGGATGGGCGACGAGGCGTACCGCGGCAAGGGCCGTGCGCTCGACGAGTGGATGCGCGCAGCCATCCAGGATGCCGGCGGCGCGCCGGTCGACGGCAAGGTGCTGGGCGATGGCCTGATGGCCGTGTTCGACTCCGCCGCGCCGGCCATCGAGGCGGCCCGGCGTTGCGTGGAGCTCAGCGAGGAGTGCGACCTGCAGCTCCACGCCGGCCTCCACGCCGGGGACGTCATCCACGAGGCGGGCAACGTCTACGGCGGCGCCGTGAATATCGCCTCCCGTGTCTGCGCCGCCTCCGCGCCCGGCGAGATCCTCGTCTCCACGACCGTCCGCGACCTCGCCCGCACGTCGGCCGGCGTGCGCTTCATCGATCGCGGCGGGCACGCGCTCAAAGGCATCGACGACGCCGTGCGCCTGTATGAAGTGCGCTGGCGCGCCGACCGGTCGCCGGTCGCAGAGTCGCCGTAGGAGTGGATCATCTTGTAGGGGCACGGCGCGCCGTGCCCGCGCCCGCGCCCGCGCGCGGTTCGCCGTAGGAGCCAGGACACATGACCATCGAGCCACGCGTCCGCTACGCCGTCACCTCGGACGGCGTGCGCATCGCCTACACCATCTTCGGCGACGGCCCGCCGCTCGTCGTACCGCCCCGAGGCGGCTCGGGAAGTCACCTGCAGCTCGAATGGGAAGTTGCGGGCGGCCGTGTGGAGTACGAGCAGCTCGCGCGGCGCGCGACTGTCATTCGCTACGAATCTCGCGGCCTCGGCATGTCGTAGCGCGGCGCGCCGGACTTCTCCGATGCCGCTGCCACCCGCGATCTGCAGGCCGTCTGCGACGCGGCCGGCGTCGCGACCTTCTCACTCTTCCTCTCACCACTGGGCGGCGTCGTACCGCAGGAGTTCATGCTGCTCTATCCTGAGCGCGTCAGCCACGTTGCATGTTGGGTGCTCGGCCTCAATCGCGCCAGCGTCTTCCTCAGGCGGATACGCAAGCTTGACTTCCTGATGGACGAAGACTGGGAACTCTACACCGAGATCCGGGCCCGGCTCATGGCAGGGTGGAGCGTCGCGAACGACGAGGCGCGGAGCGCGCTCATGCGCGCGACGTACACCCCAGAGACGTGGCGCGCGTGGGATGAGATGGTGGTCGCGAGGCGCTGGCCGAGCGGCCTGCGGACGGCCGCGCCGCTGCTGCTTCTGCACGAGGCCGGCAATGTTGCGGCGAGCCGCTTCGCTGGAGACCTCGCGGGTGACAGCCCCCGGGCGCAGATCCTCGCGGTTCCGGCGCGAGCACGCGATACCTATGGCGGCGAGATCGCCGCGGCGGCGGTACACGAGTTCATCGCCCAGAACGAGCAGAGCGAACTGCCCCAACTCGCCGCGATTGCGGCGGGCGCCGGTGTGAAGACCATCCTCTTCACGGACCTCGTCGGCCACACGGAGGTGATGCAGCGCCTGGGTGATGAGCAGGGCCGAGACGTGCTGCGCGAACACGAGCGCCTGACGCGTGACCTCTTGAAGGAGCACGGCGGCGCTGAGGTGAAGACGATGGGCGACGCGTTCATGGCGTCGTTCGAGTCGGCGCACATGGCGCTGGCCTGCTCCGTCGCGTTGCAGCGCGCGTTCGCGCGACAGGACATCGGGGGCGAGCGGCTCCAGGTCCGCGCCGGCCTCAACGCCGGGGAGCCCCTCGCCGAAGCGGGCGATCTCTTCGGTTCGTGCGTCATCCTCGCGTCCCGGGCGGCGGCAGCGGCCGGCGCCGGCGACATCCTCGTGACGGATGTCGTCCGCCAACTCGCCGCCGGCAAGGGCTTCACCTTCGCCGACCGGGGCGCCGTCGGCCTCAAGGGCTTCGACGAGCCGATCCGCCTGTACGCAGTGCAGTGGGCGGTCGTAGAGTCGCCGCAGGAGACCCTGGAGTCGCCGTACGAGACGAGGGCGCGTAGGTGCTGCGGCTGGAGCAGCGCGAGAACCCCGGCCGATAGACCGCGTCCGTGTAGGGGCGGCCCCGCCTGGCCGCCCGTCATCGCCTGCGACGAGCCGTGCCTACACGCGGGCAGGGCTCGCCCTGCCCCTACAAGATGATCATCCTGCGACGCGAGAATCTGGCTCGCTAGACCGGCATCCCTCGCCGCCGGGCGGAGCCCGCTGGCCGATCGCAGAGTCGCCGACGGAGACAGGCCGGCTTCGCTCGCCGTGGCGAGGGTGAGGTCGTCGCGCCAGCCACAGCGCCCCGCTATCATCGCAGCAGATGAAGCTGCACGACATCCCCACGCCCGCGCTCATCGTCGACCTGCCGGCCATGGAGCGCAACATCAAGCGTATGGCAGACTTCTTCGGTGGCCGCAGCAGCAAGCTGCGCCCTCATTTCAAGGCCCACAAGACGCCCGCCATCGCTCGCCGCCAGCTCGCCGCCGGCTCCTGCACAGGCCTCACCTGCGCCACCGTTGGTGAGGCGGAAGTCGTGGCGCGCGAGCGCCTCTGCGAACAGATCCTCATCGCCAACGAGGTCATCGGCCCCGGCAAGGCGGCGCGCGTCGCGCAGCTCGCCGCCGCCGGGACCGACATCATCGTCGCCGTCGACTCCGAGTATGGCCTCGACGACATCGCCTCCGCCGCGCGCGCCGCGGGCACGACGGTTGGCGTCGTCGTCGATGTCAACGTTGGCATGCCTCGATGCGGTGTCGCGCCGGGCGAACCGTCGCTGGCGCTGGCGAAGCGCGTCGATGCGACCGCCGGCGTCGTCCTGCGCGGCGTCATGAGCTACGAGGGCCACGTCGTCAGCATCGAGGATCGCGCCAACCGCGAGCAGAGAGTGTCCAGGGCCATCGACCGGCTCCTCTCGACCGTGCGGATGATCCGCGACGCCGGCTTGCGGTGCGATATCGTCAGCGCCGGCGGCACCGGCTCCTACGACATCACCGGCGACATGCAGGGCATCACTGAGGTCCAGGCAGGCTCGTACGTTCTCATGGACACCGCCTACGCCAAGCTCGATATCCCGTTCGAGCAGGCGTTTAGCATCCTCGGCACCGTCCTCAGCCGCCCACGCCTCGAACAGTGCGCGAGCGACACGGGGCTGAAGGCCTGCGCCGTCGACCACGGCAATCCTTCCGTGAAGGGCGTCGATGGCGCGCAACTTCTCTTCCTCAGTGACGAGCACGCCACCATCGCGCTCCCCCCGGACAGCACCGTCGCCGTCGGCGACCGCATCGAGCTCTGGCCGTCGCACGTCGATCCCACCATCAACCTGCACGACGTCCTTTACGCGGTCGATGGCCCAGACGTCGTCGAAGTCTGGCCTATCGCTGCCCGCGGCTATCCCGAGCAGCGCGCATAGCCGAAGCGGGCGCATCGTCGAGGACGCCGTTTCGGAGCGCGCCGGTATAATCGACCCCGCATGACTCTCGCAACCCCAAAGCCAGCCCCCGCCGCCCACCGCGCTCCCGCGGCCACTCTTCGACCGCCCGCAGGCGTCCGACGTGCGCTCGCGCCACACGCCGTGCTCCTGTCGCTGGCCATCGTCGCCACGCTCGCGCTCCAGCTCACGACGGTCACCTATTACTTCTACTTCGACGACTACGTCCCGTTCTCCGAGATCGTCGTCCACGGACACCGCGACTATGTCTGGCGCCTCCTGACGGCCACCGACCTCACGCCGAACTGGCGGCCGCTTCCGGGGCTACTCTACCTCGCGTCGTACGACATCGCAGGCATGAATCCGCTGCCCGTGCGCATCGTCATGCTTGCGATGCACGCCGGCAGCGTGGCATTGCTCTATTGCCTGATCTGGCGCGCCGGCGGGCGCGCCTGGGCCGCTTGCGCCGGCGCACTCGTCTTCGGACTCAACCCCGCGTACGTCGGCGCGCTCTCGCAGGTCACCACGGCGACGCAGGTGATGACCGTATTCTTCCTGCTCGTGACGCTCACGGCCGTCATCGAGTGCTCACGTGCCGAACGTCATGGCGCAGCGCACGCCTGGCTTGCGGCCGGCGTCGCGGCATTCGTGCTCGCGCTCGCATCGCACGAGGGCATGGCGATCATGTTCCCGGTGTTCGGCGTGGCGGCGCTTAGCTTCGACGCGCGTCCGCAACGAAGACTCATGCGCGCGACGCTGCGCACGATGCCGTTCGCCCTGCTGGGGCTGGCGACGGCGCTGTCGTTCTGGGCTTGCGGCTGCAACGAAGGTTCGACGGTCTGGGGCACCGACTATGTCTGGAACCAGACGCTGATCTACACCGGCCGTCTCCTCTACCCGGTCGGCCTCGAACTTCCCACGACCGTCGGTGTGCCGCACATGATCGGTGCGGCTGTGCTCGCGCTGCTCATGGCCGCGACGTCAGCCTTCGGCTCCAGGATCGCCCGCGTCGGCGCGCTCTGGATCGTCGTCGCGATCGCGCCGCACGTCTTCATCCAGTACTTCACCGCAAGCCGCTACCTCTACCTCGCTGCGCCGGGACTCGCGCTCGTCTTCGCCTCGGCGGCGATCATGCTGGTCGATGCGGTGCCGGCGCGTCACGTCCGCGCGTTCGCCCTCGCCGGCGTGCCGGCCCTGGCGGCGCTCTTCGGCTGGTACGCCTACCAGACCGTCCACCAGGACCGCCACTTCGCGGACGCGACGAGCGACTGGCGCCGCTTTCATCGAGACGTGACGCGGGTCTTCCCCAACGTGCCGTCCGGCACGCGCGTGATGATCATCGGTGGCCCGTTCCAGAAGTACGAGTACCAACTCTACATCCTTCCCGCGTTCGCCCAGACGACGTGGGGCAAGGGCGTCTCCCTGCAGGACTACGAGCCCGGCTCGCTCCCCGCCCAGCTCGCGCTCGCCTCGCAGAGTCCATATGTCGCTGAGTATCGTGGCGGCGAACTCGTCCGTCTCTACGGCGCTGCCGCCGGTGAGTGACACGAACGATCGCCCCTTGCGCCGCGCCGCGCCGCGCATCGCCGGCAGCCGCCTGCTCCTGCCGCTGGCGCTGGCCGCGACGTTCGCCGCGCAAGCGCGCACTCTGAGCTTCTACTTCTATCAGGACGATTACGTGCCGTTCGGCGAGGCAGCGAAGAACGGCACATGGGAGTACCTGTGGCGCCTCGCGCTGGCGCGCGATCTCACGCCGAACTGGCGCGTTATCCCCGGCTGGCTGTACCTCGCCAACTACAGGCTCTTCGGCATGACGCCGCTGCCTCTGCACATCGCATTGCTCGCGTTCCACCTCAGCACGGTCGGGCTCATCTTTCGCATCGTCGCGCGTAGCACCGGCCGCGCCGGGGCCGGATTCGCCGCCGCGCTGGTCTTCGGCCTGCACCCGGCGTACGCTGGTGCGCTCGGCCAGGTAGCGATCATGCCGCACGTGGCCGCCGCCTTCTTCCTCGTCGGCGGACTCAACGCTGTCTTCGAGTGCTCCCGCGCCCGCAGCCCCCAGATCGCGAGACGCTGGTGGCTGGCGGCGATGTTCGCCTACATCTTCGCCCTGATGTCGAACGAGTCCATGGCCGTCATGTTCCCGGTGTTCGCCCTCGCCTTCGTGCTGTTCGACGAGGAGCCGCGCGGCCGCGCTCTTCGCGCCGGGGTGCGCGCGCTCCCATTCGCCGCGCTCGGCTGCGTCGTGGCGCTCGCGGTGGCCACATGCGACTGCACGGAGGCGTCCAGCGTCTACAGTCTCGACAACGCGCCGCGCGTCTTCCTGATCTACGCCGGGCGCCTGCTGTACCCCATCGGCCTCGAGCCTCCGTTCTACATCGATGCGCCGCACCTGTACGCATCGACCGCGCTGATCGCCGCCGCCGGCGCGCTGCTGCTGAGGGGCTCAGCCATCGGACGCGTCGGCGCACTCTGGATGGCGCTGGCGATCATCCCGCACATCTTCGTGGCCGATCACACCGCCAACCGCTTCACCTACCTCGCGACGCCCGGGTTCGCCATCGCAGCGGCCGCGTGCGCGCTCGCCTGCGAGCCGTATGCGCGCCGAGCGCACGGCGCCTTGCCCGGCATCGTCTTCGTGGTCCTGCTTACGTGCCTCACGCCCTGGTACGCGTGGCAGACGCATCTGCAAAACGAGCCCTGGCGCCGCGTTACGGCCGACTGGCGCCACCTGCAGGACGAACTGCAACGCGTCTATCCTGACGTTCCCGCCGGGTCGCGCGTCGAAGTGATCGGCGGCCGCCTCACGCACCCGCTCGACAACTTCTACGTCATGCCCGCCCTCGGCCGGACGATCTGGAATCCCGAAGTGACGCTGCAAACCTTCGCGTCAAACGACCCCTACGCCGCGAAGATCCGAGCCTCCAGCAACCCCTACGCCGCCGAGTTCCAGGACAACACGCTCGTCCCCTTGCATCCGAGCCCGTAGCGGCGCGCGGCGGCGGCGCGCCCGTGTTGTGCGTAGCCCAAAGCCGCGCAACCCTAGCCGGCCCTCTGTGCCTCTGTGGTTACACCCGGCGACTCACCCCGGCGACCGCTCGCAATGCGCCTTGATCGCCGCGAGCGACGCCGTCACCGCCCGCCGTGTCGCCGGCCCGAACACCAGCCGCCCGGCAATCACGCCCACGATCGGCCACCGCACCCGTACCAGCATCCGCGCCGTCAGCCGCGTGCCGCCGTCGATCACCAGCAGCGTGTACGTCTCGTCCATCTCCGTCGGCCCGACGTTGATCAACGAACGCAGCGTCCGCTCCGGTACGACCTCCTGCGGCCGATCGAGTAGCGTGCGATACGGCCCGTTCGTATACCGCCACCGCACTAGCTGCCCCGCCTGCGGATAGTCCGCCGGCGCGTCGATCGCCTCGACGACGCCTGTATCCCACTGCACCACCTCCGCCGGATCGCACAGCGCCCGCCACACGCGCGCCGGAGCCACGGCGATCTCCACGCTCACAACGAACGAGTACATCGCTGGTCCTCCCCTTACGCCGCTGCTTCGAACCTCAGCACAAATCCGCAACCGATCCCCTCGCCGCCGGGCGGAGAGGGGTGGCCGGAGGCCGGGGTGAGGTTCGTGGCCACTACGCCCGTCGCCACAGACGCCCGGCCGCCGCGAGCGCGATGATCGCCAGTACCATCGTCACCAAAGCGATCCAGCGCCAGTTCCGCACGTCGCTGCTCGTCACGACGTCGCCCGCCGTTAGCCGCGGAAGCTCTGCCACACCGCCGACGCTTGGCGGCGCGTACGCCTCGACCACATAGGTCAGCGGCGACTTCGCCGCATCGTTCAGCGCCTGCGCTATCGCGACGCTCGCCCCCGGCGCCTCGTAGTACAGCGTGTTGGTGACGTTCAGGAAGTTCGTACAAACCCATCCCTGGATCCGTGCACGGGATTCCCGGCGGGGGCGGAGTCACCCAGACGCCGCTCGATCCGTAGGCGGATCCGTCACCCGTGCACTGCGCCTCCGAACCTGTCAACGCCGGCGGCGCCGACGTATCCAGGTAGTACGACGTATAGGCAAACCCCGCGATGTTCGTCGCGAACGCTGCTGTCTGCACCACGGTCCCCTGCGCGCCCGTCGCCATCTGCCACTGGATCGGCCCGGCCGTCACGCTGTCTGGTACGCCGTCGATGCTGACGCCGCCCGTATTGAGATTGTTGTAGTAGGTCATCCCGCTGGCCGCCGGGCTGTAGTCGATGAAGTCCATGACGCTGGGGATGGCGTGCACGCGCAGGTAGGTGCGGATGTCCTGTCGCCGCGCGTAGAAGATGTGCTCGCGCTCCGTGAGCGGCCCGCTGTTCGCGCCCACGTACGAACGTATCGCGCGTACCGGCCCGCTCTTGTTGACCACGAACGCGCCCTCGATCGGCAGCGTATTGATGTAACCGTCGAACGTGTCTTCGGATCGGCCGCAAATTCCGGGCGCAAACAGCGCCTTGTGCCGGTCGAGAATGTCGACGTTCGTCGCGCCGCCCACGCTGACCCGCATCTCATCTTCTTGCCAGCGGTCGCCGAAGTGATACGAATAGTTCGGCGTGACAACCGTAGAGTTCTCCGGATTGCCGAGAAGCAGGGGATGCGTGTCGCCGAGCGTGTACGTCGTCTTGTACCCGCCTGACAACAGGTTGAAGGTGTACATCACGTACGCCTGCCCGGCGCCGGGGTCCAGCGAGCCGTCGTGCCGAAAGAGGTACACGTACCCCGTCTGTCCCACCGCGAGCGGTTCGCTCACGCTGATCCGCACGCCGCTGCCCGGAATCACAGCCCCTGGCGTCGAAAACACCGGCGGTACGCCGCCCGCGTCCTGAGCCATGAACGCGATCTCGTCGTTGGCATCCAGCGTCGTGTTGGAATCCGGTCCGGTGAACGTGCCCGCGTCGGTGTACTGCAACGCCGTGATCGTGCTCGCGGGCGGGTTGTTGTAGATCGTGCCGAAGGTCTTGACGTCCCGCTCGTCCACCTGCACGGGGATCTGCACCCACGCGGTGTCGTAGCGAAACGCCACGAGGTCGCCGGGCGCGATGCCCGCAAGCGACGGCACGTCCGCTCCCGTAAGCACCACCGGATCCTCCTCGCGCGTCAGCGTGCTGCCGCCGGCCGCCGCCGCCGTCCCGTTTCGCATCGGCGCGTTCGACACGCCGGCGAGCGCCGTCAGGGCGAGCAACACAGCGGCGCGCTTCATTACATCCCCGCGCCAGCCAGCTGGCGCTCCCGCTTCCTGAAGTAGACTGATCGTACAATAGCGGGCCGCGCCATACGCGGCCCAGCGTGAAGACGCGTATGTGGCGGCGGCGGCCGGCGGCAGCACGCTGACGCGCGAAGGAGCCCTTATCCTGAGCCGTGCGACCCGTTCCACCGTGCCGGTGGAGCTCGCCGGCCGCGCTGCAGTACACTCCGCATGGGCCGCGGCTCGCGAAGTCCACACAGTGAACCGTCGCACCGGACAGCGACGAGACACGCGATCGACAGCCTGCCGAAGAATGAACATGCGCAACATCTCCCGGCGAACATTCATCACCCTGACAGCAGCCGGCGCCGCTGCCTACGTAGCAGCGGCCTGCGGGGACGATGCCGCCGCGCCGCGAGGCGCCTCCCTCGGCGCTACGAAGGGCCGCGCGACGCCGACGGTAGATGCCGGCCGGGACAACGGCGCGGCCGGCCTGCGCTGGTTCGGTCAGTCGATGTTCCTGCTCACAAGCCCGGCCGGGACAAGGATTCTGCTGGATCCGTTCCACGACATCGGCTACACGCTTCCACCGCCGTTGACTGCGGACGCGGTCACCATCACGCATGAGCACCCGGACCACAACAACGATGCGCTCGCCGCCGCCCCGGTACGTGCTATGCGAGGCCTCACAGCGGATGGGTGGACGGACATCGATCAGACGATCGGCGACGTGCGCATCAAGACGGTCCGTGCGTATCACGACGACCAGCAGGGTGCGCTCCTGGGCCGTAACGCGATGTTCGTGTTCGACACGGCGGGGCTTCGCTTCGCGCATCTGGGTGACTTGGGCCACACGCTGGATGACGCACAACTGGCCGCGCTGGGTGCGGTGGACGTACTGATGGTGCCGACCGGGGGTAACTTCAGCATCGGCCCGGAGGCCGCGACCGAGGTGACCTCGCAGATCGGACCGAAGATGGTGTTCCCGATGCATTACAAGACCGCCAAGGCGACCTTCTTGAAGGAGAGCGCTGACCCGTTCCTGGCCGGAAAGACCGTGCGACGCGTGGGCGCCACCGATATCCGCATCGTGCGGGCGAGCCTGCCCGCGGAGCTTACGGCGTTCGTACTCGACTACGAATAGCGGCTGTGCATCCCGTAGCCTGCGCCGCCGGCAACGAACGCGAGGATCACGCGCGCTACACTCCCGTCAGAGGTGACCCACGCCGTGCGTCGCACCACCACCGAAGAATCTCGCACCATCGATCGCTTTACGCCTCGCTACGGTCGCCGCGGATCAACAGCCGACCGCATCGTCGAGCGCGCTGCCATTGGCGGCAACGTCGGTTGCAACGGATACACCACCGTCTCCCAGGCGGCGCAGTTGGCGCGCCGGTTGCGGCTGGCTCGCGGCCAGCGGCTCCTTGATATCGGCTGCGGCCGCGGCCATCCTGGCATCTTTCTGGCGCGCACCACGGGCTGCACCGTCACCGGCACCGACCTCCCACTCGCCAGCCTGCGCTCCGCGCTCCACCGCGCGGCCCGCGAGCGCGTCCAGCACCGCACGGGTTTCGCCGCCGCCAGCGCCCTCCACCTCCCGTTCCGTCCTGAAAGCTTCGACGCCGTCGTCCACACCGACGTCCTGTGTTGACTGCGTGCCAAGCTCTCCGTGTTGAGGGCCTGCTTCGACCTCCTCAGGCCCGGCGGCCGCATCGCGTTCACGACGATCTACATCGTGCCCGGCGTTAGCCCCCGCGACTACCGGCGCGCCTCGCGTGCCCGTGGGCCGGGAGCGGCGGAGAGGCGCGCCATGGAGGATCTGCTGCGTTCCGCCGGGTTTACTGAGGTCCGCGAGCGCGACGTCACGCCCTCATTCACCCGGACTACGCGCGCCTTCCTTGAAACCAGCGAACGCTATCGCGAGGAACTCGCCGTCGAATGGGGCGCCGACAAGTTCGCGGAGGGCCAGCGCGACCGTCGCGCGACGCTCGCGCTCATCGCCGAGGGCATCATCCGGCGCGGCATGTTCACCGGCCGGCGTCCGGCCCGCCGGAGTCGGCACCCGCGAGGCGCATAACATCGCGCTGCGGCCCGGCGCTCCTCCCCTCGCCGCCGAGCGCACACGCCGGCTTCTGGTTCGCGGACGAGCCTTCAGACGAAACCGCGCTGCGCCCCGAAGACCACCGCCTCGAGCTTGCTGTGCACGTCGAGCTTCGCCAGCAGATGCTCGATGTGGTTGCGAATCGTTGTCGCGCTCACGCCGAGCGCTTCGGCGATCTTGGCGTTCGAGAGTCCGCACACCAGCAGACGCAGCACCTCGGCCTCACGTCTCGTGATCGACGGCATCGCCGATGCGGGATCAGACATGGGTAAGGCAGCCAGGACGCGGCCCGCGCGTTCCTCAAGCCGTCGCCGCTCCGTCACGTCACGCACAAGGTGGACCGCCAGCGTCGACGCCCGCCGCCGACCCCGCAAGATAGCGATCGTCACGTTCAGCCATTGCTTGCGGCCGGCCGCGTCCGTCCGGATGAGGTCGTACGTCTCGGCGGCGTGCCCGCGGTGGGCGCACCCCATGACGCGGCAGTCGGCCGTACACAGCACCGCGCCCGACGTCTCGGAGCCCGCGACGATCTCGTCACAACGGCGCCCTAGCGCCGCCGCCTCATCGACACCGAAGACGCGCTCCGCCGCCAGGTTCCAGAAGACGACGCGCATGTGCTGATCCACGGCGAAGACGCCGTCGGATGTGCGCCCGAAGGCCTCCAGGAGCTCCGCCGGTTCGCGTGACCGCTCCATGCCACCAGTGTCGCGACGGACAGCTTCGCGCAGAAAGGGCCATCCGGCCCGAATCCGCTCGCAGGGCACCCTCGCCCGAAAAAAGTGATGCGGATTCCCCACGCGCGTGTAACCTAGCAACCGTTAAGTTATGCGCAGGAGGGCCGCTCTCAGGCCTGATAGAAGGAGGAACCGGCGATGACGACTGCGCCAGCAATCCCGCGAGAACTGGTGGCGAGGGCGGTGGAGAAGGGCTGGGTTTCGGAGCGGGCGGCCACCGAGACCATCGAGTTGGCCCTGGCGAAGGGTTTCAGCCTCGATCAACTCTCCGTCGCACTGGACATGGGCCTCACGCCCGAACGGGCGCACGAATTGCTGCAGACCGCGCCGCTGTTCACATCGCCAAACGGCGACGTGTTCAGCGAGCAGCAGCACGGCTACATCGATGGCCTGAAGAAAGGCCGCTACGACTTCGAATGGCTGAAGGACCCCCGCCCCAACTGGGGCATCCGCGCCACCATGCGCAACCCCGCCCGGGGGCTCACGCTGCAGGACATCAACAACGCCTACGCCGGCGTCCCGGAGGATGCGCCCGCGACGCGTGTCATGGCGCCGCGCGGCTCCGTCATCGATCCCGATGCGCCCGACATGGGCTACGTCTACAACCAGAAGTACCAGGTGTGGTCCGACAACGTCGTGGCGCTCTACGAAGAGGCCTGCGCGCGTCAATGGAGCGCCACCCGCGACATCCCGTGGGATGAACTGAAGCCGCTGCCCGACGACCTCGAGCGCGCGCAGTGCCAGATCGCCACGCTCCTCACCGAGGTGGAGATGATCGCCTCGGACTTCCCGGCGAAGTGGGTCTGGCAGATGAACCAGCACTTCCACGAAGTGAAGATGTTTCTCTGCACCCAGGCCATGGACGAAGCGCGCCATCTCGAGGTCTTCCGCAAGCGCGCCCTCGCGAACGGCGGCGGCCTCATGCGCTGCCTCACCGGCACCGAGGAGTTCTTGCGCACGATCCTCCACGCGCCGACGTACATCCAGGGGTCGTTCCTCATGCACGTGCTGGGCGAAGGGCTCGTCCTCGACATCTTCCGCGGCGGCGAGTTCCTCGCGAAGAATAAGACCGAGAAGGAGATCTACCGCCTCTGCATCCAGGACGAGGCGCGGCACGTTTCCTACGGCACCATGCACCTCAAGTACTTCCTCGAGCACCACCCGGAGCGCGAGAAGGCGATCGCCGAGATGCACGCGCTCGCCGACATGGCGGAGATGGGCATCCCGGGCTTCCTCACGAACCCGTTCATCATCGAGCCGCTGGCGGTCCTGATGGGCGACGGCGTGAAAGGCATTGATAAGGGGATGGAGGCGGTGCGGCTCGTCTGGGTGCGCATGCGCGAGGAGTACCTCAACCGATGCGCGCTCGCCGGCTTCGACCGCCGCGAGCTGACCAGGGTGCCCGCAGAGGCCCCGTTCTAGGAGGTGTCGCTGTGGTGAAGTTTCCGTCCACCGAGTGGTTCGAAGCGCTGGGCGACCGTGTGGCCGCGGATCAAGGGAAGTTTCGCCGCCTCGGATACTTCGACGCCGATGTCGGCGTCCGGATCGACGCCAACGGCGCGGGCTCGAAAGGCTTCGTGATCAAGTTCGAAGACTATGGCGTGAAGGGTGTGCGTGCCACATCGGACCCGGTGAAGAATGCTGACTTCACGATCGAGGGAAGCCTCGACGCCTGGTCCGAGATGGTGCAGAACATCCGCGAGCACGGCGGCCCCGATCTCGACCACACGTTGAACCGGCTCACTATGGCGGGCGTGCCGCTGAAAGTGGTCGCCGAGGATCAACTGAAGACGGACCTGTTCTACCGCTTCAACCAGACCATCCAGGCGTACTTCAACGAGGCGGCCAGCGTCCCGACGGAGTTCGCGTTGAAATAGCGGTGTCAACGCGGCAGCGCCGCTCGGAACGGGCGAGGACGTAGATGCCCGGATAGCACCAGCGAGCGACGGACCGCGACACGAAGGTTCGCGGGGCAACCACACAGTGGCAATGCCCCGCGGACCGCACAACAAAGGAGGCGACCGTGGCGTATATCATCAGCTCCGACTGTATGGACTGCGGCGTCTGCGAGTTCATGTGTCCGGAGGACGCCATCTACGAGGCAAGGAACCAGTTCGTGATCCGGAAGGAGCGCTGTAATGACTGCGGTACTTGCGTCCGCTACTGCCCGGCCCGCGCCATTACGGCGCCCGACGCCTATGCCGATCGGCGCCGACGCACCGTCCGCAGCGTCCTGGGCGGCGTCCTTCGTCCCGCCGCCGTCTGAGATCCCCGCCGATACGCGGCCGGTCGCCAGCCCTGCCGACCCCGGCCCGCCCCGCCTCCGCGCGGATCCGGGCGCGGAGTTCGTGAAGCTCGTCCTCACGCAGTGGATGGGGGCGCTCATCACCTACGAAGCACTGGCCGCCACCATCGACCGAAGGAGACTCATCATTCCGCCGCTCGGCCTGTAACGCTCATCCTCCCCGGCCCTGACGCGGCTCGTCGCAATTTGGGCGGCCGAACGGCAACAAGTACACTTGCGCCGTGAACGGCGTCCACGATCTCGGCGGCATGCACGGCTTCGGCCCGGTCGAGCGCGCTTCGGCGCCGCCGACACTCGAGCGGTGGGAGTCGATCGTCCGCGCGATCGTGACGGACATGGGCGGTTGTGGCGTGATGAACGTCGACGAGTTCCGCCACGGCATCGAGCGCATGGATCCGGTGCACTATCTCGCGTCGTCCTACTTCGAACACTGGCTCGACGGGATCACCCGCGTGCTGACCGAAAAAGGACACCTCAGCGAGGCGGAACTGGAGTCGCGGATGGTCAGCCTTGCTGCCGGGGGCGCATTACCTCAGAACGCTCAGCGGCCATTCAAGGCCGTCGCGCCCGCCGGCTTTCGGCGAGACGTGCCGCAGGCACCGCGATTCCAGCTCGGCGACCGCGTGCGGACGACGACCGCCGTGCCTGCCGGCCATACCCGCCTCGCTCGGTACGCGCGCGGAAAGCTCGGCACGGTGCACACGCACCACGGCGCCTACGTCTTCCCGGACTCGTCCGCGCACGGCCTGGGCGACGACGCGCACCACCTCTACAGCGTGCGGTTCGCCGCCGAGGAGCTCTGGGGCGATTCGGCCGAAGCCGGGACGTCCGTCTATATCGATCTGTGGGAACCGTACCTGTACGCTGCCTGAGGTGACCGGCGATGGCCAAGTACCACCCGAACGTAGAGGACTACGTCGTCTCCCGGGTCCGCGCGCTCGAGTCGCTTCTCCTGGAGAAGGGCCTGCTCCGCGCCGAGACCGTCGACGCCGTCATCGCCCGGTTCGAAGCGGACGTCGGCCCGCTGGTTGGCGCGCGCATGGTCGCCCGTGCATGGCGCGATCCGCAGTACCGCGAACTCCTCCTCCGCGACGCCGGCCAGGCAATGACCCAGTTCGGCATCCCCGCGAACCGCGAGCTGAGAGTCGTGGAGGACACCGAGCTTACGCACAATCTCGTCGTGTGCACCCTCTGCTCCTGCTACCCGTGGGCGGTGATGGGGCTGCCGCCGGTCTGGTACAAGATGCCGCCGTATCGCTCGCGGGCTGTCCTCGAGCCGCGTAAGCTGCTCGCCGAGATGGGCTGGCAGATCCCGGAGTCGCGCGAGATCCGGGTCTGGGATAGCAGCGCCGAGCTGCGCTACATGGTGCTGCCGCTCCCGCCTCTGGGCGCTGCACACATGTCCGAGGATGCGCTGGCAGCATGCATCACGCGCGACGCGCTGATCGGCGTCGAGCCCGTGCGACTCCTGGCCGCGACATGACCGCGTACCGCCCGGCCCGCAATCTCGTGCAGCGCCAGACCGACGGCAAGCTGATCAACGTGGCGAGGTCGCGCGGCAACCTGTTCTTCTGCAGCGATGCGTGTTGCTGTGGACGGACGGACCTGGGCAACGCCGCCGTGCCCGCCGAGCTCTACCACGATGAGTGGATGCGCCGCCGCCTGCGCAACTACATCCACCTCACGGCGGGCGGATGCCTGGGGCCATGCGCCCTCGCCAACGTCACGCTGCTCGTGCTCGACGGGCGCGCCCTCTGGTTCCACTCCATGAACAGCGAAGCGATCGTCACCGCCCTGTTCGACTACATCGAATCAGGGCTCGAATCCAGCCGGTTCCGCGAGCCGCACGGCGTCCTCGCCGATCACCTGTTTACCGCCAGTACCTGGGAACCGCGGCCGGATGGCGCCCACGTCGACGACCTGCGCGCCTGGCGCGGCCGCGCGAACCGCCCCGACTCCACCCCCGCTTGCGAGCTCCCGCCCGGTGCCGGGGATGGGACGTACAGCGCGACGTGTCCCTCCCCGCTCCTGGCCGGCGCCAGCGTCTCGGTCGAACAGGCCATGGCCGCCATGAGTGGCTCTGCCGGCGTCCCCCGCAAGAACGGCGAGCTCGTGTTCGACGAACCCTGGCACAGCCGCGCCTTCGGCATGGCGGTCGCCCTCCACGAGCAGGGCTGCTTCGAATGGGAACAGTTTCGCGCCCGGCTGATCGCGCGCATCGCCGAGGCCGAGCAGCGGCCGGAGCCGTTCGAGTACTACCGCTGCTGGCTCGCCGCCCTCGAGGACACGCTCGACACCACCGGCCTCCTCGCCGGCGACGAGACCCGCGAGCGCGCCTACGAATTCGAGTTCGGCGAACGCCAGGACGTGTATTAGGGGCGCATCCCGCCGCCGAAACCGGCCAGCAGCGCGCCGAGTACCGGTTCGAAGAAACTGGCACGGGTGGAGGGACTCGAACCCCCGACCGGCGGTTTTGGAGACCGCTGCTCTCCCAACTGAGCTACACCCGTCCGCAACCACAGTATACGGAGCCGAGACGGGCGGCGGAACCGATGCTACACGCCCGCGCCCGCGCCCGCGTCCACGACGCGCCGCACCAGGTCCGGGAAGTTGCTGCAGATGCTGTCGACGCCCGCATCGCGCACCTTCGCCATGACCTCCTCGCCGGCCACCGTCCACGTCATGAAGGTGAGCGAACGCATCTGGCCCTGCTGCACGATCTCGGGCGTGGCGAATGCGTAGTACACGCTCACGCCCTGCGCGTTGAGCGACAGCGCAAACCCGAAGAACTCCTGCCAGTCGACCACGCGCCGTCCGTCCGTCAGCAGCGCCGCCGCCATCCGCGGCTCCACGGCCCGCATCGCCCGCACGATGTTCGGATAGAAGGAGTGCACCTCGCAGCCGGCGATCGCATCGACCCCGCGGACCGCTTCCGCAACCTGGTCCTCGATGCCCGCCTGCTTCACTTCGATCTGAAGCAGCGCTTTGCCCTTCGTCAGATCCAGCACCTCCGACAGCAGCGGGATCTTCGCGCCCGCGAATTTCGGCACGAACTGGCGCGCCCCCGCGTCCAGCGTGCGTGCCACGTCGCACGTCATCTCGTGGATGTTCCCCGTACCGTCCGTCGTCCGATCCACGGTCTCGTCGTGGATCAGCACCGGCACGCCGTCCGAGGTGCAGTGCACATCGATCTCGATGGCGTCCGCCCCCAGCCGCAGCGCCGCCTCGATGCCCGCGAGCGTATTCTCCGGCGCGTGCCCTCTGCACGCCGCGTGCGATGTCACCAACGGTACTCTCATGCTCTGAGTGTAGACTCCCGCCCTCGCTCCTGCTTGTTATTGTCTCCCCGACGACCGACGACCGACGACCGACGCCCGACGACCGACGACCGACGACCGACGGCCGACAACTGCTATTCGAACTCGCGCAGCAGCTCCTCGATCACATGCCGCGGCGTCAGCCACAGCACGAGCCCCAGTCCCAGAAACAGCACTAGCAGGTCATCCAGCTGGCCCAGCACCGGGATGAAGTCGGGGATGATGTCGATCGGCGAGGCGAGGTAGACCAGCACACCCGGCATCACCGCCTTCGCCAGAGCCGGCACACCGGGATCGTGGAACATGCGCCACGCCAGCGACAGCTTCGCCCGCAACGGCAGCGCCATGATCCGCCGGTTCAAGTCGCGCTTCATGTATCGAGTATACGCGAGCGCCGCATCAACGCGGTTCGCGTGCGAGTCTCAACACCACGCCGCCCGAACCTACTCGCGAGCCGTGAATCTCCCGCAACAGATCCGTCGCAGCCGGCCGATGGTAAGGATAGCGGCGACCGCTTTGCAGGGGCGGTCAACCGGCTACCTCCTTCCTCTGCCTGTGTGGCGAACAGCCCCGCCAGGATGCGGGGCTTTCGTCGTAGTGCGCCAGACCGGCGACCGCGAACTACGAGCTTCGCGCGATCCCCAGCTGCCGCAAGAACGTCAGCGAGTCGTAGTACGCCGTCTCCCGCTTGATCTTCCCGGAAGCATCGAAGGCGAAGTGCGCGCTGATCCGCAGCTCCAGCTTGCGGCCGGTCGGCGCGATGCCGCGATACTCGCCGTCGTGCGTCCCTGTCAGCGTCAGCTCGATCACGCACGCATCCTCGCCGAACGTCCAGCGGTCGATCCGCCGCACCAGGCCCGGAAACCCATCCCACAGGTTGCGATAGTTGCCGACGATCTCTTCGGCGCCCGTGAACCGCCGCCCCGTCGGCACGTCATCGAACTCCGGCCCGTCATGGATGTACGTCGCGAGCACACGCGCCCGATCGTGCGCATTCTCCGCGTCCACATGCTCCTGCAACACCTGCCGCATCGTCTCGTGACTCACCATGCCCGCATTCTACAATCGGATCCACCGCTCACGCCTCCCCGCTCTCGGACGAGAACCCCATCGATAGGTACAGATGCTCCGCCGGCACGTTCCCGACCTTTACGAAGAGCGCCAGCGTCGACTCCCCGCGATCCAACAGCGCGTTCATGCTGAGTTGGATCAACGCCCGCGCCACCCCCCGGTTCCGCCACGCCGGCACCGTGTACGCTCGCGCGAGAAGCGGCCGCCCCTCATCTAGGCAGACCAGCGCCGCCGCGACGATCCTCGCCCCGTCTAGCGCAACAAAGCTGCAGTCGAGCAGCGGTGTCGTCTCTCTTTCGTCGAAGAACCTGCGCACATAGCGGCGCGTGTCGTCGAGCGTCATGTCCGGTTCGTCGAGGCCTCCCCGGTACGCGTCGAGCATCACGTACTCTAGCTCAGGTCGATCGTCATCGCTCGGATGCCGCACCGCCACAGGCGGCGTGACGTCGCGTCGCGCGATCTTCGCCACAAGCGTCACCACTCGGAGCCCGCTCATCCATGGCCGCCCGCTCTCTACCCGTAGCGACAGGTCTTCAGGACCTGTCCCAGAACTACAAACCACGAACTACCGACTACAAACTACTCCCCCTCACAGCTCCGATCGCAAGTACCGCGCCCACAGCTCCCGCGCGATCCGGTACCCGTCCGCCCGCACGCCCAGCCGCCCGAAGTGTCCGCAGAGGTTCTCGATGTCCCGCTCCAGCAGCGACAGCGCGTTCGTGTTGAACCGCGCGTCCACCGCCTGCGGGAAGTCGATGATCCGCATCTCCCCCTCGCGATACAGCACGTTGTACGCGGAGAGGTCGCCGTGCACCCGGTCGCACGCCAGCATCATCTCGACGTTGCGCATCAGCACGGCGAACACGCGCTGCGCCTCGCCGCCGTCCAGCCGCGCCTGCGCCAGCGGCGCCGCCGGCCCGTCCTCGTCGCCCACGTACTCCATCACGATCACGCTGTCCGACATGGCGATGGGCGCCGGCACCGCCACGCCGGCCGCGTGCAACACCTGTAGCGTTGCGAACTCTTCCGACACCCACCGCACGAACGAGAGCTCTTGTCCCACGCGCGACTTCTTCGTCATCGCCAGCGCGTCGCGCCGGGCCACGCCGCGCATCCGCCCTTCGCCGTACGCCGCCGCGTTCGCGAACTGCCGCACCTTCCGCGACCGATACACCTTCGCCGCCACAAGCCCGCCCGCCGGCGTCTCGCACAGGTAGACCGTCGCCTCCTTCCCGCTCTTAACCACACCCAGCACCTCGCTGATCAACCCCAGCGCGTCGCTGCCGCGCTCGCTCGCCCCAATCGACCCACCCTGGTCGATGAAGTGTTGCAGCGCTACCATCTGCTCGTTGTCTCGATTCTGACCCAAGCTATCCTCCCGGACGCAAGACCCTTACGGCCGCCGCCCGTCGCCTACTCCTGTTCGATTGCCTCGCGGACGTACGTAACAGCACATTGGTCATGATCCCCTCCAGTCGTCTCGTTTCCAGTGTTCTCCTCTTCACGGACGTGGAGAGGGGACGGGGTGAGGTCCGAACTACAAACCACGAACTACGAACCACAAACCAAAAAGAGCCGGCGCATCACGCGCACAGCTCTGAGAAACAGAACGACCGCCAGAAGGCGGCCCGAGCATCACGGCTAACCACAAGCGGCCGTTACTCCATATCCCTCCCGGTGCGCGACGATGCAAGGCTGAACACAGATTCCGTCATCTCTCGCACCTCCTCTCGCACCGCCAGCCGCCCGGCTGAACAACCCGAGCGTACGACATCTACGAGAACCCTGTCAACGCCAACCACACCAACAGCCATGAACCTTCCCCCATCTGCGTAATCTGCGGTTCCGTCCCCCTCCGGAGGAGCACATGTCCGAAGAACCCACGCGCAACGGCACCGGCGGCACGGGCTGGAAGGCCGGCGTTCCCGTCGGTTCGCCGCCGCAAGAGGCGAAGCACGAACGCCAGTTCCTCGCCGGCCCGCAATCCCGCGTCTTCGAGCTCTGGTTCGTCGTCAAAGTGCTGTTCGAACTCCTTCGTGGCTTCCGCAAACTCCACTTCATCGGACCCTGCGTCACCGTCTTCGGCTCCGCCCGATTCCGCGAAGACCACCGCTACTACCAACTTGCTCGCGAGATCGGAGCGCGGCTCGCCGGCGCCGGCTTCACGGTCATGACCGGCGGCGGTCCCGGCATCATGGAAGCCGCCAACCGCGGCGCGAAGGTCGCCGGCGGCCGCTCCGTCGGCTGCAACATCGAGCTGCCGAAGGAACAAGGCGCCAACCCCTACCTCGACGTCATGGTCGATTTCCGCCACTTCTTCGTCCGCAAGGTCATGCTCGTGAAATACTCCTACGCCTTCATCGCCTTGCCCGGCGGCTTCGGCACGTACGACGAAGTCTTCGAGGCGGCGACGCTGATCCAGACCGCCAAGATCAAGCACTTCCCCATCGTCCTCATCGGCAGCGACTACTGGCAGCCCCTGCTCGATGTCATGCGCGCCACGCTCCTCGCCCAGGGCACGATCGACCCCGCCGACCTCGACATCCTCCGCATCACGGACTCTCCCGAAGAAGCCGTCGCCCACATCCGCGAAGTAGCGATCAGCCGCTTCGGCCTCAAGTACGCCGCCCGCAAGACCCGCCGCCGCTGGTGGCTGTTCGAGTGACTGGTTCGTGTGACGGCTACGCGGCGGCCCTCTTACCCCGCGACCGATCGATTATCGATAATGTGCGGGGGAGTACAGCGGAGCTTCGCGGAGAGTCGCCACTGGACGCAGCTTCCTCTGACGGTTCGACACCCCACAGCGCGCCCGCTACACTCGCACCGATGGTCATCTCCGCCTCGCAGGATGCGATTGCTGACGCCCGCTCCGGCGACGCCGACGCTACCGACGGACGGCCCGGCGCGATGCGCCGGCGCTGGCGCGGGCGCACCCGTCCCGACACGATCCCCCAGGGCGACTGGCCCGATCTCGTTGGCCGCCTGCTCGCGCTCCGCGGCGTCAGCGATGCCGTCGCCGCGTCCGCGTTCCTCAGCAAACCAGGTGCCCAGCCCGATTGCTCCGCACTACCCGATATCGACATCGCCATCGATCGACTCGCGCGCGCCGTCAGCGCCGGCGAGTCCGTCGCCGTCTACGGCGACTTCGATGTGGACGGCGTCACGTCCGCAGCACAACTCTGCGAGGCGCTCTCGGATCTCGGTGCCGCACCGATGCCGTACATCCCCGACCGATTCAGCGAAGGCTACGGACTGAACATCCCCGCCATCGAGACGCTGCACCGCGACGGCGCCACGCTGCTCGTCACCGCCGACTGCGGCACCAGCTCGGTCGAAGAGGTGGCGCGCGCGCGTGAACTCGGTATGGATGTGATCATCCTCGACCACCACACCGTACCGCCCGTGCTGCCGGCTGCCAACGCGCTCGTCAACCCGCGCGTCGCGGGCGCCACGCCCGGTGGGCTGCTCGAGCTCGCCACCGCCGGACTCGCCTTCCACGTCGCCGCCGCGCTCCACCAGGCCTGCGACCGGCCGTTCGCCGCGGACGCATATCTTGATGTCGCCGCGCTCGGCACCGTCTGCGACATGGCGCCCCTCGTCGACGAGAACCGCCGCCTCGTCCGCGCCGGCCTCCCCGCGATCGCGCGCACGCGCCGTCCCGGCCTTCGCGCCCTCATCGAAGTCTCGCGCGCCGATCCGTCCACGCTGTCCGCGGAGGACATTGGCTACCGCCTCGGCCCCCGTCTCAACGCCGCCGGCCGCATCTCCCACGCAAAGCTCGCGCTCGAGCTGCTCATGACGCGCGACGAAGACCGCGGCCGTGAGCTCGCACAGCAGCTCGACGCGCTGAACCGCGAGCGTCAGGAACGCACGCTACAAGCCGTCGACATGGCGACGCAGATGGTGGAAGCCGCCGGCGAGCCGCCCGCGCTGATCATGGTCGGCCACGAAGACTTCTCGTCGGGCATCGTCGGGCTGATCGCGTCGAAGCTCGTTAACCTCTACGGCCGTCCCGCCGTCGTCTACGAGCGGGGCGCCACGACGAGCCGCGCCAGCTGCCGCAGCATCGACGAGTTCCACATCACCGATGCCATGCGCGCCCGCCCCGACCTTTTCGTGCGCTTCGGCGGCCATCGCGCCGCCGCCGGCTTCACCGTTGAGAACGCGCGCCTCGAGGAAGTCCGCGAGCACCTGGTCGCGGAGGCGACGCGCTCGCTCGCCGGCCGCGAGCTCGTGCCGGTCCTCGCGATCGACTGCAACCTCCCGCTGCGTCAGCTCCGCGGCGAAGAGATCCGCTGGCTGGGGCGCATCGGGCCGTTCGGCATCGGCAACCCGCAGCCGATGTTCCTTGCACGCGGCGTCACCGTCATCGACGCGCGCACCGTCGGCAACGGCGACCGGCACCTGAAGCTTCGGCTCCGCGACGGCGCATCACGCGGCGGAGCGAGCGCCGCCACCTGGCCCGCCATCGCCTTCGACATGGGCGCCTGCGAAGCCGCTCCTGGCGATCGCGTCGACATCGTCTACGCCGTCGACCTCGGGTCGCCCTCGACGAACACCCTCGAGATCCGCGTCGAAGACATCCGCCCCGCCGCACCCGAACCAGCGGCATGACTTCCACACACCCGTACGGACAGGTCTTCAGACCTGTCCTGCTCGTGGGCGTGGCGGGCTCCCGCCCCGACGACCGACGACCGATATACTCCCCGCGTGGAATTCCTCGACGTCGTGAAGCGCCGCAGGATGGTCCGCTCGTTCACGGACGAGCCCGTGACCCCGGACGCCGTCGATCGCATCATGGACGTTGCACGTCGCGGGCCGAGCGCCGGCTACAGCCAGGGCGTCGAGTTCGTCGTCGTCACCGATGTCGAGATGCGGCACGCGCTCGCTCGCGGTGGGGAGCGCACGCTGCAGATCTCCGGGCATCCGAACTTCGCCGCGCAGGCGCCCGTACATATCGTCGTCTGCACCAACCCCGGCATCTACCAGGCCCGCTATCGCGAGCCGGACAAGATGAAGGTTCGCGCGTCGGTCAGCGACGACGATCTCTGGGTGGTGCCCTACTGGCACACCGACGCCGGCTGCGCCATGATGCTCATCCTGCTGGCGGCCGTGAACGAAGGCCTCGCCGCTGCCTTCGTCGGGCATGGCCGCGGTGAGGCGGCAGTTCGCCGACTCCTCGGCATTCCTGATGCGTTCACCGTGATCGGGACGGTGCTGCTCGGCCATGAGGCCGCCGACGCGCGCCAGTACGGCGACATCAGCGCCGTCAAGCGTCCGCGCCGCCCGCTCCGGGAAGTCGTTCATCGCGATCAATGGTGATGCGCAGGCCGGTGTGCTGAAAGACCCGGCCTTTCCTGTACGAAGCCGATCGCGCTGGAGGGTGAGGTCGCGTACCCCTACAATGTGATCACCGGAGGCCATCCCGTGCCCGCAACCACGCTCATTCGCAAACCCAGCACCCGCCCCAAGCCCGCGGCGCAATCCAAGCCGAAGGCCAAACCGAACGAGCCTAGCGTCGACGACAAGTGGGCGACGTACGAGCGCGCGCTGATCGTCACGGCGCACCCGGACGACGCGGAGTTCCTCGCCGGCGGCACGATCGCCAAGCTCTGCGACATCGGCATGGACGTCACACTCTGCGTCGCCACCAGTGGCGACAAGGGCACCCGCGACGCCAGCCTGCGCCCGCAGGAGCTCGCTGCCATGCGCGAAGCCGAGACGCGCGCCGCCGCCCGCGTGCTTGGCGTGAAGCGCTGCATCTTCTGGGGCCTGCCCGATGGCTTTCTTACCGCCGATCACGAACTGCGCGGCATGATCGTCAAGCTCATCCGCTCACTCCAGCCCGACCTCGTGCTCACGTGGGACGGCTTCCGCCCCGGCTTCAACCACACCGATCACCGGATGATCGGCCTCGCCGTCCGTGATGCCCTCTTCCCGGCGGCCCACGACCCGCACTACTACCCGGAGCACGGCCGCGACGGCCTAGGCCCGCATCGCACCGCCGAACTGCTCCTCGCCGGCTCGCACGAGCCCGACTTCCACGTCGATATCGCGCCCTACCTTGACAAGAAGGTCGACGCCATCGTCTGCCACACCAGCCAGATCGACGGTCGCACACGAGACGACATCCTCAAAGGCTGGTTCCCCGCCATCCGCAACAGCAAGCGCAAACGCGAAACCGGATTCGATCGGGCCGAGTCCTTCCGCCGTATAGAATTCAGAAGACCGCCCGGCGCACCAGGGACGCCGAAGCCCAAGAAGCGCTAGCCGAGCAGCGCTCGACGTGGTGCCCCTTCCCGCACCGGGAAGGGCGAGGGTTAGGTCGGAGCGCGCCACCCGGGCGTGAATGTTGTTCGTACTAGGGCGCTCTCGCTCTCGACCAAAAGTGGCTCCCTTCCCGCACCGGGAAGGGCGGGGGGTTAGGTTCTGGAATCGCTCGCGTACAACACGTTCATCGCCGCGTACGTCCTCGCCCTGGTCGCGGCCGCCGCGTACGCCGCGCTGCTCCTGTGGCCGCGCGTGAGCTATCGCGCTGCGGAGACCACCGCCGGGCCGAGCATGACCATCGCGGCCCATACAGAACCGCCGCCCTACCTCGGACCCTTCGCCACTTCCGCATCGTGGCTGATGTTCGTTATGCTCACGCTGTCACTGGGCTTCCGCTGGGCCGCGACCTCACACCCGCCCTACGCCAACATGTACGAGTACACGATCGCCCTGGGCTGGGGGTCGTCGCTCTTCTACGTCATCTTCGAGCGCGTCTACAACCAGCGCTCGCTCGGAGCGGTCCTCATGCCCGGCGTCGCCGCGCTCTTCACCATCTCGCTCGTCTACTTCACGCCCGACGTGACGCCGCTCATCCCCGCCCTACAGGCGAACCGCATCCTCGCGATCCACGTCGGCATGATGATGCTGTCGTACAGCGCACTTTCCGTATCGTTCGGCGCCGCCGTCCTCTACTTCGTGCAGGACGGCAAGCGGCGCTTCGCCCGGCTGCCGTCCGCCCGCGCGCTCGAAGAGATCGCCCACAAGTCGGTGCTCGTCGGCTTTCCGATCCTCGCGCTCGGCATCGCCCTGGGCGCCTGGTGGGCGAACTCCGCCTGGGGCCGCTATTGGGGATGGGATCCAAAAGAAACGTCGGCCCTGGTGACGTGGCTCATCTACGCGGGGTACCTGCACGCGCGCGGACTCAAAGGCTGGAAGGGCAAGCGCTCCGCCGGCATTCTCGTCCTCGGCTATGCCGCCGTCATGTTCACGTACTTCGCCGTCAACCTCTGGGTCAGCGGCCTTCACTCTTACGCCGGCGTGTAGGAAAGTTGCTATGCATCCTGGGCAGTGGTCGGCGATCAGCCATGGCGTCTCTATGGAGTCGTGCCCAGCGCTCCGCTCTGGGAAGGCGGAGCGGAAGTGCTCCTCGCACGCGGCAGCGCCCATGATGCTCCGACCGTCAGGGTTGGCGCCTCACGCCGCGATCAAACCATCTCGATTCCAGGCGTTGTCGTCGGTCCGCGCTGGGGAATCTTCGTTGGCCCGAACGAAGTTCTCCTGCCGTGGCCGTGACGCCTGCGATAAGCCCGCCTCAGTGCGCCGCTCGCATCATTCGTCGTCCGCCCGCATCTTTCCTCTCCCCCTGAGGGAGAGGGTGGCCCGAAGGGCCGGGTGAGGGTTCCCCGTTACACTGCCACCGTGCGAAGGTCAGCGCTCCCGCTCGCGATCGTGCTTCTCGCGCTGCTCACTGCTTGCGCATGCTCGACAACCGTCGCCCGGCCCACGCCCTCCGCCGAGCCGTCCGTAACCCCGGCCCCACCGCCGCCGCCCGCCCCCACCGTCGAGCCGGTCACCAGGCTGCTCTTCACGGGCGACCTCATCCCGGCGCGCTGCACGTACGCGAAGATCATGGCGCTGGGCGGCGACTTCACGCTGCCATTCCAACCGCTGCGCCATACGCTGACGGCCGCCGACATCACGATCGGCTCGCTCGACGCGACGGCGTCCGATGCGGGCACGCCATTCGGTTGCACGTACACGTTCAGTCTCGCCGCGCCCGCGGCCGCGGTCGACGGCTTCAAGTACGCGGGCTACGACATCCTCTCGCAGGCCGCCAACCACGTGAAGAACTGCGGCATCATTGCCTGCGGCGATCGCGCGATGTTCGAAACCGATGCGAACCTGCGCGCCGTAGGCATCAAGTCCGCCGGCACGGGCCGCAACCTCTACGAAGCACGCGCGCCGCAGGTCATCGAGCGTCACGGCGTCTCGTTCGCCTTCCTCGCCTACGACGACATCGCCCCGTACTACCGGGCGGGCGCGGACAGCGCAGGCTCGGCGCCGATGGACCCGGCGACGATCGCCGAAGACGTCGCGGCGGCGCGCAAGTTCGCGCACGTCGTCATCATCCTGCCGCACTGGGGCGTCGAGTACACCGCCGATCCGTCGCCACGCCAGCGCGCGTTCGCACGCGCCGCCGCGGCCGCAGGCGCCGACATGATCGTCGGCAACCACCCGCACTGGGTGCAGGCGCACGAGACGATCGGCAAGATGTTCGTGGCGTACGCCCTCGGCAACTTCGTCTTCGACCAGGACTGGTCGCTGGAAACGCAGCAGGGCGCGCTGCTCGAAGCGACGTTCACCGGCGCGCGCCTCACGTCAACGCGCTACACCGCCATCCACATCTACGACCAGTACCAGCCCCGCCTCGCCCAACCGGCGGAAGCCCAGCAGATCCTCGACCGCATAGAAACCGCCAGCGCAAAGCTCATCACCTCGCCGTAGCCGCGCCTCGGTAGGGGCACGCGGTGGCGTGCCCGCTTGCGCGCAACCGACATCAGTGCCCTCGCAACCATCTGTCAAATCCGCGTAATCTGTGGTTCCCGTCGCCCCGACCGTCGCGCCTCAGCCGCTCTCGCGCACCGCGAACAGCCGCACGGCCTCGCCGACGCCCTTCATCTGGTGCTCACCGCGATCGTCGAACACGACGCCCGCCGACGTCCGCGCCAGCACCCGTACCACGTCCGACACCAGCGTCTCGCCCGGCGCAGAGACCGTGCAGACGCGCGACGCGATGTTCACCGCGCCGCCGTAGACGGTGTTGCCGTCCCGCATCACGTCGCCGGCATGGATGCCGAGATGCAGCTGCAGTCCCGTGCCGGCGGCTGCTGCGTGACAGCGCGCCGCGCAGGCGATCGCGTCGCGTGCCGCGTTGAACACCGCCATCACGCCGTCGCCCAGCACCTTGCCCTCGACCGCCATGCCGCCCGCTTCGGCGATGACGCTGCGCAGCGCCGCGTCCAGCGTGCCGGCGCGCTCACGAAACGCCGCGTCGCCGAGCTGCTCCGTGAGGGCGGTCGAGTCGACGATATCCGTGAAGAGGATGATCGCCGTGCCGTGCGGCAGCTCCGGCGCAGCCTCCGGCGGCGCATCGCCCTCCTGGAGGAATGCGTCCATGGCCCGCCCCACCTCGGCCCAGTCCTCCGCCATCACGAGGCGCGCGCCGGGGATCGTGGCCGCGGTCTTGCGCACCGTCTCGATGCTCGGAAGGCGCTGCTGACGTGGCCGCACGATCAACGTGGGCGCCGTGAGCCGCGGCAGGAGCCCGCTGACGTCCCATTCAACGCGCTGCCGGTGGAGCGATGCGTACGTCTGCGCGCTCAGGCACTCGCGGAGCAGCGCGGCCATCCGCCGCGAGGCTGCTTGCTTTTCCTCCGCCCAGCCGCCGAACACGCGATTGATGGCCTCGCTTGCCAGCTCCCAATCGGTCTCGGCGAGGGCCGCCATCGCGTCGAGTTGCGGGCTGTTGTACTCCGCGCCCCGGGAAAACGCGGTCTGGAGCACGATGCGATCGACGCGCTCGGCGTGCTTCACCGCGTACGCGATCACGACGGGCGCGGACGCGTCGAACGCCACGAGCCGCAACGGCTCCGTGCCGAGCCGCCCGGCAACCGCCTCCAGGTCGCGGACCATCGCCTCGAGCGAGAAGTCCGTGACGTCTCTGTCCGACAGCCCGAGGCCGCGCGCGTCGTAGCGCACCAGCGTGCGGGCCCGCGCGACACGCTCGAACATCGCGCGAATCTCGGGCGTTTGCCGCTCGAGCTGAAGGTGACTGTTCGGTATGGTGACGTTGATCTGCAGCGGCCCGCTGCCGATCGCGTAATAGGCGATGTTCACGCCGTCGCTCGTTGTGACGTACTGGATCTGCGGTTCCATAGTGCCTCAGCCTACCGCCAACCCCGCGCCAACCGTAGCCGCCGGGAGCGCGTAGGGGCACGCGGTGGCGTGCCCGGTGCCGGACCTTCGCTGTCAATCAGAACGCATTCGCGCACCAGCGCGTGCTGCTGGCGGCACCCCTAATCCGTGTAATCCGTGTAATCCTTGTTTCCGTCGCCCTACCGAGGCGGCTTGCGCGTCGCCAGCGCCGATTGCACCTTCTGCAGCATCTTCGCCTCTTCGAGCACTTCCCCCGTGCCGCGCACTACACAGAGCAGCGGGTCCTCCGCCACGTACACCGGAAAGCGCGTCTCCTGCGCCAACCGCCGGTCCAGGCCGCGCAGCAGGGCGCCGCCGCCGGCCAGCGCGATGCCACGATACATCAGGTCCGCCACCAGCTCCGGCGGTGTCACTTCGATCGTCGAGCGCACGGCGTCGATGACGGCGTTGATGCTCCCCGAGAGCGCGTCGCGGATCTCGACCGTGCTCACCTCGACCGACTTCGGCAGCCCCGTCGCCAGGTCGCGGCCGCGGATGTCGACCGTGCCCTCTTCATCGAGCGGATACGCCGACCCGGCTTCGATCTTGATCTCCTCCGCCGTGCGCTCGCCGATCAGCATGTTGTGCACCTGGCGCGCGTAGGCCATGATCTCCTGGTCCATCTCGTCGCCGGCGGTGCGGATCGATGTGCTGACGACGACGCCGCCGAGCGCGATCACCGCCACCTCCGTCGTGCCGCCGCCGATGTCGACGATCATGCTCCCGTTCGGCTCCATGATCGGCAGCCCGGCGCCGATCGCCGCCGCCATCGGCTCCTCGAGCAGGAACACGGCGCGGGCGCCCGCGTTGAGCGCGGCGTCGTGCACGGCGCGCTTCTCCACCTCCGTCACGCCGCTCGGGATGCCCACCACGACGCGCGGCCGTGGGATACCGAACCCGAACCGCTCGTGCACCGAGCGGATGAAGTACTGGAGCATCCGTTCCGTCACCTCGAAGTCCGAGATAACGCCGTCTTTCAGCGGTCGCACCGCCACAATGCTGGCGGGCGTGCGCCCCACCATCCGCTTCGCTTCGGCCCCGATCGCCAGGATCTTCTTCGTCTGCCGGTCGATGGCGACCACCGAAGGCTCGTCGATGACGATGCCCCGCCCCTTCACCATCACCAGCGTGTTGGCCGTGCCGAGGTCGATCCCCACATCGTGTGAGAACAGACCCAGCAGAGCGGTGAGCGGGTTCATCAACGGCGATTACCTCGACTGGGAGATGAAGGCGCACAATACCGCAGGGGCGGCCTCATGTGACCGCCCGGCAGCGAAACGACAATCACGCGTGCTTCCGGCACGCAACGTCAGGCAGTATACGAGCGGTAGCCGAGTACCGGAAGTAGACGTGACATGTCCTGCTGCGAGAACGGCAGATCGCCGTCTCACACCCACCCGGTGCGACAAGCCCCTTGCGTCCGGATCGCGCGCGTTCCACCGGGCCAGGTCGCGCGCGCTTGTCGTTCTGAGCAAAGCGAAGAACCTTGGCGGCGTTCACGAACGGCGCGCGCGCCTCACCATGTTCGAGATCCGCGGCACCGGCTGCACCCGCGCACCTCCAACCTTCAACCTCCAACGACCAGCTACGGTGTCCCCACGAACGCCACCACCGCCGCCGCCACCGCCGCGTCTGCGAGGATCGCCTCGTGGCTCGCCAGCGGCACCGACTCCACGCGGAACATCCGGGACGCCGCGGCGCCCGGCAGCAGCTGCGTGTCGCTGTCGTCCACCCATGGGAGAGACGGCACGCACACCGCCGGGTTCCACAGGCAGTCGACGATGTTGCCGTACGTCGCGAGCCTGATGCCCGCACGGGCCATCGCACTCGTCTGGTCGACCCGCACGCCCGCAGTCGCCGGGTCCAGCTTCTCCGCCACGATCTCCCCGCCGGCCAGGTACGTCTTGTCGCACGGCACGATGTCCAGCACCAGCTTCTTGTCTGCCGATGCCCCTTGCAGCGGCGCGTCGAGCGTTACCACCGCGTCGATCCCGAGCTTCGCCGCCGCCGTTCGCTTGGCCTCGCGCGCTCCTTCCAGGAACGCCAGGTGTCCGCCCAGGCTGTGACCCACAAGCGCGAAGTGCGCCTTCGGATGGCGCGCAGCGTAGTCGCTCAGCATCTTCTCCAGTGGCAGCAGGTTATCGTCCGATCGCCGGTCTGTGATCTCGCATCCATACGGGCTCGGTCGCCACGTCCCGTCCTGCGCGGTCCCGCCGCCCGCATAGCTGAAATCCAGAAGCGCCGCGCGCGCATACCCCTTCGCCGCGAACGTGTTCTTCAGCACGTTGAAGCGCTGCCCCTCAACGATCGTCGCCTGCGTCCCTTCGGCGTCGAGCGTTGTGTAGTACCCCTGAATGAAGACCACCACACGCGTCCCGGCTGGATAGCACTTCGCGCCGATCAGCAGCGCCGCCACCCCCGCCAGCACCAGCACAAACCCCAAGCGCTGCACACGACGCGCGAGCATCAACTCCACGCCTCCCCTCATCATCTACCAGTCACCAGTCACCAGTCACCAGTCACCAGTCACCAGTCACCAGTCACCAGTCACCAGTCACCAGTCACCAGTCACCAGTCACCAGTCACCAGCGACCAGCAGCTACCCCAGAAACTCATACCCGCCCGTCACGCCCTCCGGCTTCTGATCGATGATCACGTTCACACACGCGGGCTTTCCCGACGCGAACGCCCGCTCGATCGCCGGAAAGATCTCGCCGGCCTCCGTCACGAACTCTCCGTGCCCACCCAGTGCCTCCACCACCTTATCGTAGCGCGCGTTATCTCCGAGACGCGTCGCCACCACGCGCTCCGCGCCGTACATCTTCTCCTGCCCGACCAGGATCTGTCCCCACTGCCGGTCGTTTCCTATCACGGAGACCACGGGCATGCCGAAGCGGACGAACGTATCGAAGTCGAACCCGTTCAACCCGAACGAGCCGTCGCCGTTCACCATGAGGATCTTGTTCTCCGGATGCACCACGCTCGCCGCCATGCAAAATCCGGTCCCCACTCCCAGCGTGCCCAGCGGCCCCGGCCCCATGAACTGCCCCGGCTGGTTCACCGGCAACACCTGCGACGCCAACCCCACGATGTCGCCGCCATCGCCCACGACGATCGTCCGTTCGTCGACGAACTTCGCCAGCTCGTTGCACAGGCGCAGCGGGTGGATCGGGTTCGCGTCCGAGTGCAGCCACCGCTGCCGCAGTTCCGTCACCTTCGTTTCGCCGTCGCGGAGTTTGCCGATCCATTCGTCGTGCCGCGCCGACCGCGAGCCCAACTCCGCTGTGATCTGCTGCAGCGCCCGCTTCGGGTCGCCTTCGATGCCGACGTCCACGCCGCGGTTGCGCCCAAGCTCGTTCGGGTCGATGTCGATCGAGATCACCTTCGCCGTCGCATTGATGCTGCGTCCGTAGCGCAGCCGGAAGTCGATCATCGTCCCGGCGAACAGGATGACGTCGGCCTCGCCCAGCGCCGTGCGCCGCGTTCGGCTCATGAACTGCGGATGCTCCTGGCTGACCGTGCCCCGCCCCATGTCGTTCAGGAAGATCGGCGCCTGGATCTGCTCCGCCAGTTCTTGCAGCGCTCCGCCCGCGTCCGCCCAGTACACGCCCGTGCCGCCCATCACCACAGGCCGCTCGGCGCTCGCCAGCAGCGACGCCGCTTCCTTGATGAGCGCGAAGTCACCCTGCGTGCGCCCTTCCGTGCGATAGCCTGTCGGCAGCGGCACCTCGGACTCCTCAACCCGCCCGAAGAGGATGTCCGACGGGATCTCCAGGAACACCGGCCCGTAACGCCCCGTCAGCGCGACGCGGAACGCGTGCGCCAGGTAGTCGGGGATGCGCGCCGTGAAGGGGATCGTCGCCGCCCACTTGGTGATCGGACGCATCATCTCCACCGTTCCGGGGATCTCTTGCAGCGCCCCCATCAGCGACGTGCGCAGTGGCGCCGCGCCGCCGATCACCAGCATCGGGCTCGCGTTCTGGTACGCCGTCGCGACCGCGGTCACCACGTCGGTCACCCCCGGTCCCGCGGTGACGACCGCCACGCCGCATTTCCGCGTCAGGCGCCCGTAGCCCTCGGCCGCATGCCCAGCCGACTGCTCGTGGCGCGTGTCCACCACGCGGATGCCTTCGTCGATGCAGCCGTCATAGATGTTCTGTATGTGGCCGCCCGAGAGCGTGAAGATCGTGTCGATCCCCTCGCCCGTAAGCATCCGCGCGACGAGGTCGCCGCCGTCGATCTGCACCATTTAGTACCTCTCTCTCTTGCCCCGGGCTGCGTGCAGGACATAACGCCACTGGAACTGCGAGTCGTTCGCAGGTCCGATCGCCGCCTACGACCGACAACCGGGCGCTGAAAAGCAGAGCCGCGAACCGAGTCTACGGCCTCGCTCAGCTTCGGCATACCGAATGGAACCGCAGGTTGTGCCCGGATACAGCCGGGGACACGGTTCGTTTGGATGCTCGCAGTCGGGAGATCAGGGCGCATTGGCCCACATCCCGCGTTCGCAGGCGTCAAGCGCCACCGCCCGGTAGACGATAACTACCGGGGGACTGCAGTTTGTTCGAAATGTTCCGCGACCCGCGTTATCTCGCACCGCTCGGCGTGCTGCTCGGCGTGATGCTCGTCGCGGCCGTGCTCGCCTCCGACTGTTCAAGCCGCCACGCCGCCGCGTCGCGCGAGCCGACGGTCGTCGTGGAACAGTCGTCCGCACGGGCCGTCACCGACGCAGATCGCCTCCAAGATCTCGCGAAGCTTCGCACCGCCATGCTCGCCTACCGGAAGCGGCACGACGCGTTCCCGGTGACGGCGCAGGGCATCACGACCATCTGCGCCGTGCAGACGGATCCGGGGTGCGTCCTCGGCTCGCTCGGCACGGCCCCGCCGTTCGCCGATCGCGATCGACCGTACTGGTTCATCTCCGATGGTGTACGCGCGGTCCTCGTTGCCGTTTCCGAGGCCGCGTCGAACAGCGCTCAGTGTCCGCGCGTGCTGCCCCCTGAGCTGGTCGCTGCGCTCCTCATCTGCCTGCCGATCGGGGGGCCGCCGCAATGATCGGCAAATTCAACCCTCGCCTGCTGCTGTCGCTCGCCCCGGGCCTCGCTCTGGGTTCCGCGGCCGTGGTCATCGCCGACCACGTCGAGCCCGCCTCGACGCGCTTTATCCTGCAGTTCCTTGCAATCGGCTCGGTCGCCGCCATGTCCTGGCGCGTCGGCGCGGCTGCCTTCGGCGGCACCATCACACGCTGGCACGGCCTCCCCGAGCGCCTGCGGCTCGTCGCCAACAACCACCGCCGCACGACCTTCGACCGTGAGACCGGCATCCACGTCGAGTGGTTCTTCCGTCTCCGCGTCGAAGAGGAGATCGCCCGCGCCAGACGCTACGATCAATCGTTCTCGATCATCATGGTGGCTGCCGGAACACGGCAGCTGCTCGATGTCGTGCGCAATGCGCTGTCGCAGTCGCTGCGCGAGATCGACTACGCCGGGGATCTGGGCGAAGTCCTTGCCGTCTGCCTCCCGAATACCGGCAAGGAGAGCGCGCAGCCCGTGCTGCAACGTCTCACCAACCTCGCCGAGGGGCTTCACCTCTCGCTGGCCGAGTATCCAAGCGACGGCGCCACGCTCGCCGCCCTGCTGGGCGAGGAGGACACGCGCCAGCACGGCCTCCGCTCCGTCGCGTAGAGGCGGCGGCTGCTACCCCTGCCGCGAATAATCCCACGAGATCATGCGCTTCGGCCGCACGCGTATGTACGCCGCCCCCGGTCGCGCCTCCGTCGGCAGATCGTCCTCCGCCACGCCCCGCAGCGTCGCCGCCTCGCGACCGAGCCGCAGCGTGTCGGCCTCATCGGCGAACACCGTCGCCACGCCCTGGATCATCAGCCCCTTGATGTCCTGCATGCTGCCGCCGCTCTGCAGAAGCAGGCTAACGTTCGGGTTGCGCTCGATGTTCCTGATCTTCTGCGTCCCCGACCGGCACCCTATGTACACATCATCTCCCAGCCGGAAGTAGCCGATCGGCACGGTGTGCGGCATCCCGTCCCGCCCGATCGTCGTCAGCATGATCCACCCCGGCCGCGAGTCCAGGTACGCGTGCGCTTCTTCGAGCGTCAGGGCTGCCGGCATATGGTCTCCTGTCGGATCGTGCAGCCGCGTGCGCGCGGCATGTCGTCTCGGGTTATCGCTTGGCCGTCGATCGTGCGATGCGCACCGCCGTAGGCAGCCTGACGGGCTGCGACGGGACGCGCGCGGCCACTCAATCGCGAGCGCCGATAGGCCGCGCTACGGCGTGTGACGGCCGGCGTTCCCGCGGGCGCTATTCCGATTCCGCCGCCTCTGCGGGTGACCGCTAATTGATCGCCGGACTGCCGTCCACCGGGTTCCCAACCGTCGCGAAACAGCCGTCCGCCTTGCCGGGCGTCCCGGCGTCGGGCCCATGGTGTGCCGTCTCCAGCCCGTATCCCGCTGGTCCGGCATCGGCCGGTTCGTCCACGCCCTCGCAGGAGCTGCGGAGGCCGTCTCCGTCGACCGTACCGAAACGGGGATGGTTCTGGCCGTTCGCCAATTGCTGGTGGTGGTTGGCGTTCTCTGCCACGTGGACGTGCGCCGACGCGGCGGACACGCCGATCATCGCGACGGTCATCGCCACCATCGCCCCCGCCACAGCCAACTTGATCATAGAGTTGTGCATCGCCATCTCCTTTGACGCCATGAGGTGCTCGGATGCTCGCGAGCGTAATGCTCCCAACGAGTAATGTCAACAACACCCCGTCAAGTTTTGCCAACTTCGCCAGCCCGAGATCAGCGGGCGCAACGAGCAACGCCCGATGCCCGGACGACCGGCGACTCCCGACCGACGACCCTAATACAGCGCCTGCTCCACCAGCGCCTCCGCGATCTCATCGTCGCTCAGCCCCAGGATCTCTTTGCAGACATACTCGTTGTGCTCACCCAGCAGCGGCGCTGGCGAGCGCAGGCTGCCCGGCGTCTTCGTCAGCACGAACGGCGCGCCGTCGTACGCCGAGCGGCCCGTCTCAGGGTGGTCGAGGTATTGGTAGAAGCCGCGCGCCTTCAGGTGCTCGTCGGCGTCCAATACATCGCGTCCGTTCTGCACGACGCCCGCCGGCACACCCTTCGACTGCAGCAGCACCATGAGCTCTTCCGCGGTGTGCTCGCTGGTCCACTCGCTCAGATGCGCCTCAAGCTCGTCCGCGTGCTGCTTGCGCGACTCGCGCGTCGCGAATTTCGCATCGTTCGCCCACGGCAATGTGCCCATCGCGTCGACCAAGCCGCGCCACTGCGCATCATCGAACACGCCCAGCGCGATCCAGCGATCCTCCGGCTTGCCGTCCCATGTCCCGTCCTTGCAACGGAACGCCCCGTGCGGCGACGCGTACGAGATGCGATTGCCCTGCCGTGTCAGCAGCCGGCCGTTCGCCGTGTACTCCATCACCGCCGTCGCCAGCGGCGCAATCGACGACTCGAGCTGCGCCAGCTCTATGCGCTGCCCTTTTCCAGTGCGCGTCCGGTAGCGCAGCGCGGCCAGGATCGCGATCAGCGTGTGCCCGGGGTTCACCACGTAGTCGGGATAGTTCGTGCCCAGCCCCATCGGTGGCCGGTTCGGGAAGCCGCTCAGTTCGTTGTAGCCCGTAATCGCGTTCAGCACCGCGCCGAAACCGAAGAAGTTCTTGTGCGGCCCGTCGAGCCCCTGCATCGGCTGGTACGCCGCGATGATCGTCGGATTGATCGCCGTCAGAACGTCATACGTGAAGCCCCAGCGCTCCACCATCCGGTTGGTCTGGTTCGTGATGAAGATGTCGCACCACGCGATCAACTTGCGCCCGAGCTTCAACCCCAGCTCGGTGTTCAGGTTGAGCGTCAGATCGAGCTTGCCGGCGTTGTAGTTATTGAAGAAGCCGCTGACGTTGTGCCCGGTCTTCCCCGTCGCGAACGGCATGACGCCGCGCAGGCCATCGAGGTGCGCCTCCGACTCCACGCGCACCACCGTCGCGCCGAAGCGCCCCAGGTTCTCTGCGCAGATCGGCCCGGCGCCGAACCACGAGAAGTCCGCGACCTTGATCCCCTCGAGTGGCAGCTTGCTCATCGTCAGATCACCTTCGCCGCACGCAGTCGTTGCAGTTCATCGTCCGCCACGCCGATCTCCCCGAACACGTCGGCGTTGTGCTCGCCCGGCAGCGGCGGCCGCCGCCGCAGGGCCCACGGCGTCTCCGAGAGATGGTACGGCGGTCCCGTGTAACGCACCGCGGCCCCCAGGTGGTCGTGCTGCAGATCCTGATACCACTGCCGGGCCGCGAGCTGCGGGTTCTTCGCCAGGTCTTCTGGTGTCGAGACGATGCCCATCATCAAGCGCTGGTTCTGCGCGCCCTCGTACAGCTCCCACTTGCTCATGCTCGCGCAAAAGCGCTTGAACACCTGGTACATGTGCCCCAGCACCTGCAAGCGCTCGGCCAGCTTGCCCGGCTCCTGCACCAGCCCGGTGAGGAAGCGCAGATTCAAGCCCTGTACCATCGAGAGGTTAGGCTCCTCGTTGAGGTCCTCCGCGAGCCCCTCGCGCTTCATCCACTCCAGCATCACCGTCCACGACGCACCGCCGGGCGTACCAAGGTACGCGAAGATCTGTCCGTCTCTCGCGTCGAAGATGCCGATGCCTGGCAGGTCGATCGGGATCACCCCGCGAGAACCCGTGCGCGTCGCAACCTTCTGGTTCATGTCGTACGTCATCATCGCCGTCTCCATGTTGATGGAGAGCGCCTCCTGCATCGACACGTCCACCTGCTGGCCCTCGCGCGTAGCGTCGCGATGCACCAGCGCCATCATCGTGCCCGCCGCGCCATCGATGCCGGCGCAGACATAGCCCTGGTTTCCGTATGGCCTGTTCGGCTGGTCTTCTTTCTCGCCGGCCAGCGTCATCATCCCGCCCATCGCCACGCCGACGATGTCCGACCACGCGTACCGCGCGTGCGGGCCCGTCTGCCCGAATCCCGTGATCGACGTGAGGATGATGTCCGGCCGGATCGCGTCCAGGCCCGCATAGCCCAGCCCCAGCGAGTCCAGGTACCCAGGCGCGTACGTTTCGACGACGACGTCCGCCGTCGCGACGAGCTTCTCGAAGATTGTCCGCCCGTCCGGCTTCGTGAAGTCCAGCGTGATGCTGCGCTTATTCGTGTTCAGATTGAAGAACGAGAGGCTGCGGTCGGCCGCACGCTCGTCGTGCCAGAAGGGGCCGATGTCGCGCATCGGGTCGCCGTCCGGCGGCTCGACGCGGATCACATCCGCCCCGAGATCCGCGAGCAGCTTCGTCGCGTACACGCCGGTCTCCCCCGCCAGATCGAGCACGCGGATATCGTCGAGTGCGGATTCAGGCATCACTTGCCCTTGAGCAGCGAGACGAACTGTTCCACCGTCAGCCCCGCCTTCTTGATCACTCCGACGAGGATACCAATCTTCGCAGGCTCGCGCGTATCGACTAGCGTCACGATCTGCCCGTTTGGCATCTTGATGTTGACGTGATCTCCGCGGCCTTGGCTGGTTCGTCCGCCGGCTCGTTCGAACGCCCGAATCGCGTCTCGCGGCCGGACGTTGCGCAGTTCGGGCATCAGGCTGCCGGCGCGGGCAGATGCACCGTCGTGATCAGTACCCGCGCGTCTCCGCCGGGGATCTCCTGTCCGTCCTGTCGCAAGGCGTCCAGATGCGAACCCACGGCATCCGCCGCGCGCCCTAGTACTTCCTCGATCGTCTCACCCTGCGTGTAGCACCCCGGCAGGGCCGGAAATTCGGCCCAGTACCCGCCCTCTTCAGCGACGTGGATGATGATCACGTAGTCCATGAGCGCATTCTACACCGAAGCACCCGACCTCGCCGCTTCAGGCGATCTGGAGTGAGGTCGACGGTCCGGCGGGGCGTTCGTTGTCGCAAGTCCGGGCGCAGTGTCCTATGCCTCCGTAGCCCCCGCCCACGGGCGCTGCTGGCTCACCCGCATCAGCGCCTCCGCCACCGGGTCGAGATCCGGCCCGCGGCGCAGTGTGTGCCCGCCGTCGGCGGCGATCACCTGCCCCGTCACCCATGCCGACTCGGGGCCGATGAGAAATCGCACGATCTCGCCGATGTCCTCCGGCGTGCCGAGCCGGTGCAGGGGCATCTGATCGAGGTAGTCCTGCTGGGCCGCCGCGTTCGCGACGAGCGGCGCCGCCAGGTCCGTCGGCACGAGGCCCGGCCGCACCGCGTTGACGCGGACCCCCGCGCCACCCAGCTCGTCCGCGGCGTTGCGCACCAGCATCTCCAGCCCCGCCTTCGAGACGCAGTACGCCGTCATCCAGCGATGCGTCAGCACCCCCGCGATCGACGAGATCGCCACCATCGATCCGCCGCCTGCTGCCATAGCGCGACCGGCGTGCTTCAAGGTC
>CAYQZE010000065.1:0-7843 GCA_964421985.1 uncultured Dehalococcoidia bacterium | reverse complement strand
GGGATCACGCTCGGCGGCGGTCTCAGGGAGGGTGCATGCCCCGCGACTAATCCGAATTGCGCCAGTTCGGGGCCGGGGCCCGTCGGCGGCACGAACGACTATTGCGATCTGATGTGCGCTTGGGTGGCGTTGGCCCCTGTTGCTGCGTGCGCGGCGGATCCCGTCGCCTGCGATGCGCTTGCGCCGCCGCTTCCGCACCCGGCTGCGGCCAGCCTGCCGCCTCCGATCATGACCCCAGTGCCGCAACCGCCACCGTCCGCGTTGCCGCTGCCCGCCCTCTGCGGCGCCGCTTGTCCAAGCGTTGAGATCCATCCCGGGCGAGGCCACCACAACGCTTGCGGGCTAGTGTGCCCGTTGCGGCCCGTCGGGGAAGCCATCAACAACGGTTTGAGGAGTTCATGCTTCCACGGAATCGTCAGCGTCACCGCGATAGGGGTGGGCGTCTTCGTCGTCGTGGGAACGGGCGGAGCCGCTGCATACGCAGTGTGGGCAGGCACTGGATCGTTGGTCTTGGCCGGCGAGGCCTTCGGCATCACCATCGGATCGGCGCTCTTTGCCAGTACGTACAAACCTCAGAGTCAGCCTGGTCCGGCGAGTTTGGTTATGGGGTCCGCGACTTGGGATCCTGTTGAGGCGGAGGAGTTTGGAGATGGGCGATGCTGAGATCCCTGGACGCGTCTGGGTTATCCTCTATTCGATTGCCTTCGTACTCTTTCTCGGAACCACATCAGGCATTGCGTTAGGTATCTTTGGATTCAGCGTACAGGCACTCAAGGTGATCTCGATCCTGCTCGCTATTGCGATACTCAGCTTGCTAATCTCCATGCCTATCAACCGGCTGCTATGGAATGTGCTCCGCGAGAAACTACAGCGCCCGCGCAAATAGGGACGCGGCCGGCGGAAGCGGCACGCTCTCGTACCTGCTCGCCGACCACGTCGGCAGCACGACGGCGGTGCTCGACGCGAGCGGCAACATCGTCTCGAAGCGCGCGTACTGGCCGTACGGCGGCGAGCGCTCGCTGGCGGGCGATGCGCGCGTGACGGACCAGTGGTACACAGGCCAGCGCGACGAGGACAACGACGGGCTGGGCCTGTACAACTACCGCGCGCGGATGTATTCGACAATCACGGGGCGATTCATCAGCGTCGATCCGATTGTCGGTTCGCCCGGCGACCCGCAATCGTGGAAGCCGTACGCGTACGTGCGGAACAACTCGTTGCGCACACCGACCCGATAGTATCTCCGCTAGCGAGCTGCGCGCCGTGATCCCGGAGACGCCGGTCGGGGCTGCGCGGGCCGCGTGACGCTTCAGGGGCAAGCGCTGACGCTCTGCTGGAACGAATTCGCCACGTTCGCCAGGTCGAGAATGCTGATGAACTGGTCGGCGTCCTGCCGGTAGCGGTCCGGGGCGGGAGGCGTGGTGCGGCCGAAGTGCTGCGCCAGCGCCGCGAGGTCGAGAATCGAGACGGCGTTGTCAGCGTCGACGTCGGCGCGCATGACGGAGCAGTAGGTGTTCGGGCTCTCGCCCAGCGCCGTCTCCTCGGTGTTGGCGCGACCGTCGCCATCGAGGTCGTCGTCGCAGGCGTCGCCGGCCGCGTCGTCGCCTGGCCGGTTGAGCGCGGGGTTGGCCGCGTCCCCGTTGCTCTGGCCGAAGTTCGATGCCGCCGGGCAGTTGTCGACGAGGTCGGGTATGGCGTCGGCGTCTGCATCGGGGATGGGTGGTACTGCGGGCGGCAACTGCGGCGCGATTGGCGCGGCACACGTGCTGCCGCTGCGGCCGAGGACGAACTGCAGGTCTTGCAGACCGATGTCGCCATCAGCCATCTCGGGTTCGAGGTTGAATGACCCATCGTACCCGGTCATCGTACTGCTGAGATACAAGTGCGACGCGATCAACTGTTCGTCGGCGACGTCCACGACGCAGTCGCGGTTGACGTCTGCCTCCAACGCGCGTACCGCCAGTATGGCGTCGATGGCGCCGGCGACCGGCATCGCCACTCCGTCCGTCGCGCGGATGATCGCGCCGGAGAGATCGACCGCGGTCAGTATCCCGTTGTTGCTCGCGGCGCGCAGGTCGAGCGAAGCGCGCGGCTGCACGGCGAACACGGCGATCACGCCACTGCCCGTCGGTCCCGCTGGGGGATTGCCGGATGCAGCACACGCGAGGCGGATCTGCGACGTGCTCGGGTAGGTGATGGTGCACGACGTGGCGTTGCCGGTGCTGCCGAGAAATGGCCCGGGCGCGGCGGACACGCTGACGAGCGTGGCGTTGAATGTGGCATCGAGCTGGAAGGAGCCAAGCCCGGGCGCGGCGATGGGCACGACGCGGACTTCGATCTGCGCCGGCTGCCCGCCCAGGAACGCATTCGCTGACAGAGGCGAGGCGAACACCTCGACCGGCGCAATGGCGGACGCTCGCTGTCCGTACGGCCCGGCGATCAGGAGCAGCGACACGCCGGCGCACGACGCGGCGACGAGCGCCCCTCGCCGCGCCAGCCGCAGCCAGAGCAGCGACCGCATGACGATGATCATCGCCACCAGCAGGAGGGCGGCGCTGAAGAAGCCTCGCGCCCCGGCGACCGGCGTGGCGGCGCGCGCCGCGAGCGCCCAACCGCCGTGTTGGCGGCCGGCATCGTTTGGGGGGAGCAGGGTTGCTGCCGCGATCATCCCCGCTGGCGGCGTGATCGTGATCGTGGATGCGGCGCCGGTGGTGAACCGTTGCGAGTCGCCGGCGGGGTCGCTCGTGCCGCCCGACGAAGTGCTCACGCGGACGACCATCGGGCTGAACGGTTGCTTCAGCACCCGGAAGCGGACCGTAGCCAGCACGCCGGCGCCGCCGGGGCCGGGCGGCGCCGGCCCGCTCGTCACGCAGCCGAAGCGCACGCTCAGGAGGTCGAGCGAGGGCGGCAGGCACGTCACCGGACGCCCGGTGCTGCCGAGGAATCCGCCGTCGGAGAAGTCTACGAACTCCAGCACATCCGGCTCAAAGGCGCCCTGATCATCGTACGCGTAGTCAAGCAGCAGGTCGTAGGAACCGACGTTGGTGGCGTTGGCGACGCGCACCTGCAACGTGATCGTATCGTTGACCGCGGCGCTCGTCGACGCGGGATCCATGCTGAAGACGGCGCCACCAGCGCCCGGTGTCGCGGTTGGCGTGCCGGCGGTGGGCGTGGCGGTCGGCGTCGGGCAGGGGCCGTCGCAGGGCACGATGGTCACGCTGCCGGGGACGGTCGCGAACACCTGCTGCGTTGTTCCGTTGGGGTGCGCGATGATCGGTGACGAGATGTTGATCGCACTGACGCCGGCGGCATCACCTGTGAAGTGGAAGCGCGCGAGCACGCCGTTGCCGTTCGCGCCCGCCGGCGTGTTGCCGAGCGTGACGCATCCGAGTCGGACGCTGCCGAGTCCCGGTGAGAACGAGGGGCAACTGACGGTGCGTCCCGTGCTTCCGAGAAGCGCGCCGTTTTCCACGGACGTGAGCGTGAGTAGCGACTCGTCGTAGGTGATGCCGATCTCGTAGGCGCCGAAGTCCACGACGCCTTCGGCGGCGACTTCGACGAACAGCCCGGCGTCCTGCGTGCTCGTCTGCGAGGCCGGCGTCACGCGGAGTGTCAGCGGAACAGGCGAGCCCGGTGTGTTGGTCGGCGCAACGGTGTTTGTCGCCGTTGGCGTGTGCGTCGCTGTCGCCGTGGGGCAGGGGCCACCGCACGCCGTCGCTGTCGCCGTCGGCGTGGCAGTATTCGTCGCCGTCCCCGTCGGGGTAGCTGTCGGCGTCGATGTCGGCGTCGGACAGGGGCCGTCGCACGGCGCGACCGTACGAGTGCCGCCCGCGGTCGTACCGGCGATGACGTTGCCCGTCAAGCCGCTCAACGTGACGGCGGAAAGACCCATGGCCGTCACGCCTTCGAGGTCGGCGGTGAAGTTGACGAACGCCAGGATGCCGCTGCCGTTCGGAGGCGCCGGAACGTCCGCAAGCGTGATGCAGGTGAATTGCGCCGAGCCCGGCGCGAGTACCGGTCCCAGGCACTGGACCGTCCTTCCTGTGCTCGCCAGGAAAGTGCCGGGCGACGCGCCGACCGCCGTGACAACCGCCGGATCGTACGTGAGTGTGAACTGAAATCCCGCCAGCCCCGTCATCTGCCTCGCGGCGACGCCAACGTCAAACGTGGTGCCGCGGCCGACAACGGCGGACTGCGGCTCGATGCACACGACCGGCACAGCGCTGCCGCAGGAGATCACGGTCGTCGCCGTTGCGGTGGCTGTCGCCGTTGGCGTAGGCGTCGGTGTGTCGGTCGGGCATGTGCCCGCACAGGGTGTGTTCGTCACCGTCGGAGTTGCGCCAGGGCCCCCCGCGATCGACACGCTGGCGTCGAAGGCTATCGCCGGGATATCCGTGCCCAGTTCGTCGCTGAGCGATGGTGCCAGGTCAAGCGTCGCCTCGCCCGGCGCAAGCGCCTGCCACGTGATCGTCGCGAGCAGGCCGCCGCCGCTCGGCCCCGGCGGGAGGGTGCCGCCGGTGACGCAGCCGAATCGGACCTGGCGGATCGTGCCCGTGATTGTCGTGACGACGAACGCCGGGCAAAATACGCTCCTGCCGCTGCTGCCGATGAACGGTCCGTTCGTGGCGGATGTCACGCCAATCAGTGCGGAGTCGTACGTGATCAGCACTTCGTAGGCGCCCAGATGACTGACGTCCTCGACCGTCACGGCCGTCGTCAGCGTCTCGCCGACCGTGGCGGATTGCGCGTCCGGGAGCATCCGTTCAATCGGAGTTGGCGTCTGAGCAAGCAGCGCGCGCGGGGCGGCGAAGAGGAGCAGCACAGCGCAGAGCAAGCCCGCGGCAATCGCGGCCGGGCGGCGAGTCAACAGCAAGCGTCGTGCGTTCATGCTCGGCGTGCTCTCAGCTTCGGTGGGACGGGGTGGCGGGCGATCGTATCGAGGATAGCACCGTGCCTTGCCTTGTCAACAATCCCTCGGTGACGAGCGGCCGGAACCGGAGGGTCGGGTAGAGTCAGATGGCCGCGTGCGGCGCGATGGGCTGGTAGCGCAAGATGGGCTGGAAGTAGTCGAGCACGGTGGTGTCTGTCGACGTGATGCCGCGCTGCGGGCGATCGGCGAGGCGCGTGGCGGCGAAGTAGCGTGCGACGATCGCCTTGCGAGCGGAGTTCTTGTGAGCGAGCTCCCAGACTGCTTCCTCGACCAGCAGGGCGGCCTGGGCGACATCAGCCATGTAGTCCGACAGGCGGCGCGCCTGCAGCAAACGCACATCCTGCGGCGCGCGATCGAGCCAGGCGATCGCCTCCTTCACGTCGTCGACGGAGCGGCCGACCTGCGAGCGGACGCCGGCCAGGGCGGGATGCTCAGCGCCGCCCAGCGCGCGCTCAACGCGGGCGAAGAGCGCCTCATCGGCGTGTTCCTTCGTCATCGCACGCAGCACGTCGAGGCAGATGATGTTCTCCGTGCCCTCCCAGATCGTGTGACACTGCGCATCGCGCAACTGGCGGGCGACCGGCCAGTTCTCGATGTAGCCGTTGCCGCCGTGAATCTCGACGGCCTGCGATGCGAGGTCGAGGCCGCGCCGCGCGCAACGGAGCTTTGCCAGCGGCACGAGGATGCGATAGAGGCGCTGCGACTCGCGGTCGTGTCGCGCGCCCGCTTCGGCGGCCTCGAAGGCGAGCGCGCAGCCGGCTTCCACTTCCACCGCCATTTCGACGAGCGTCTCCTTGACCAACGGAAACGCGGCGATGACCTGGCCGAACGCCGTCCGGTGATGCGCGTAGATGGCGGCCTCGAGAAAACTGCGCCGCATGATGCCGAGCCCCATCAGCGCCACGCCGAACCGCGAGCCCTGCACCATCTCCATCATGCGGTTGACGCCGCGGCCGTCGGCGGCGCCGCCACCGCTGCCGGTGCGCTCGGCGCCCATGAGGTACGCCTCCGCGTCGACGAAGTCGACCTCACCTGTGGGGACGGCTTTCGTGCCGAGCTTGTCTTTGAGGCGGCGGATGTGAACGCCGTTGCGCGATCCGTCGGAGCGGACTTTGGGGATGAGGAACTGCGCGAGTCCGGCGAGGCCCGGGTGGGCGCCATCGGGCCGGGCGAGCGTAAGGATCGCTTCCGCATCGAGGTTGGAGCAGAACCACTTGGCGCCGTCGATGCGCCAGCCGGCAGATGTCTTGCGTGCCGCGCACTCGCTGCTGGCGAGGTCACTGCCGCCGCGCACTTCGGTCATGAACATGCCGCCCGCCCACGCTTCGGCGAAATCCATCGTCGTGAGGTGCGGCAAGAAGCGCTCGCGGATCTCGGGCGGCGCGTGACGGTTGATGATGCCGGCGGCGCTGCTGGTCATGCCGATCCCGCAGGCCATGCCCGTCTCGGCCTGGTTGAGGAAGTAGAGGAATCCGGTGTTGACGACGGGCGGCAGGTGCCCTGCGCGCGTCTTGCGCACGTCATCGCTCCAGCGCAGGCCCAGAAAGCCGTTCTCCCAGAGGTCGCGCTTTGTGTCGATGGCGGTCTGGTGGTGGACGATCTCGTTCGTTTCGTTGCCCCAGGCGTCATACTTTTCGAGCCGCGGCGGATGCTTGTCGGTGACTTCGGCGCGCGCGGCGACGGGGCCGCCGATGACGCCGCCCATGTTCCGGAGCTGCTGGTCGGCGAACGCGTGGTCTTCCGGCAGGACGAGGCGCTCGACGAGCTGGCGCAGGTTCGGGTCGACCTCGTACCAGTTCAGCCCGATGGCGCTGTCGATGGCGGCGTAGTCGATGCCTATGCCCACGGTTGGGCGCGCTCTCGTCGTCATGCCCGTATTCTACGGCTTATCTGCTCTCCACCGGCGCTGTCTTCCTGAGCGAAGCGAAGGATCTCCGTGGAGGCTCGCCCGTCTTCCTGAGCGACTCCCCCGTCATCCTGAAGCGAAGCGAAGGATCTGCGCCGCCATGCCAGATGCTTCGCTTGCGCTCACAGCAAGACAGGGGGCGCCGGTCAGCTTCCCCGCGGCCGTACCGCGAAGAGACGCTGTGGGTCGGCCACGCCCTTCATCTCGTGCTCGCCGCGATCCTCGAACTCAACGCCGGCGGACGTGCGCGCGAGGTCGGCGACCGTGCGCGACACCAGCACCTCGCCCGCCGCGGATATCCCGCTGATGCGCGAGGCGATGTTCACTGCGCCGCCGAAGACGTTGTCCGTTTCGCGGATCACGTCGCCGGCGTGCACGCCGATGTGCAGCGGGAATCCCGCTTCGCTGCCGGCCGACGCGCATCGCAGCGCCGCCCCGATCGCCTGCGCCGCCGCGGGGAACGTCGCCAGCACGCCGTCGCCGAGCGTCTTGGCGTCGATCGTCGCGCCGCCGGCATCGGTGATGATGCCGCGCAGCGTCGTGTCGAGCGCCCGCGATCGCTCCCGGAACGCCGCGTCGCCCATGCGCTCCGTGAGCGCCGTCGAATCGGCGATGTCGGTGAAGAGGATGACGGCTGTGCCCGATGGCGCGGGCGGGACGCGTGCACGCGCCTCGATTCCGAGGAAGTCGTAGACGATGTCGATGAACTGTTCGTGATCCCAGTACAGCGCCGGCGCGTCTCCGTCGAGCATGACAAGCCGCGCGCCGGGGATCAGCGCAGCGACCGACCGTACCTGCGCCAGGGCGGAGATCCGGGAACCCTTCCGGTGGAGGATCAGGACCGGCATCGTCAGGCGCGGCAGGATCGGCGCGAGATCGTACGTCCAAGAGAGAGTAGCCGCCATGGTGTCACCGCTGCTCTGTGCGCGGACGTTCGTCGAGAACCAGTGCTGCACCTCCGGCGGACCGTTGGGAAACAAGACCGTCGCGAGCGAACGCAGATAGAT
>CAYQZE010000064.1:0-16702 GCA_964421985.1 uncultured Dehalococcoidia bacterium | reverse complement strand
GCGATGACGTTGCGGATGCCGAGCGCGTGGGCGCCGAGCAGATCGCTCTGGATGGCCATCAGGTTCCGGTCCCGCGACGTGAAGTGGATGATCGGCTCGATCCCTACGCGCTGCGCCATCAGCACCGCCAGCGCAATCGCGCTCATGCGGACGCGCGCCATCGGGCTGTCGCCGATGTTGATGCAGTCCGCCCCCAGCGCCTTCAGATGCGCCGCCCCCTCGATCGCTTTCCGCGGGTTCAGTCCACGCGGCGGGTCCAGCTCGACGCTCACGACGAACTTGCCGGCGGCGAGCTTCTCCCGCAGCCTGAGCGGTTCGTGGCTGGCGACCCCCTCGCCTGGCGCTCGATCGGCCGGCGAGACCGTGATCGCGGGCGGTTGCGAGGCGCGCGCCTGCTCGGCGCTGCGCCCGCGGCGGTTCCACTCGCCCTGCAGCATCTCGCGCATCGCCGAGATGTGTTCCGGCGTCGTGCCGCAGCATCCGCCGACGATATTCGCGCCCGCCAGCACCAGCTTCTTCGCGTACTCGGCGTAGTAGTCGGGCGTCGCCGGGTACACCAGCCGCCCATCCATGAACTTCGGCAGCCCCGCGTTCGGCATCGCCGACAGCCGAATCGCCGTGTTCGCCGCCATCTGGTCGATCACTTCGAGCGCCGACTGCGGTCCCAGGCTGCAGTTGACGCCCGCAACGTCCGCGCCTAGCGCGCTGGCGATGTTCGCGACCTCATCCGGCGGCTCGCCGGCATTCGTGCGGCCGTCGCGCTGGAACGTCAGCTGCGCCACGACCGGCAGGTCGCACGCCGACTTGATCGCCAGGATCGCCTCGCGCAGTTCGGCGATGTCCGGGAAGGTCTCGAGGATCAGCAGGTCGACGCCGCCTTCCAGCAGCGCCTCCGCCTGCTCGCGCATCGCCGCACGGACCTCCCCCGGACGGACATCGCCTGCGGTCGCCAGCATCCGGCCCGTCGGGCCGATGGCGCCCGCCACGAACACCGGGTGCCCGTGGATCTCGCGCGCGTCGCGCGCCAGCCGCGCCGCCTTGAAGTTGATGTCGCGCACCTTCGATTCGAGCCCGTGCCGCGCCAGCCGGAAACGGTTCGCACCAAAGGTGTCGGTCTCGATGATGTCGGCGCCCGCGGCGATGTAGTCCTCGTGCACGCGCCGCACCAGGTCCGGATTGTCGAGCACCAGCGCCTCGAGGCACACGTGCTGGGCGACGCCGCGGCTGTGCAGCAGCGTCCCCATGGCTCCATCGGCCAACAGCACACGCTTCTCCAGCGCCGCAAGAAACGGACTCTTCATATCAGAAGTATAGCGACCGCTCGGGCGGGTCCGGCTACGGGGTAACCCTTACGCAGGCGCTCTATCGCCGCCAGTAGGGCGCAGCCTGCTGCGCCCGGCCGCGCAGGCCGCCTAATCCGCGCGCTGCGCCAGCGCGATGCGGTTGATGCTCGCCGCCAGGTAGCCCGCGCCGAAGCCGTTGTCGATGTTCACGACGCCGACACCGGCCGCGCACGAGTTCAGCATCGCCAGCAGCGGCGCCAGGCCGCCAAAGCTCGCGCCGTACCCGATCGACGTCGGTACGGCGATCACTGGCGCGTTCACCAGGCCGGCCACGACGCTCGGCAGCGCACCCTCCATCCCTGCCACGACGACCAGCGCGCGCGCCTCTCGCAGCACCGGCACCTGGTCGAGCAGCCGGTGGATGCCCGCGACGCCGACGTCGTGCATACGCCGGACAGCGTTGCCGCACATCTCCGCCGTGATCGCCGCTTCTTCCGCTACCGGCAGGTCCGCCGTCCCGGCGCAGACAACGGCGACGCCGTCCTGCTTCAGCACGGGCGCGCGCTCGACGGTCACGCAGCGAGCCATCTGGTGGTGCTTCGCGTCCGGCACGGCTGCCAGCAGCACAGCGGCTGCTTCAGGCTGGATGCGCGTCACCAGCAGCCGATCCGCGTGCTCCAGCAGCGCCCGCGCGATACCGACGATCTGGTCGGCGGTCTTGCCCTCGCCCAGCACCACCTCCGGCATCCAGTCGCGCAGCCCGCGGTGATGGTCGACCTTCGCGTAGCCGATATCTTCGTAGGGAAGGTGGCGCAACTCCCCTAAGGCCGCCTCAATCCCGGTGCGGCCTTCAGCGACGGATGCGAGAAGCGCTCGGAGTCGGTGCTCTTCGATGACGATGCTCCTGCGGGCCTCGGCGTGCCTCATGATAACACTCGCCGACTTGACACCGCGGCGTCATCCGATTGCCCACGCTCGCGCGCGTCTCGATACTCAGGACATGCTGACGAAGCGCATCTGGCCGTACCGCGCCGAGATCGCGTTCTGGTTGCTCTGGCTGGGCGCCGTCGCCGCCGTCGTGGGGCTCGCCGTCTGGGCCGACCGCCGCTACATGCTCCCGCTCGATCGCCGGATCACGTTCGGCGTGCAGGAGCTGTATCGCTACGCCTGGGCCGGGCGCTTCTTCGACACCGTCAACATGCTCGGCAGCCAGCGCACGATCACGCTCGTCCTCTTCGCTGCGTTCGCCCTCCTGCTCGTCCGAGGTCTCCGCTTCGAGGCGCTGATGATCGCCGGTGCGGGCGCCGTCCGGTTCGTCCAGCTGGGCGTGCGCGCCGTCGTCCACCGCCCGGACGGGGAGTTCCTCGCCCTGCGTGCCAACCTCGATGGGCTCCACCAGCCCGCGTTCTATCCCGACGCCAGCGGCTTTCCCAGCGGCCACGTGTTCGGAGCCACCATCGTCTATGGACTGATCTTCGCCTACGCGCCACGCGCGCTCGCGTACAAGCCGCTGGCCGTGCTCGCGCGGGCGTTCTGCGTGTTCGAAGTCGCGCTGATCGGACCGGCGCGCATGTACGCCGGCGCGCACTGGTTCAGCGACGTCGTGGGGGCCATGCTGATCGCCGGCATCTACCTGGCGCTCGCCTGGAAGCTCGACGGCATGATCTCGCACATCCGCGCGCTCGCCGTCGAACGCGACCGCGCCGCCGGCGCCGGACTGAGCACCGCGCCGCCCCGCCGCCGTCGCGTCACCAGCGAGCGGCCGGGCGCCAGCCGACGCGTCGACGAGCCGCTGCGCGATCCTGCACGGGCTGCACGATAACTACCGACGCATGGCTGTTGACTCGCATAGTACAATGACGCCAGTTGCGGAGACCGTCTATCCGATCCTCCTGGATGGCGGCCTCATGGAGCACCCATTACAAGGAGACGACATGCTCAAGCACGCGCGCAGGGTGAAGCTCGAAAAGGATCAACACCTGGGTGAGGCGCTGGATGGAGTCGTCTCCGATGGCTCGCCGCGCCTGCTCGTGCGCGACGGCGAGACGATCGCCGTGATCGTCAGCCCCGAGGACTACGCCGAACTGGGCGAGGGACCCGGACAGGACGTTTGGAGCGCGTACGATCCGGAGCGCGCACGCAGGGCGCTCCGGGCGGGCGCCGGCGCCCTCGTTGGAGTCGACCGGGCAGCGTTGCTCCGCGACCTTCGAGACGGCCGCAGTCAGGCAAGCGCCGGACGACCCGACTAACGAATGCCGTATCTGGTCGACACGGACTGGATGGTCGACTGCCTCGACGAAGTGCCGGAGGCGGTGCGGCTCTTCGATGCGATCGCTGCCGACGGCGTCGCGATCAGTATCATCACCTACCTGGAGCTCAGTGAAGGTATCTTGCGGAGCGCGGATGCCAGAGCCGGTGAACAACAACTGAACGCTGTGCTCGACGGGATCCCGCTGCTCCTCCTGTCTCGATCAATCGCTCGCCGTTGCGCGTCGATACGGCACGCACTGCGGCAAGCGGACAAGCGCGTGAACAGCCGTGCGCTGGACCTCATCATCGCTGCGACGGCGATCGAGCATGGCCTGACACTCGTCACGCGGAACCTCGATGACTACGCCGACATAGCGGACCTGAGCATCTATCAAGCACCGTTGTAAGCGCTGCATGGACTGGACTCTTGACGTGAGCCAATGGGGGAGCGCATTTCGCCGTCACGCACAGGTGGTAGATGCCGCCTCACGCGGGCTCCTCGAGCGCCCGGCGCAGGAAGTCGTGGTCGCCGAGCAGTGACTCGTCGGGGATGTACATGCGCCCGTAGCGTTCCAGGTACACCAACTGCTTCATCGAGAGGAAGCCGTTGCGCATCATCGGCACGTCGAAGGCGCCGGAGGTGACCGCGCTCTGGTACGCGCGCCCGGCAGCGCGCATCGCCGAGAACTTCTGCCGCAACGACCGCTTCTCCGGCGTCACACCCGTCGCCATGCGCACAATGTCATCGCCCGTGACGAACAGCGCCGCCATGCTGACGTCGCGTAGCGGCAGCGTCAGCATCGGTTCCATGTTCTCTTGCGCGAAGCGACGGATCTGCGCGTCGTCGAGGCCCAGCGAGTAGAAGCTCGGGCCGTTCGATTTGATCATGAAGGCGGCGATATCGTCCCACGCCTCTTCCTCACCGAGTGTCGCCTCGACCAGCCGCCGGAAGAACAACTGCGAGTCGTCATCGAAGCGCGAAATGATGCCCCAGTCGACCATGCCGAGCCGGCCGTCCGGCAAGAGCAACAGGTTGCCTGCGTGGATGTCCGCGTGGAACGCGTTCACGCGCAGCCCCGCCAGGATCCACGCCTCCAGCAGCTGGCGCACCACCGGCGCCGGGTCGATGCCGACCGCCTGCGCGTGCGCGAGGTCGTCGAGCGGCCGGCCGTCGAGCAGCTCCATCGTCAACACGCGGCGTGCCGAGTGCTGGTGGTACACGTGCGGGACCACCAGCAACGACATGTCGTACTGCGCGAACAGCGCGCGGAACGCGTCCATCGTCCGCGCTTCGTTGCGCAGGTCCAGCTCCTCCGCGATCTGGGCCTTCAGGCCCACGACGAGCCCCACCATGTTGTAGGCCTGGTCGACGCCGCGCGCCGCCATGAACCGCACGACGCCTTCGAGGATGCCCAGATCGACCGCGACCGTCGTCTCGACGCCCGGGCGCAGCACCTTCACCGCCACGTCCGTGCCGTCGAGCAGCGTCGCCCGATGCACGACGGCGATCGACGCGGCGGCCAGCGGCGCCTCTTCGAACTGCGCGAACACCTCGCTGAGCGGCCGGCCGAGTTCCACCTCGATGGTGGCTCGCACCTTGGCGAACGGCACCGCCGGCCCGGCATCGAGGCAGCTGCGGAACTCCTCGGCCACGTCAGCGCCGACGATGCCCGGCGCGGAGGCAACGAACTGCCCGAACTTGACGTACGTCGCGCCGAGGCCCTCGAACACGCGTCGGCCCGCGCGAGCCGCGCCGCCCTGACGCCGGACGAGCTTGCGCGCCACGACGGGCGGCATGTGTCGCGCGCCGAGCGCCGCGATGCGCAGCAGACGTCGCCCACCGCGCGCCAGGCCGGCGCGCGGAAGCGCGATCGGTTCCGGCGCGACCACCACCGGCTGCACAGGCGTGTCGTTCTGCACCATCGACTCTCTCGTCTCTCTCGCTCGTAGCGCTCTTATCGTACCCGAGCATCGTAGGCACGCGCGATCGGAGCTTGCGGGCCAGCTGCCTGTACCCGGTGGTTGCGTCCTGCTGCTGGCGCACCCGCTGTGGCACAGCCCCTTGACGCATGCACGCTATCTATCGATGATGCTGGACGGCACCTCCGCGACGCGCTGGGGATGAACGCGCGCATTGGCGCCGCTAGACCGGATGTCGTTATGAACGATGGTGGCGCTGGGCGAGCGAACAGGCCGGACCCGCCGGCGGGTCCGCGACTGCACATCGTTACGCCTGAGGCGGACGTCGTCGTCGTGCTCGACGGCGTCGAGCTGACGCTGGGGCGCGGCGCCGCCAACGACATTCGCATCGATGCGGCGGTCGTATCCGGCACGCACGCCCGGCTCGTCCGAGAGGGCGCAACCTATCGCTACGTCCACCTGAGTAAGACCAACCCGACCTGGTTGCGCGGCACGCCGATCACGGACGGCGTGCTGCAGGATGGCGATCGGCTCGAGATCGGGCCGGGCACGTCCGATGCCGTCATGATTGTCGTCGAGCTCGGTGCGATGGGCGCGATCGACGCCGGCGCGCTCGATATGACGCGCGCCTTCAAGCTGAGAGATGCCCCCTCGGCGACGGGCATCGCGCGCCTGGCGCTCCCGGCAAGCGGCGTCGTGACGATCGGCCGCGCGCCGGACAATGACCTCGTGCTCGACAGCCTGAGCGTCTCGCGACACCACGCGCGTCTCGAAGTGACCGCGGGGGTGGTGCGGCTCATCGACGCGGAGAGCGCCAACGGGACCTACGTCAACGGCGTCGCGACGGCGAGCGACATCCTCGCCGTGGGCGATATCGTGCGCATCGGGCCCTACAAGCTCGTGCTGCGCGACGGCGCGATCGAGCACCACGATGACAGCCGCGCCGTGCGCCTCGACGTACACGCCGTGACCAAGCTCGTGTCCGGCCGCACCCTGTTGGACGGGATCAGCTTCACCGCGCAGCCAGGCCAGGTGCTGGCGATTGCCGGCACGAGCGGCGCGGGCAAGTCGACGCTGATCGACGCGCTCAACGGGCTGCGTCCGCCGACCTCTGGGCACATCCTGGTCAACGGCGCCGACCTGTACCAGGCGTACGACGCCCTGCGGCCATTGATCGGCTACGTGCCGCAGGAGACGATCCTGCCGATTCACCTCACCGTCCGGCGGGCGCTGCACTACGTCGCCCGCCTCCGCCTGCCGCCCGACGTCAGTGCCGCGGAAGCGGACCAGCGGGTGGACGAAGTGATCCGCGAGCTCGACCTCGTGGAGCGCCAGCACGTGCCGATAGCGAACCTCAGCGGCGGCCAGCAGAAGCGCGCCAGCATCGCCGCCGAACTGATCGCCCGCCCCGGGCTCTTCTTTCTCGATGAGCCGACATCCGGCCTCGACCCGGGGCTGACTCGCCGCGTCACGGAGATCATTGGCGCGCTCGCCGCGGCGGGCAGCACCGCGGTGCTCGTCTCGCACGATGTCGAGAGCCTCCAGGCGGCGGACGCCATCGTCTTCCTGGCGGGGGGCGGCCGCGTCGTCTTCATCGGCGCTCCGAAGGAGGCGCTCGCGTACTTCGAGGTGGACGACTTCGCCGCGGTCTACGGCAAGGTCGAGGCAGGCGACCCGGCGGAGTGGGCGGAGCGTTGGCGCCAGTCGACGCACTACCCCCAGGACAGCGGGTCGCGGGGTGCCACCGAAGAGATCTCCTCGGCGGCGCCGATCACCTGGGATCCCTTCGCGCTCATCGGCGCTTCAGTTCGCCGCGGCTCGTCCGCATGGCAACAGTTCTGGATCTCGACCAGCCGCTACATCGAGTCGACGGTGCGCGACCGGCGCTATCTTGCCCTGCTCTTGCTCCAGGCGCCGATTATCGCGCTCATCCTCACCTTTGTCGAAACCGCGACCGACTTTCAACCGCCACCCCAGGCGGCAATCGACAAGGCGCGGGATTTTGGTATCTCGCCGGCGCAGTTGGCGTCAACCCTGCCGCTCATTCTTGCAGTGACAGCCATCTGGTTAGGCGCGTTCAATTCCGCGCAAGAGATCGTCAAAGAGTTGCCGATGCTGCGTCGCGAGCGCCTCGCCGGCCTGCGTCTTTCGCCGTACCTCGCGTCGAAGTTCGTGGTAATCGCGCTGCTCTGCATGTTTCAGACGGCAGCGTTGCTCGTCATCATAGGCCTCAAGGTGACGCTTCCCTCATCCGGGGCATTGATGTGGGGGCCGCTCGAGCTGTGGATCACCTTAACCTTGGCCGCATTCGCCGCCGTTGGTCTCGGATTGTGCATCTCCGCCTCGGTATCGAACGCCGACCAGGCACAGAGCCTCGTCCCGATGTTGCTCATTCCACAGCTCATCTTCGTTGGCGGCGCGGGCACAGGGACCGTATCAACCTGGCTGTCGTACGTCACCATCACGCACTGGGGCGTGCAAGCGATGCAGGTCAGTGCACACATCCCATATAATCGCGAGAACACCGGGTTCGGCGCTCAACCGCTCGTGCTGTCCTGGGCCATCCTTGCCGGCATGACGGTTGTCCTTATCTCCGTTGCCGCCTGGCGCATCGCACGCAAGAGCACGGTCTGAGCGACCTCCGACCATTCGGGGCCTGCCGGCTCTGCGCATCGAAATCTCCTCCCGGCCACATTACGGGGCTCGACGGGGCGACTCAGCGACCGGCAAGCGTACGACCGACGCTGGTCAGCTTGCCTCCAAAACGAGCGCCAGCCGTCGACGACCGTGCTATGATCGCCCCACGCCGGTGGCACCGGGGGCGCGATGGAACAAGATCCCGACAGTTCGACCGACGACACGATGAAGGCGGCGACGCGTCCCGCTCAACGCTTCGCCTCCGGTCGCTATATGGTCAGGCGTGTCCTCGGCGAGGGGGGCCAGAAGCTCGTCTATCTCGTCCACGATCAGGCGCTGGACCGCGATTGTGCCCTGTCCGTGATCAAGAGCGACTTCCTGGAGCCGGAGGATCTGCTGCGACTACGGCGCGAGGCACACACGATGGCCCGCCTCGCCGCCCACTCCAACATCGTGACGGTGCTCGACCTCGGCGAGGAGGACGGCACACCGTACCTTGTGTGCGAGTACGTGCCCGCCGGTGACCTGCGACAAGAGTTGCGGAAGGCCCGCGGTTCGCTTCCGCTCGAGCGTGCGCTGTCGATCGCCTCCGATGTCGCGCGGGCGCTGGTCGTTGCGCACGGCCGCGGCGTGATCCATCGGGACGTCAAGCCGGCGAACGTCTGGCTGTGTGACGACGGCTCCGCCAAGCTCGGCGACTTTGGGTTGGCGTTCTTCATCGACCGCTCGCGGCTCACAGCGCCGTACACGATGCTGGGCACCGCCGCCTACATGTCCCCGGAGCAGGCGCGCGGCGAGCCGGTCACGGAACGCTCCGACCTGTATGCGCTCGGTGCACTGCTGTACGAGATGGTCTCGGGTCGTCCGCCGTTCGTCGATGACAATCTCCCGGCAGTCATTGCGCAGCTCCTCAACGCTCAGCCGACCAAGCCGACGGCGTTCAACGCGGAGGTGCCGCCCGCGCTTGAGGCGTTGATCCTCCAGCTCCTCGCGAAGGCTCCAGCGATGCGGCCGGCCAACGCGGTGCGAGTCGGTGAATCGCTGCGTGTCATTACCGATGAGCTGCGTACCGCATCATCGACGGCACCGTCACGGGGGGATTCCTCGCATGACTCCCCGCCCGGTACCGGCGTGCGGCCGCAGGCCGCAGCAGCCGCGCGGCCTGGGCGGCGCGTGCGCATGCGACCTGTGGTAGCGGGCGGAGCGATCCTGCTCGCCGGCGCGGCCGCGGCGGCCGTCGCCGCAGGGTTCGTGCTGTTCGGCGGGAACGGCGATACCAAGGGATCACCCGCCATGCAGCCGACCGCTGCCGCCACGCCGCAGCGCATCACGGTGCTGCGGAGCTGCCGGTCCGCGGCTCCCGACGCCTGCAGCACGGAGTTCGTGTTCAATCCCATCGTGGACGCCGCAGGGCTCAGGCTGGCGTTCTCCGTAACCTATCGCTCGGACGCACAGGACCTCTGCCCTGGCGCCTGGCAATCCGATCGGGAAGCGCTTGCGACGGCGGTCGCGCAGGGGAAAGGGGACCAATTCGCCGTGGTCGACGTACATGGCGCGGTCCATGTAGCCACAGCCGTTGGAGGGGTTGCCGACTCGTCGGACCCTCTTCCGTGTAACGAGCCGAAGCTCGGGTGGTGGGACTTCGGTCTCGTGCCGCCCGGGGCAGCGCAGTTCCGCTATTTTGGCGAGCTTGCTCCCGTCAGCTTCGAGGTGCCGACGGCGGCGCAGGCGCCGCTCACAACGCCGGCGCCTGAGTAGCCGTTGCTCTCGTCGCCAGGTAAGGCCAGCTCACAGCCGTCCCGGCACGGAGCCGGGCACATGGCTATCGCCAGAGCACCTCGAACATCCGCTCGCGGCGCGCGATGCCCTTGAGCTGATACCAGCCCTTCGACTTGATGCGCAGCGCCGCCGTCGGTCCGAGCATCGTGCGGCTCACGTCCGAAAGGTAGATCTCGCCGGCGCCCGCCTCGGCCATCACGCGCGCCGCCTTGATGACGGCGATGCCGATCAGGTCGTCCCCCTGCTTCAGCGCCTCGCCCGAGTTGATGCCGATGCGCACCGGCGCCTCCTGTGCGCCGCCATCGTGCAGGGCGTCGACGGCCCGCTGGATCTCGACAGCGCAGGTCACGGCCTGCCGAATGCTCGAAAAGCCGGCCATCACCGAATCGCCCTCGGTCTTGACGACGCGACCGCCCGCGCGAGCGACCTCGGCCGCCATGATGCGCACGCGCTCGCCGGTCAGCTTCTCGGCCACTTCCGCGCCGAGGGACTCGAAAAGTTCGGTGTGGCCGACGAGATCAGCAAACATGACGGTCACCGTCTCGTAGGCGTTCTGCGGCTCGCGCGAGATCGTGCGCGACGCGGCGTCGATGTCGCGAAAGACGAACGCGACGTCGTCGAAGCGGAGGCTATCGCCATCGTTCAGCGACGCGCGGCCCTCGACACGCGTGCCGTTCAGCCAGGTGCCGTTGCGGCTCCCGAGGTCCTCGACCACGCACCTGGCGCCGCTGTGGGTGATCCGCGCGTGGTACCGCGACACGCCGGGGCGGGCCAGCACGATGTCGTTGCTCTCGTCCCGGCCGATCGTGGTGGCGTCGGCCTTGAGCCGATGCTCCTTGCCGAGCGATTCGGGCTCTGTTGAGACGAGGACGACGTTCACGGCCGGCCCTTCTGCTGCACCTGCGGCGTCAGGCAGTGTCCCTCGGGCAGCCTACGCCGCACGCCGCAGCGGCCCGAGGCGAAGCTGTAGGCAGCCGGGGCACCGGCGACGATCGTGGCGTCGGCAGATTCAGATTCCGCTGCAGGAGGCATCGTCGCTCCCCCGCTCTCCGCCTGTACAGGCCGCGATCATATCACAGACGGACAGCGAGGAGGCGGGGTCGTGCGGCACTCACGCGGCCGGGCAGGTCGCTGGCCAGCGCGGGAACATGTCGGACCTCGCGCGAGCATGGCCGGATGAACGCATCGAGCGGCGGCGGCACAGCGGTTCGACTGATGTCAGTCGTCACGATCCGATACCGGACCGTCTGAGTAATCTGAGACTCGGACTATGTCTGGCACCGCACCTCAAGATCACAATGACTGCCCGGAACCGCGATTCCGATACCGAACATTCGATGCGGCGCGGGAGCCATCCGCTGATGACCGGGTGACCGTCTCTACGAGATGCGCGCGCGTCCATCTGCTAACTCCGTCTGCCGTTCGCCCTCGAGGAAGCGTCGCGTCGCCGCAGCGGCATGATCAGGGTCGTCGACCCACACGGCGTGACCGGCGCCCGCCATGATCTCGAGCTCTGCCCCGGGAATATGCGCAACGAACTCTCTGGCGATCTTCGCGTCGCCCATGGGATCGTGCTCTCCCCAGAGGAAGTACGTGGGCGTGCGGATCGTGCCAAGCAGACTCTCGGGCAGGAACACACTTCTGTTGAACCCACGTAACCGAAAGGTATGAGGGCCCGCTTTGAGTTCGTTGCGCATCGTGGCCGTATCACGCAGGAGCGACAGGTACGTGTCCACCATCTGTTGAGAGAAGCGCCCCGTTGCGAGCGCCTGGCGGAGACCGATGCTCCGAAGCATGGCGCGCACCACTCGCTCATTGGGTGGCACCATGCCGACCAAGCGACCGAATGTTGGAATGCCGCCGAGCCGCAGCATGAGCGGCACTGCACCCATCGGAGCCCCGACGGGCCAGCCGAACTCCACGACGCAGTCGACGCGCTCGGGGTGCGCCGCCGCCCCGCGCAAGGCGAAGTAGCCGCCGAAGGACGTGGCGACGACGGGCGCGTGATCCAACCCCAGAGCGTCGAGGACGTCAACAATGAGGGCGTCCCCAAACGTGCCAAGCCTCTCCGGGTCGTCGAGCGTGTACGGCAGTGGTTCGCTGAGGCCGCAACCGGGCCGATCCACCAGCACGCAGCGGAAGCCATCGAGCCGCGCGGTTAAGGACGCCCAACTCACTCCACTATTCGTACTCCCATGCACGAACACGACTGCCGGGCCTTCGCCCACCTCCTGGACCCTTACCTTGACGCGCGTGCGGTCGAGCCGAAGCTGCTGCTCGGTCGGGGTCACTCCGACGGACTCCCACAGCCGCTGTTCAGCCTCCCGGTAGCGAGCCTCGTTCATTCGCTGACTATACCGAACGTCACCACCAGATCTCGTCTCGCCGACGCCGTCCCAACCAGCACCGGGCGGCCCGTTTCGTACTGTGTGTTGGGTGCGGCGCTACTCGGTGGGCGGAGGGAGTGACTCCGTCGGGCACGTCTGCACTCCGCTCTCGGGAGCATCCACAGCAGGATCCGGAATCGTGCACGGTTCGACGCGATCACACGGCACGCCCTCCGGCTGGGAGAGCGCGTAGATCGTGCAGGGGTCGGAGGAGCAACGCTCCGGGGCGGCGGCGGACGGGTCGATCCCGGCACAAGGGCTCACAACGCAGGGAGCATCAACGGGCATCGGCCTCACTTCGGTTTCACCGGGAACTGGGTTCGGGATGTTGCACGGCGGGATGTACGGGCAGTCGACCGCCCCGTCCGATGAGACAGTACAGTCGCCCGGCACGCACAGGGGGCGCGCGCTCACCAAACAGGGGTCCACGCCGAGACAGACAGTGCCCGCCATTCCCGGATCGAAGTCAGGATCGGGCGGGACGTCCACGGCTGGCCCGCCGTCAGCGGGGTCGAGTTCGGGCGCGAGGCCATCGATCGCCGGGCCGACCGGCGCCGGGTCCACCACCGGGACCGGCGCCGGCTGGGCGGGTGCGCATCCCACGCAGGTCGTGACGGAAGAGCCATCGCCGTCGATGGCCGTGCTGCACGATTCGTATGGCACCACCGGGCAGCCCTCCGGTGGGCAAGCGGCCGGCTCGATGCAGTCGGTGGCCTCGGCTGCACACTTGGCGGATGTGTCGCCGAAATCGTCGTATTAAGTACCTGGGGTACGGCGAAATGGTTCCCGATTCGGCACCCGCCGAGTGGTCCGGCGGCGTTAGTCCCGCATGCGTTTGACGGCGATGGCCCTCCACCGGTGATCGTTGACGGTCGCGAAGATCTCGTCCGCATGAGACAGCATCCAGAGTCGGTCTGCGCCCGGCACGAAAGTCGCAAGGCACGCAGGTAACTGACCAGCGACGAAGCGTGCTGCCTCTACCGCAGCCTTGTCGTTTTCCGCTTGCCACATATAGACCGGCGCCTTCAGTTCGCTCAGAGCGAACCCCCAGGGGCGCGCGACCAGCATGAAGTCATGGGCGACACCGTCCGTGCCGCGGCGGTACGCCTCGCGTTGCATGTCCTGCCAGAACTTCTGCATGCCGGGCTGCTGGTAAAACGCTCTGGTGCCGGGCTGCGCCTTCTCGAGCCGCCGTCGCCAGAGGTTGTCCGGTGAGTTTGCCAGCGAACGGACGCGCAGCTTGAGGAGCTGGGCAACGAGCCACGGAGCATATGCCGGCAGCCAGACCAGGAACGGCGGAATATTGCCGCGGAGACCCGGCGCCACCATCTCGCCAACGACCGTGGCGGTCAGGCGCGTCGGCATCTTGCATGCACACGCGAGCGCGTACGCCACGCCTAAACCGCCGCCCGCAACCACGAACGTTTCGATGCCAAGAGAGTCCGCCAATTCTCGCATGTCGTCGGGCCAGTCGAGAAGCCTCCCACGCGGATGTGGATCGGACAGTGAGATACCCCATCGATCAGGCGCGATGAGTCTGACGCCGTTCTTCGTCCCGGCTTCGGACATCGACGCGATCAGGTGCCGACCATCACCGCCGCCATGATGGAAGAACCACGGGGTGCCTGCCGGATCTCCGTATTCGGCGTACCCAAGCACACGACCGTCAGGCAGGGAAAGCGTCCGGTCGTGAGTCGCATCGGCCAAGTCTGTCAGATCAGTAGTCAGCGAAGGCTCCAGTCCCATCTTGACCAACGATTGTACCGATTGCCCCGCAGTAATGTGTGGGAGTTAGCGATCGCAAGGCGCCGGACAGATACTGAGAGATTGCTCGGTAAGCATCGTCACGAGAACTTGTCCGCAACCGCACGAACCGCGGTACATCGTCGGCTGGATCGAGCTTGCGACCATCGGATTAGAAGTCCCGTGCTCAGTGGATCTCTCCGACACGCACTCGCAATGTTGCCATCCTGGCAATTACGTGGCTCATTCGAAGGGTGGTAGATTCCGGTGTGGCGTCGAAAGTGAAGCTCGGCGCTACCGAAGTCCGTTGCTACTTGATTTGCAATTGATTTGCAGATCGGGGCCGAAAGGCTCGAATTCAGATTCGAATTCGAGGCCTACCACCAAATCTTGTCTTCGATGTCCGACGGCAGATCCTCGTAGTCGGTCGTCCAGAGCTGCGTGCTCAGGTACTTCCAGCCGCCATCGGCGAACAGGCAGACGACGTTGCCGGCGTCCAGCCGCTCCGCGACGCGCTGCGCCGTCTTCACCACGGCGCCGGCGGAGATGCCGGCGAAGATGCCCTCCCGCTGCGTCAGCTCCTTCGATGAAGCGAACGACGTGTGCGAATCCACGACGATCTTGCCGTCCAGGATCGACTCGTCGAGCACCGGCGGGATGAAGCCTTCTTCCAGGCTGCGCAGACCCTGCACCAGATCGCCCGGGTGCGGCAACGCGGCGACGATCTTCACACCGGGCTTCTTCTCCTTCAGGTAGTGGCCGACACCCGTCAGCGTGCCGCCCGTGCCCATCCCCGCGACGAATACGTCGATCTCCGGCAGGTCGCGTAGAATCTCCGGCCCCGTCGTCTCATAATGCGCGCGCGGGTTCATCTCGTTGCCGTACTGGTACGGCATGAAATACGTCGGGTCCTCCGCGGCGATCTGGTTCGCCACTTCGATCGAGCCGGTGGTGCCCCGCACGCCGTCCGAATAGACGATCTCCGCGCCGAACGCCGTCAGCAGCTCCGTGCGCTCAGCGCTCACGCTCTCCGGGATCACGACCTTCAGGCGGTAGCCCTTGATCCGGCAGATCATCGCCAGCGAGATCCCCGTGTTGCCGGACGTCGGTTCCAGCACCACACGGTCCTTCGTCAGCACGCCCGTCCGCTCCGCCTCTTCGATCATGTACTTGGCGATGCGGTCTTTGACACTGCCACTGGGGTTCTGGCCCTCGAGCTTCGCGTACAACTTCACCGACGCCTTCGGCGACATGCGCGGCATCTCAACGAGGGGCGTGTTGCCGATGGCATCGATGAGGTTCTGGTAGAGCATCGTCAGTTCACAGTTTGTAGTTCACAGTTCTCAAGCCGCCTCTGTGAACTGTTCACTGGTAACTGTGAACTTCCTCCTCATGTGAACTGTTCACTGGTAACTGTGAACGTACTCAACTCTCACCGCCCGCCAGCGCCGGCAAGATCGAGATCGTATCTCCGTCCTTCAGGCGGGTGTTCAACTGATCCAGATACCGGATGTCCTCGTCGTTCAAGTAGATGTTCACGAAGCGGTGGAGGTTGCCCTCCTGCATGATCTGGTTCTTGAACCCCGGATACTTGCCATCCAGGTCGAGCAGCAGATCGCCCACCGTACCGCCTTCGCCCCGCACCATCTTGGCGCCGGTGATCTTCTGCAGGACCGATGTCACTTTCACGTCCACGGCCATGTCGATTCCCTCTGCTGGTGGTCGGCACCCTTGTTGCCGCCGCGTTCCCAAGCTCCCTTCCCGCACCGGGAAGGGTGGGGGGTTAGGTCACCTTCGCTTGCTCCCGGACCGCCCTCGCGGCGTCCGCGGCCTTCTGCTCTTCTTCGTTCGTGTGGCCGAACGCGCCGCCGCACCATGCGTCGTAGTCGATCAGCGCAGTGACGCTCGGATGTTCACCGCACAACACGCAGTTCGGGTCGCGCCGGATGCGCACCTGGCGGAACTCCATCGCCAGCGCGTCGTACAGCATGAGCCGCCCGTGCAGCGAGTCGCCGACGCCGAGGATCAGCTTGAGCACTTCGGTCGCCTGGATCGTCCCGACGGTGCCGCACAGCGCACCCAGCACGCCCGCCTCGGCGCAGCTCGGCACCATGCCGGGCGGCGGCGGCGCCGGGTAGAGACAGCGATAGCAGCCCTGGCCCGGCAGGTACACCGTCACCTGACCATCGAACAACAGGATCGAGCCATCGATCAGCGGCTTCTTCAGGAAGTGGCAGGTGTCGTTCACCAGGTAACGCGCCGCGAAGTTGTCGGCGCCGTTGATGATGTAGTCGTACTGGGCGATGATCTCCATCGCGTTGTCGGACGTGATCGGCACGCCGTGCGTGACGACCTCGACGTCCGGGTTGTAGGCGTTGATGGTCTCCTTCGCGGAGACCGCCTTCAGCTTGCCGATGTCGGCGTTCTGGTGCAGGATCTGCCGCTGCAAGTTGCTGATGTCGACCGTATCGAAGTCGACGACGCCGATCTTGCCGATCCCCGCCAGCGCCAAGTACACCGCGATCGGCGATCCCAGCCCGCCCGCGCCGATGATCAGCACGCTCGACTCCATGATCTTCCGCTGACCCGACGGCCCCACCTGCGGCATGATGATGTGCCGCGAGTAGCGGTCCACCTGCTCGCCCGTCAGCGCGCCGATCCGCTTGCGAGGCTCGTCGCCGGACCCGCCCGCCATCGACGGGA
>CAYQZE010000063.1:0-6107 GCA_964421985.1 uncultured Dehalococcoidia bacterium | reverse complement strand
TACGCCGCGATCGGCGCGAGATAGCCATCGCTGGCCGTCGCGTAGCCGTAGCCCGAGAGATTGCCGGCGCGTGTCAGGCAGAACGATGTAGTAGCTCCTCCGTCTGTGACGTACCACGCGTGGTCCTGTCGCCGCTCCGCGCCGAACACCACCCGGTCGAGATCCGCGATGCGGTCTTGCCAACCGCTACAGTCGACAATGCGCTCCATCGTTGCATCGGGTTCCGGCAATGCGCGCAACGGTTCCAGGTCGCCGGCCATGCGATACCCAATACCGAAGGCAAACATGCCGTGGCGCATGTAGAGCGACTGCGAGACGGGCTGTGCTGTCGATACGACCGAGAAGATGCGCGCGCCATTCTCGCGACCATACTGCTGAGCGCGGCCCAGCAATGCGGAGCCGATGCCAAGTCCGTGCACTTCCGGTTGAACAAAGAGCTGCGAGAGGAACCAGATGTCTCCGCGCAGCAAGCCCTGAGCGTAACCGACGATCAGTCCGTCAACCTCCGCGACGAGGCAACCACCCGGGTCTGTCCGCAAGAGGTGCTCCAACGTGCGCGGAAACGACGGCATCCACGTCGTTGGCGGCTGCCGGCCATGGCCCAGCGACTCCATCGCAGCCTTGCGGATGTACACCACGGCCGCCAGATCCGCATCGGTCATCGATCGATAGGCGATGTTCTGTCCTGGACTCACGGCGCGATGATATCGGACGCCGCCAGTGCGCAATAGCTAGCGCCTACCGTCACTCGCGGCTTGCGCGTATGATCGTCCTGCAATTCGGAACGATGCGGAGGACTGGATGAAACTAGGACTAACGGCCGGATACTGGGCGAGCGGCCCGCCACCCGGCATTGCCGAGAGCATCGCCGCGGCGGAAAGCCTCGGATTCGATTCTCTGTGGACGGCCGAGGCGTACGGATCCGACTGCTTCACGCCGCTGGCGTGGTGGGGCGCCCAGACGTCGACGATCAAACTCGGCACGTCAATCACGCAGCTGTCGGCGCGGACGCCCGCGGCGACGGCGATGGCGGCGATGACGCTCGACCACCTCTCGAACGGCCGCGTGATCCTCGGGCTGGGGGCGTCCGGTCCGCAGGTCGTCGAAGGGTGGTACGGGCAACCCTACCCCCGCCCGCTCGAGCGCACGCGCGAATACGTGGAGATCCTCCGGCTTATCTTCGCGCGCGAGAAGCCCGTCGAGTTCTCCGGGCGCCACTACCAGCTCCCGTACCCGGGAGGCAGCGGCCTCGGCAAGCCGCTGAAGTCGACTATCCATCCCCTGCGCACCGATATCCCCATCTACCTGGGCGCGGAAGGCCCGAAGAACGTCGCCATGGCAGCCGAGATCGCCGACGGCTGGCTGCCGATCTTCTTCTCCCCCAAGAGCGACGCCTTCTACCGCGCCGCCCTCGCGGAGGGCTTCGCCCGTCCGGGCGCCCGCCACACCGCCGAGACCTTCGCCTGCCCGGGGAGCGTCTCGGTGATCATCGACGACGATATCGAACGGGCGGCCGACCGTGTCCGGCCCACGCTCGCGCTCTACATCGGCGGCATGGGCGCGCGAAGCATGAACTTCCACTTCGAGGTGTTCGCGCGCATGGGCTACGAAGAGACATGCGTGCGGGTTCAGGACCTCTACCTGAGCGGCGACAAGCGCGGCGCCATGGCGGCGATCCCAACATCGCTCGTCGAGGACACGACGCTGATCGGACCGATCGAGAAGATCCGGGACGACCTGGCGAAATGGAAGGCGACAGTGCTCACTACGATGCTGATCGGGGGGCCGCCGTCCTTCCTGGAGATGGCGTCGAAGATCCTGAGCTAGCCCGGCGGTGTCACCGCGCAACAGCGATCATGACGCTCGAATGGACGAACGATTCGCCTGGCGCCAACGACGTGCGTGAACGCCGCTTCGTGTTGAGCGTCGAAGCGGAGACCATCTCGGGCGTGCTGTGGGCACCCCGGCAATCGGGCAGCGAGACTCCGCTCGTCCTGGCTGGCCACGGATACGGCATGGATAAACTCCGCCTATACCCTGACACGCTTGGCTCCGATCTCGCGCAACGTGGCTGCGCCGTGGCCGCTATCGATCTGCCGCTGCACGGCGAGCGAAGGCCTTCTCAGAGCGACCGGACCAGCGTCGACACGATGTGGACGGCGTACTGGCGGGAGTTTGGCGCGTCGCGGATCGCCGCCGAGTTCTGCGTACTGGCCAGAGCACTCGACGCCGCCGGCGCCGCGGATGGCTCACGCGTGGCTTACTGGGGACTGTCTCTGGGACGCAGTACGGCGTCGGCGTGGTCGCTGAATGTCTGCGGGCCCGCGCAGCAGTGCTGGGTCTGTTCGGTCTGGCTCATCCCGGGAGGTGGATGCGTCGGTACGCGCGGGGTGTGACGTGCCCCGTGTATTTCATCCAACAGCTCGCAGATGAGATCCATGAGCCGGCGCGGGTGGCCGCGCTCTTCGATCTGCTAGAGACGCCGGACAAGACGTTGCATGCTAGCGATGGCGGCCACACCGAAGTTCCCCGGGCAGTCTTCGAGAACGCCTACGCCTTCCTGGCCGAGCACCTGCGCTGAACCTGAGTTAGCTATGCCAGATGCGGCGAGATGCGGCGAAAGACATCGCGGATGCTCACGACCGCCGTGGGTATGCCGCCCTGAAGCAGCGGGATGTGGCGGAACCCGCCGACCGACATCTTGTTGATGGCGACGGCGATATCGTCGTCGTCACGCAGGAATACGGGGTCTGCCGTCATCACCTGCCCGCAGCTCACGGCGTTCAGGTCCTCGTCGGGCCCCGCTACCTTGTGCAGGATGTCCCACGGCGTGATGATTCCGTCGAGGCGGGAGCCGCTCATGACGAGGACGCAGTCGGTGTCCGAGTTTTGCATCAGGCGCACCGCAAGCGCGACCGGGTCTCCCGGCGCCACGCGCACCGGCGACTGCGCCGGGATCTCCGACAGCCGTTCGAAGATGAAGTCGGGGCCACGAGTGGCCTTTCCTGATGCGCCCTTGCCCAGGCTGTAGAGATCCTGGCCGCAGTTAGCGCAGCGGTCCACACCCTGGATGTTGTCGTTTTTGCACTCGGGACAGATCACGTCATCGTCTCCGCTACTCGACGGTCCAGGTGTCGCCTTCGCGAAGGATCTGGCTGAGGTCGCCCTCTCCCTCGGCGGCGATGGCCTGCTCGATCTGCTGGGTCATCAGTTCGTCGTATGTGGGCCGCCGCACAGCACGGATGACGCCCACCGGAACGGGGTACTCCGGGTAGTCCATGCGGCTCAGCAGAAAGGCAATCGATGGGTCTTCGCGCGTCTCATCGTGCACCAGCACGTCGGCCTCGGTGATGCCGTTACCGAGCTGAACGACCTCCATCTTCATCGCGTTGATCCGCAAACCTCTGTCTTTCTCCTTGCCAAAGAGCATCGGCTGACCGTGTTCCAGGAAGATCATGGCGTCGGCCCGCACTTCCTTTGCAGTGAAGTCTTTGAAGGCGCCGTCGTTGAAGATGTTGCAGTTCTGGTAGACCTCGACGAACGAGGTGCCCCGGTGCTCGTGCGCGCGCTGCAGCATCGACGCCATGTGATGCGCGTCGTTATCGAGTGAGCGGGCGACGAACGTGGCCTCGGCGCCGATAGCCACACTCAGGGGGTGCAGCGGCGCATCGATGGTGCCGTACGGCGAGGACTTCGTGCGCTTGCCGAGTTCCGAGGTCGGTGAGTACTGGCCTTTCGTCAGTCCGTAGATCTCATTGTTGTGCAGGATGATCTGGATATCGACGTTGCGCCGCAGCACGTGCAGGATGTGGTTACCGCCGATGCTCAGCGCATCGCCGTCGCCGGTGATCACCCACACGCTCAACTCGGGGCGCGAGGCCTTAAGGCCGCTCGCGATCGTTGGTGCTCTGCCGTGGATGCTGTGGAAGCCGAACGTGTTCATGTAGTACGGCAGGCGACTGGAACAGCCGATGCCGGAGATGAACACGATGTTCTCGCGCGGCACGCCCAACTCGGGCATCACCTTCTGCGTCTGGGCGAGGATGGAGTAGTCGCCGCAGCCCGGGCACCAGCGGACCTCCTGGTCCGTGACGAAGTCTTTACGCGAAAGCACGGGCAGGGCACTGTCGCCTCGAGTTGCCGTGACCATGTGTCCCCCTCGCCTAGCCGGCCATCTCAGCGATCTGGCTCTCGATCTCCGCGATCGTGAACGGCCGCCCCGACACCTTGTTGAGCCCGATGACGTCGACCAGGTACTTCCCTCGAAGCAGCAAGCGCATCTGTCCGAGGTTCATCTCCGGCATGAGCACCTGGTCGTAGCGCTTGAGCACGTCGCCCAGATTTGCAGGCAGCGGGTTGATGTAACGGATGTGCGCCGACGTCACGTGCTTGCCCTGCGCACGCGCCCGCTGTACCGCCGTAGTGATCACGCCGTACGTGCTTCCCCAGCCCACGACAAGCAGCCCGCCCGACGCATCGCCAGCTACTTCGATGTCGGGGACATCCTGCACCATCCGCTCGATCTTCTCCGCGCGCAGGTGCACCATCTTGTTGTGGTTCGCCGCTTCGTAATTCACGCTGCCCGTGATGTCGGCCTTCTCCAGCCCGCCGACGCGGTGCTCGAGGCCGGCAGTGCCCGGGATGGCCCATGGTCGCGCCAGCGTCTTCGGATCTCGCGCGTATGGCTGGAAGGTCGCCGGGTCAGACGCGAAACCGGGGTCCATCTTCGGCAGAGAAGCGACGTCCGGCAAGAGCCAAGGCTCCGAACCGTTCCCGAGATACCCGTCCGAAAGAAAGATCACCGGCGTGCGATACTTGATCGCCAGCCGCCACGCCTCGATCGCCATCTGGAAGCAGTCGGAAGGCGTTGCCGGCGCGACGATGCCGACCGGCGATTCACCGTTTCGGCCGAACATCGCCTGCAGCAGATCCGCCTGCTCGGTCTTGGTCGGAAGGCCCGTGCTCGGGCCGCCGCGCTGGACGTTCATGATTACCAGCGGCAACTCCACCATCACCGCCAGGCCGATCGCCTCGCTCTTCAGCGCCAGGCCCGGCCCGCTGGTTCCCGTCAGGCCGAGCGAACCGCCGAACGACGCCCCGATCGCCGCGCCGATCGCCGCAATCTCGTCCTCGGCCTGGAACGTCTTCACTCCGAAGCGTTTGAATCGCGAGAGTTCATGCAGCACGTCGCTCGCCGGCGTGATCGGATAACTCCCGTAGAACAGCGGTCGACCGGCGAGCTTCGACGCCGCCAGCCAACCCAACGCCGTCGCTTCGTTGCCGGTGATATTCCGATACAGCCCCGGTTTCGTCTTCGCCTTCGGCACGTGGTAGTGCGTAGCGAACATCTCGGTCGTCTCGCCGAAGTGATAACCGGACTTCAACGCCGTTTTGTTCGCCTCCGCCACGGCGGGGTTCTTGCCGAACTTCTCATCGATCCAGCGCAGCGTTGTCTCCAGCGGCCGGCTGTACATCCAGAACATCAGCCCAAGCGTGAACATGTTCTTGCAGCGGTCGATCTGGACCGCCGTCAGCCCGCTGTCCTTCAGCGCCCGGGACGTGAGGCTGGTAACCGGCACACGGTAGACGCGGTACGAAGCGAGGCTGCCGTCCTCAAGCGGATTCGCCGAATAGGCCGCCTTCTTGAGATTCGTCTCGCCGAACTCATCCTCGTTGACCAGCAGGATGCCGCCGCGGGGCAGGTCCGCGATGTTCGTCTTGAGCGCCGCCGGGTTCATCGCCACCAGCACGTCCGGAGCATCGCCCGGCGTGTAAATGTGGTGGCTCGAAAAGCTGATCTGGAAGCCGCTGACGCCCGGGAGCGAGCCCTGAGGCGCGCGGATCTCGGCGGGGATGTCAGGGAAGGTCGCGATGTCGTTCCCGACGACGGCCGACGTGTTGGTGAACTGCGTCCCCGCCAGTTGCATCCCATCGCCGGAGTCGCCGGCGAACTTGATCGTCACGCGGTCTAGCTCTTGCGACTGCGCGTGGTCAGGCTGCTCCGCTTCCTTCGTCAGCGTCGTAGTCACTAGGCACCCTCCGGCTCGGGGATCATCTGGTGGGGCCGCGGCGGCAGATTCATCAGTTGCGCCGGAAACGCCTCCGAC
>CAYQZE010000062.1:0-24676 GCA_964421985.1 uncultured Dehalococcoidia bacterium | reverse complement strand
GTCGTTGGCCAGCGCCTGCGGGTCGGACAGCAGCGCCTCGTAGTCCTGCACGGGCGCGCAGATCATGTCGTGCGCTTCCAGTGAGGCGATCCACTCCGCCGTCGTCTTCGCCAGGAACTTGTCGTCGAGCAGCGGGTACAGCGCGTCGATGTTTACGATGCGCGAGAGCCCGTTCGCGAAACGTTCGTCGTGCTCCAGTTCCGGCATCGCCACGGCGGCGCAGAATGCCGGCCAGCGATCGTCGCCGACGCCGCCGATCACGGCCCATCCGTCCGACGTCCGGAACGTCCGCCAGATCGTCGGCAGGTACGCGTGGCCGCGCCCCGACCGCCGCTTCCGACGGCCGAGAATGTACGTCTGCAGCTCCCACGCCTGCGACGCCACGGCGGAGCCGAACAACGAGGTCTCGATCTTCTGCCCGACGCCGGTCTTCTCGCGCGAATACAACGCCGCCATCACCGACATCGCCAGGTTCATCGCGCCGATGTAGTCGGCGATCGCCACCCCCACCGGCAGCGGCCCGCCGTCCGCCTCGCCGGTCATCGACATCAGCCCCGAGCGGGCCTGCGCCGCGATGTCGAATGCTGGGTGCGTCGTCTTCGGTCCCCGCCCACCCCAGCCCGACGCGTGCGCGTAGATGATGCCCGGGGCAAGCGCGCGCACGTCGTCGTAGCCGAATGCGAGGCGCTCCATGACGCCCGGACGGAAGTTGTGCACCATCACGTCCATCGATGGCAGCAGCCGTCGCACAACCTCGCATCCGCCCTCCGACTTCAGGTTGATGGTGAGGCTGCGCTTCCCCCGGCTGTGGGCGAGGTGGTACGCGCTCAGCCGGTGCTCTCCGTGTATCTGGAGCACGCGCCCCAAGTCCCCGAAGCCCGGCGGCTCGACCTTGATGACGTCGGCCCCCATGTCCGCCATCACCAGCGTCGCCTGCGGCCCCTGCTGGAAGACCGTAAAGTCCAGCACTCGCACGCCTGCCAGCGGTCCTGCCATCGTCGTCACCTCCGTCGTACACTGAGAGCGCAGCAGTATAGGCGCCTGCTGGCGCGGGAATCGAAGTCTTGCCGCCGTCGCGCACGAAAGGAGCGGTCCGATGGACGAATTCGCACGCGATCTTGCGGCGAACATGACGGCGGTCGACGTTGCGCGCGCATCGCTCGCGCAGCGGGTGCGCCAGCTCACCGACGACGACCTCACACGGACGCGACGCGGCGGCTGGTCCGTACGAGAGGTGCTGAGCCACGTCATCGAGTCTGAGATCTCGTACACGAAGGTGCTCGCGTTTCTGCGCGGCGCACCGGTGGAGGTCGCCGCCGCCGGGCCGGACGACGTCGCTACGGTGTCAGCAGCCATCGTCGCGCTCGAGCGCTATCGGACGATCTTGCTCACGACCGTCCAGGGCGTCGACGAAGCCGTGTTCTACGAGATCCGCAGCCTCGGCCACGAGCAGTACAGCGTGATCAGCGTCCTCGAGAACGTCGCCGCCCACGACCACGAGCACCTCCAACAGATCGAGAAGACGGCGCGGCCGTAAGCCGAACCGTGCGGCCCAGCCGATCACGCGTCGCCGTCGCGACCGCCTGACCTCGATGCGGTGTCTGCGAACCGCAGGCGGCAATCCTAGCGCTAGACGGCGCCGCGTCGCCACTTGGCGTTGGTGGGGCGAGCGGCGTTGTCGCCGCCTGAGCTGATCGTAAGAAACCGAGGGAACTCCCGTCGGGCATCTCCCGCCATTTCCCTGGAATCACTGCCGCAGGCCGGCTGGCGCTCCGATACTTCAGCGTTATGCCTCTATTCAAGCGGGAGCCGGCACGGGACCGCAGCAAGGGAACAGTTGACTCGGCTGCGCCACGCCTCTGCGGCAAGGACGAGATCGGCGCCATGCTCGCGTGGCAGGTGGAGCGCGCCACATCTGGCGGCAGCTCGTTTTGCGTCCTGTACATCGCGCCGCAGGCTCTCCCTGGAGAACGCATCATTGCAGCGGAGGCTGGAATCGTCTCCGGCCTCATCATCGGCCAGCTACGCGACGACGACCGCGCCGGCACGGTCGCCGATGACGCCTATCTGGTGGTCCTTCCAAACACCAGGCACGACCAGGCGCGGGTCGTCGCACATCGGCTGGCGACCGAGTTCACCGTGCGGAGTTCCCACGTCAACCGGCGAAACTGGCGCGTCGGCATCGCCGTCTTCCCCGACGACGGCATGGACCCAGCGACGCTGACGGATACCGCCGTCACCCGCGCGCGCAGCACGCGCGCGGCCTAGCGCCGCTCCCGGAACGGCGTCAGCCCAAGAGCTGGGCAAGGCGCGCGCCACGTTGTCGCAGAGTTGCTTGATTCGGACGCGCACGATGAGGAGGACATCGTGTCGGGCGGCGCTTCTGATGTCGAACCGTCGTAGGTTCTCAACGGGCACGGGTGGCGTGGCCGCGAAGCATCGGGACGAACCGAAACAAGCGGCGGCGCTCGTCGATGACGACATCCCAGCCCGCGGCGCGAAGCGTTTCGTCGGTGCGGCGGTTCGGATGGCAGCCGGCGCCGAACCAACCCCAGAGCGGACGGATCGCGTCCTGCACCCGCCCGTTCAGGCCATGGCCGCGGACATGCTCGATGAACAGCATCCGGCCGCCCGGCCGCAGCACGCGCCGAATCTCGTCGAGCGAGCGTGCGGGATCTGCCACGGTGCACAGGACCAGCGTGGAGACGATCGTGTCGAACGTGGCATCGGCGAACGGCAGTGACTCAGCCGGCGCGCGCTGCAGTGTGATGTTCGTCCGCCCCAGTCCGGAGAGTTTCTCTTCCGCCCGTTTCAGCATGAACAGATCTGGTTCGAGCGCGACGACCCGCGCTGTCGCCGGATAGTGCGCGAAGTTCGCGCCCGTCCCCGCGCCGATCTCGAGCACATCGCCGCTGACGTCGGCGAGGAGTTGCCTCCGCATCTCCCCGAGAAATCCCTTCTCCTCGGAGCGGTTCATGCCGTCGTAGAGGGCGGCGAACCACCTGTGTCCCTTCTTCTCGGCCGCCGCGGAAGTAGAGACCTCTTGTTTGTCGCTAACGCTGTTCATGTCGCTCGTCCTTTCGGCCTGCGTTCGTAAGGAAGCCTGCGATCATCTCCGTCATGGGTAGAATCGCTCAGTCGTAGTCCCAGATCAATGCTGGATGCGGTAGCCGGCATCCCGCCAGGCATCGATACCGCCATCGAGATTGAGCAGAGCGTCCGCCCCGGCGCGCTCCAGCAGGGAAACCGCGGTCGCCGCCCGCTCGCCGTGGCCGCAATACGCCACGATCGGCCGGTCGCGCGGCACTTCGCCGCTCCGCGCCGTCAGCTGGCCGAGCGGGACGTGCAACGCGCCCTCGATGTGACCGGCGCCATATTCGTCGGGCTCGCGGACGTCTAGCGTCAGCGCGCCATCGAGCAGCACCCGGCGCACTGCCGAGGGATCGGCGAGTCGCGCGCTTGCCAGCGGTACTCCGGCGTTTGTCCACGACCGCGCATCTCCGCCAAGGACGCCGCCGAATCGCTCGTAGCCGACGAGGAGCGACTCGTCGACCACCCTCGCCATCTGCGCGTCATCGCCGCTTACGAAGAGCAGCTTCGCGTCGGCGGGCGCCAGCCACCCCAGCCACACCGCGTACGCATCCCGAAACGCGATGCTGATCGATCCCCGAACATGCGCCGCCATGTACGCCTCGACCGGACGCACATCAATGACGATCGCGTCGTGCCGCATCGCATCGAACGCACGTGGACTCAATACGGGCGGCAGCGGTATGTCGCGCCGAAGCCGGGGACCCGCCTGGTTGATAGCGCGCATCCGGAAGTAGTATGCGGGCGTCGCCGGAAACGTCGCCGGGAACCACCGCGCAAACTCGTCCTCGTCACCGATGGCCAGCACCGGGTTCGTGGCGCGCTCTGCCCCCAGCGTCGATGTTCGCGTGCCTCCCGACCCCGCCGAGCAGAACGAGCCGCCTCCATGCGTCGGGTAGAGCGGCGCGTCATCCGGAAGGTCCGCGAACGCTGCGTGGAGCGTCCGGTACTGCGCCCGCGTCAGCGGCTCGGTCATCTCGGGGGCAATCAGGTCCGTGCGCGCGGCGCCGCCAACGATCAGCGAGCCGCCGCTGAACAACGCGGGCGGATGCCGGCCTGTCCTCACGACGTAGCTCAGATGCTCCGGCGTGTGGCCCGGCGAAGCCACGGCCTCAACCTCCACGCCATCGAATACGAACCGCTCCGACGCGAGCACGGCGTGATGCGCCAGCCGCGATCCGGAATCAGCCGGCAAGAACAGCCTCGCGCCAACCCCGGCAGCAAGCTCGTGCGCGCCAGAAACGAAGTCCGCGTGAAGGTGCGTCTCGAACACCGATCCGATCCGCCAGCCACGCGCCTCCGCCGCGTCGATGTATCGACGGACGCTGCGGTCGGGGTCGACGAGGACGGCGCCACCGTCGTCAAGTCCGATCAGGTAGGAGCTGTTGCCCAACCCCTCATGCACGAACGGGATGATCTTCATGCCAGAGCCTCTACGGGCAGCGACCTGCGCGGGGGCGGACGCAGGGTGATGCCAGCGATTGCTCCGGAAGCGACGGTGAGGGCGGCGACAACCTGGATCGCCGCGTTGAAACCGAAGACGTCGGCCAGTGCACCGGCCCCCAGAGCGCCGCCGACGGCGCCCGCATCGCGCCAGAACCTGTACACACCGAGCGCTGTCGCTCGCTCGCCCGGATGCACCGCATCTCCCGTCGCAGCGAGCAACGCGGGGTAGACCATCGCCGTTCCCAACCCCAGCAGTCCGAGCGCCGCGACCCACGCCGCGAACTGCGTGGACGCGCCGACGATCGCGACCGCCGTTCCCTGCACCAGCATGCCCGCGACGATCAGCGGCTTCCGTCCGAAAACGTCGCTCGCCCAGCCGGTGACCAGCTGGAGTCCGCCCCACATGAGGGGGTAGGTCGCGGCGAGGATCGCGATGCGCTGCAACGACAGCCCGCGGCTGGCGAAGAAGAGCGGAAAGATGCCCCACGCCAGTCCGTCGTTCAGGTTGTTGACGAAGCCGGCCTGCGAGATGCCGGCGAGGTGCGCGTCCCGCCATGTCCCTCTCGCGAAGCTGCGGCCAAGCGACGCGTTGGCTGGTTTCGCGGACGTCTTCGCGGATTCGATGGCAACAAACGGAGCCGTGTCCCGGATCAGCAAGACGCTCAGCGCCAGCCCGCACGCCGCGAACGCGATCCCCAGGTACCAAGGCGCCGGTCGCAGGCCGTACGCGGCCGCGATGAGTCCAGCCGCAAACGCAGCGCCCGCGACTGCGAGGTACCCAGCCGCTTCGTTCAGCCCGAGCGCGAGACCGCGCCGGCGAGGGCCGACGAGGTCGATCTTCATGTTCACCGTCATCGACCAGGCGAGGCCCTGGTTGAGCCCCAACAGTGCGTTCGCGGCGATTACCCATCCCCACGCCGGCGCGAAGATGATGACGAATGGCACCGGCATACCGATCAGCCAGCCGGCGATCAGGATCGCCCGGCGCGAGAACCGTTCCGAGAGACGTCCGGCGAAGAGATTCGCGATCGCCTTTGCCAGTCCGAACGTGGCGATAAACGAGATCGCCAGCGTGGTGGACGCAACGCCAAACTCGTCGCGCGCCAGTGCCGGCAGGATCGAGCGTTCCAGCCCCACCATGCCGCCGACGAACGCGTTCGTCGCGACAAGCAGCGCGAACTGGCGCCAGTTGGCGGCCAGCCCAAGCGCCGGAGGAGCGCTCGCGCGGGCTCCACCTGGGTCCGCCGTCGTCCGGCTGGGAGCGGACTTCATGTTCGTACGAGGTCTGCCCGTCCGAACAACGCGCGGAAGATCAGCGACGGGATACACACGTGCGACACGCTGATGAGCGTCGCGACGGCAACGAGCGCGGCGCCGAGGATGTATCCGGCGATGTCGAGCCCGCCGGCGAACAGCGCGCCTGTCGCGAGCAGCCACGGGGTCGCGACGGCGCAGGCGAACCGGCGCGGCGCGCCGTTGTGGGGGAGTTGCGGCGCGCCTGTGATGCGCCGGACGCCGAGATTGTAGATGAGATCGAACGGATGGACGGGAAGCGCGGCGCCCAGGGCGGCGAAGATCGCCAACGCCCAGAGGATGGCCGGCGAAGCGAGCGCGGTCCCGGCCGCGGCGATCGCCGCGCATAACGCCGGCGACAGCCGCAGCCAGAGCTGCGTTTGCGCGAGCGTCGCGTCGTCCACGCTCGTGTAGCCCTGGATGTCGAGCCGCCGCCTGAGCGTCGCTGATAAAGCCAACCGATCCTCCTCGCTACGCCGGCTTCACACCGGAGAACGTCACCCCGCGCGTATCGAACTCCTTCGCGTCGGATTCATGCTTCGAGCCCGAGAACACATCCGTCTCGCGGCCCCAGTGCACGTCCACGAATCCGATGTGGTTCAGCACCCACCTCCACTCTGCATACAGCAGAGCACCGGCAATTCAGCCGGACCAGAGGTCGATGTCGTCCTTCGCATCCTGCGGCACTTCCTTGTGCACGATGATGTCGCCGATCTGGAAGCGGCCGCCCAGCTTCAACACGCGGTAGACCTCGCGCATCGCGCCGGTCTTGTCCGGCGTCAGGTTGATCACGCCGTTACTGATCACGACGTCGACGCTGGCATCATCGACCGGCAGCTCTTCCATGTAGCCGTGGCGCACGTCTACGTTCGCCAGCCCCAGCTCGGCGGCTCCGGCCTTCGTTTTCTCGCGCATCGCCGCCGTCATATCGATGGCAATGACACGGCCGCGCGGTCCAACCTGCAGCGCCGCCTGCAACGCGTCGAAACCCGCGCCGCATCCGATGTCCACCACCGTCTCGCCTTCGTGCAGCCGGCCTAACGAGAATGGGTTCCCCGTGCCTGCAAACGATTCGACGGTCCCCGCGGGCAACCGATCGACGTCCACGGCGTCATAGCCGAGCATCGCCGCCAGCCGACGGCCGGTGTGGAAGTGGAAGCCGGTTTCGGGCGCAAGCGCGACGTCCGTATACTTCGCGCTGATCTGTGTGCGCAACCGGTCGCGGTCGACCTTCGCGGCAATCACCTCTTCTGCCATGCCCGCCCCTTTCGGTCGCCTACCCCGTCGCGCGCGCCGCCGATCGGCGCGTTGCAACCGATCCTAACGCCTTATGATTTAGTTGTCAATAGATATATTGAACTATTGCGACACATGTCCCTCCAGCGTACAGTGAGGCGATGGCACACCGCCCGTTCAAGCAGCGCCTCTACCCCCTCTTCGCCCGCATCGGCCAGGCGCTGGCAAGCGATCGCCGTCTCGAGCTGCTCGACCTGCTCGCACAATCGCCCCGCCATGTCGAGGCCCTGGCGGCAGAGACGGACATGTCCGTCGCCAGCGTCTCACAGCACCTCCAGGTGCTCCGCAACGCCCATCTGGTCGAGGCCGAACGCGCCGGCACCAAGGTGCACTACCGATTGGCGGGCGACGACGTGCTCCGGCTCTGGCTGTCGCTGCGGTCCGTGGCGGAGCAGCGGCTCGCCGACGTCGGGCAGCTGACGCGCGAGTTCGCGGAGGAACGTGGCGCGAGCCCGGAGATCTCCCGCGACGCGTTGGAGACGCTGATCGATCAGGGCAAGATCGTGCTGATCGATGTGCGCCCGCGCATGGAGTACGACCATGGCCACCTCCGCGGCGCGCTCTCGATCCCCGCCGAGGAACTGGCGGCGCATCTTGGTACGTTGCCGAAACGACGCCGCATCGTCGCGTATTGCCGGGGTACGTACTGCCTCCTTGCGGATGAAGCCGTAGCCCTGCTCCGCAGCGAAGGCTTCGACGCCATCCGCCTGGACGGCGGTTGGCCGGAGTGGCGCGCCGAAGGCCGGCCCTAGGCCCCAGACTGATCCCGCCGCTCGTCTCCCGCGTCTCGCTGCGCGCACGCATCGCGCGGCGACGCCAAACCTGCTTCAATGCACCGCCACCAAGCGCCCGGCGTCCAGTGCGACATCCGTCACCGGCGACCGGGTCAGCAGCAGGAGACCCACCGTGACCGCACTTCCCAAGCGCGTCGACCACGTCAGCATGGCCGTCTGGAAGATCGATGACCAGCTCCCGTTCTTCACAGAAGTATTCGGGTGGAAAGAAGCCGGCCGCTTCAGCAATCCGGAGGCGGGCTTCGCCGGCGTCGTGCTGGATGTCCCCGGCCCGGACGGTCAGCGGCAAATGCAGTGGGAGATCCTGGAGCCGCTCGGCGATGACAGCTTCATCGCCAAGTTCCTGCGCGAACGCGGCCCCGGCCTCCACCACGTAACGCTGGAGGTCGCCGACGCCGACGCGTCGGCCGCCGCGCTGCGAGCGAGCGGCATCGAGCCGTTCGGGGGCCCGCGCGTCAGCTGGGACTGGAAAGAGATGTTCGTCCACCCGAAAGCGACTGGGGGCGTGCTCTTCCAGCTCTACGAGCAGCTCGATGCGCCCGGCAACCTCGGCGGCCCGCCGATCGAGTAGGGATCGGATGTTTGCGGGGTGTTGGAAACGACTCTTGTTCCCGTGGCGCGGGCTTTCAGCCCGCGTTCCTCGATTCAGGAAGTCCTCCACAATCGGCGTGTAAGCGCCGTCCGGCGACTCTTCAACAGCTGTTAGAGACTTGAGGTCACCGCCGCTGAGTGTTGAGGAAGAACCTTCCACGGAGTGCCGCCGCGAGCGCTCACCTCACCGCTGCGGCCGCGGCCATCGTCCACGAACGGAGCATCGCGGCGTCCTCTATCACATCATCGGGCACGCGAAAGTTACGGTCGACGGTCTTGGGACCACGAGGGCGGTCCCGTGGCTGAAAGGCGGCCATCCCTCGCTGGACGTACACGTTGCGGCTGGCTGCATCCGTGCGGAAGTACAGGACGCCCTCGGAGATCAGCCCGAAGTATCTGCCTTCCAGATACAGCGCGACGCCCCCGAACATGCTCCGCGCCGTCACCGGAAGTGGCTCCAAAAGCAGCACGATCTCGTCGCGCAATCCTCTGTCTCGATCGTCCAAGCCAGCTCCAGCGCCCGTTTCCCTCGTCCCGCTTCCCGCTTCCTACATCGCCGCAGGCTGCCGGACCGGCGACGCCAGAAACTCCAGGATCACACTGTTCACCAGCGCCGCTTTCTCGAACGCCACCGCATGGCTCGCTCCCGGCACAACACACAGCTGCGCGTTCGGCACCGATTCGTACAGCGCGATCGTGTGCTCCCACAACGGGATGTCAGCGTCGCCCACGAGCACGAGCGTGGGCGCCGCGATCCTGCCGAGATCAGCCGGCGTCATCGTCGGGCCGTTCAGCCACATCTCTCGCACCTTCTCCAGCACGACACCGAAGTGGCCTGGCCCGTCGGGGCTCAGCTTCTCGTACAGCGCCTTGAGTGGCGGCACGAACGTCTCGGTCGTCATGTCCCGGGCAACCGAACGGAAATGTTCACCCAGCCCGGCGAAGTGGAAGTTGCCGCCGATCGACACGAGCGTGCGCACGAGATCCGGGCGGCGTATCGCGACGAGCATGCCCGTGTTGCCGCCGTCACTCCATCCGACCAGATGCGCGTTGCCGATGCCCAGCGCATCCATGAAGGCGATCGTGTCGTCGGCCATGATCTCGTACGTGATGGGCCCGTCGACGTCCGCGGTGCGTCCGTGCGCGCGGCGCTCCGGCAGGTAGACGGTGTACTTCGCGGCCAGCACAGGCCGTTGCGCCGCCCACGTGTCTATCGAGCACGCGCCGCCGTGCAACAGCACCAGCGGGTCGCCGGAACCGTCCGTCTCGTAGTACGTGTGCACGCCGTTGCCGTCGATATATGGCACGATGCAACCTCCATATGTCCTGGGTGTACAACCCCGTCCGGGCGGCGGCTTACTCGGCGGATTCGATCGCGGCTGCCGCCGCCGGCCCCGCGATACCCATCGCATCCGCCGCCGGAGAGCCGCCGCTCGGCCGGCCGATCACCGTCAACTCCAGCAGCTCAGCCACGTCGAACGTCTTCATCCGCTTCGCGTCGTCGGGCTGCACGGTCGGAATGCCATCCTCGAACATCTACCGGCCGGCCGCAGGAGCCGTCACGGAGCCAGCCACCGGCCATCGACCATCACGTCGGGAGCGACCAGTTCGTTCTCCGCGCCCCAGGCTCGGATCGTTCGAGGCGTCATTCTGATGTACACGTACACCCCGCGAGCGCGTCTGGCGTCGAAGCCGGCGGTCTCAGTGTGTGCCGCAGCGAGCGCATCGTCCTCACCGACGGCAATGAACTCGAGGGACCCCTCGACGATCACCACCAGACCGCGGGTCTCAGGGAATGCGATGCGCGCCACGCCGGCCCGTTGAAGATTGCGCGCCGTCCGGCTCTTCTTTGGCGTCGCAACCGTCAGGCGGGCTCCATCCCAGTAGTACGACAGCGGTATCAAGTACGCCTCGCCCGCGGCGCTTGCGGAGGCGACCCAGACATCCTTCTCGGTGCCGGGCACCGTGCGTAGCTTCTCCAGGACGTCGGCTTTCCGCTGGGCGGCGGCTTGCGATGGCTGCATTGACTACCTCCCGAACAGCACGGGGCCGTTCTCGTGCTTTACTTTACTTCAGCAGCTGGGCTTGCTGGTCGTTTCCTTAGCGCATTTGATGCCGTCGCGTGTCCTCGTGTAGGCTTGCCGGGATGAAACCGCTCGACGCCACCCTGCTTGACGTGGTAACGATGCTAGCCGTCGACGATCTCGACGCGTCGGTGACGTTTTACCGAGACAAGCTCGGGTTCGACATCGTCCAGTACACACCGAGCATTGTGGCGCTCCAGCGACGCACGATGCTCCTCTATGTCTTCACGAACAGTCCTCCAACCCCTGACAAGCCGGCACTCACACTGGTTAACCTCAACACAACCGAGGCAACTTCTGTGGTGCTGGACTTCCTTGTTTCTGACTGTCATGAAGCCTACCGCGAGCTAAAGAACCTAGGCGTCGACTTCCTCACGCCGCCGCAGGTCCCTCCGTGGGGTGGCTGGCGTTGCTTTGCGCGCGACCCCGACGGGAACCTCATCGAACTCGAGGAGAATCCTATCTCACCTTTCGTTCGAGCGCGGTCGGGCTGACTCTTCGACGCGCCGGCAACCGCTGGCGCCGCGCCCTACCCGGGCTTCGCCGCCGCCTCCGCGATGCCCATCGCATCCGCCGCGGGGGATCCGCCGTTCGGCCGGCCGATCACCGTCAGCTCCAGCAGCTCGGCGACGTCGAAGGTCTTCATCCGCTTCGTGTCGTCGGGCTGCACGGTTGGGATGCCATCCTCGAACATCTGGATGCAGAACGGGCAGGCGGTGGCGATCACCTGCGCTCCCGTCGCGACGGCCTCTTCCGTGCGCGCGACGTTGATCCGCTTGCCCTTCGACTCTTCCACCCACATGTGACCGCCGCCCGCCCCGCAGCAGAAGCTGTTGTCGCGGTTGCGCGGCATCTCCACGCGCGCGCCGCCCGGCAATGCATCGACGATGTCGCGCGGGCTGTCGTAGTTGCCGTTGTGCCGGCCCAGGTAGCACGAGTCGTGGTAGGTGATCGCGAGCGGCAGATCCTGTTTCGGGACGAGTGCGCCATCCTTCAGGAGCTTCGACAGGAACGTCGTGTGGTGCACCACCTCGAAGTGCCCGTCGAAGTCCGGGTACTCGTTCGCCATGGTGTTGAAGCAGTGGGGGCAGTTGGTGATGATCTTCTTCGCGCCCTTGGCGTGCAGCACCTCGATCAGCGATTTCGCCTGCTCCTGATACAGGTACTCGTTGCCCAGCCTGCGCGCCGGGTCGCCCGTGCACTGCTCCTCGTCGCCGAGGCAGCCGAAGCTGACGCCGGCCTCGGCGAGCAGGCGCGCGACGGCGCGCGTGATCGGGATGTTGCGGTCCACCATCGCGCCCGAGCAGCCGACCCAGTACAGGTACTTCTGCGACCCGTCGAACGTAGGGATGTCGAGCCCCTCCATCCACGCCGTGCGGCTGAACTGCGCCCCGCGCCACGGGTGCCCGCGCTGCTCGATCTGCTGTAGCGTCGCGGCGGCGGTCTCCGGCATGTTGGCTTCGTTCATCGTGTAGAAGCGCCGCATGTCCTGTAGCGCCGGTACGTGCTCGATGAAGACCGGACACTGCTCCTGGCAGGCGCCGCAGGTCACGCAATCCCACACCGGGTTGAAGCCGACGGCATCGATCAGCGTGAGGTCACCGGCATGCCCGTTGCCGTTCGCAGGCGCTCCGTCCTTCGCGCCCTTGAGCGCATCCCAGACGAAGATCGGCGAACTGATCTTGTGCACTTCCGCCTCGATGGCGGCGCGCATGTCGTGCATGATCTTCTTCGGCGAAAGCTCCTTGCCGGTGAGGTACGCCGGGCAGTTGATCTCGCAGCGCCCGCATTCGGTGCAGGTGTACGGATCCAGCATCTGCTTCCACGTCAGGTCTTCGATGCGGCCCGCGCCGAATCGCTCCAGGCTCTCGAAGTCCTTGATCGGCTGGAGCTTGCCCGTGGGCTCAATCCGCCGGAAGAGGATGTTCGGCGCGACGGAGAGCACGTGCGAGTGCTTGCTGTACGGCAGATAGTTGGCGAACAGCAGGAAGTCGTACAGGTGCGCGTACCACCAGAAGTTCAGGAAGCCCTCCTGAACCCCGCGTGACATGCCGATGCCGTCCCACAACTTCGCGAAGCCGTAGGCGAGGAACGACCACTTCTCGCCGCCCTGCGGGTCCGTCGCGATCTCGAAGCTGTTCACCATCACATCGCTCAGCATCAGGAAGGCAATGAAGAAAAGGATGAGCCAGGCGTCCATGTTGAACGTCATCCGCGCCGGCTTCCAGAAGCGCCGCTGCCAGGCCGCCATGCCGCAGCCGATCACCACGAGGATGTTGAACACGTCCATCGGTGCCCGCACGGTGATGTCGTAGAAGAAGCCGAAGACGTGCTCGAACGAGATATCCTCGTTGACGCCTTTGAGGATGAAGTTGAGCGTGCGGATCTGGAGCACGATGAAGCCCCAGTAGATCAGCGAGTGGAGGACGCCGCTGTACCAGTAGCGCCTGCGGGCGACGCGCGCGTTGCCCAGCAGGTACGGCACCAGCGACGTCATCCGTTCGAACAGGTGGTCGAAGCGGTTGTCGCCCTTGCCGCTAGCGAAGATCGACACTTTGACGGCGACCGAGTAGGCGAGGAAGGCGAGGAGCCCGGCGAACGACACGTAATAGAGGTAGTTGCCGGGGAACTCGTGGCTGGGGAGCATGTCGGGCCTCCTCGAACGCCTGCCGCGCTGGGGATTCTATCGCCGGTGCGAGGCTGAAGCTAGACGGGACGGGCCGCTGGCGTACGCACCGATCGCCCTGCTGTCGAGGCTCGGCGTGACGCTCGTTCGCGGCCACGCATATAGTGTCGCTGGAGGCGAACGCGTGAGCGCACCGGCGATAGAGCTTTCGGGCGTGGTGAAGGACTACGGGCGCACGCGCGCGCTCGCCGGCATCGATCTGACGGTCGAGCCCGGCCGTATCTTCGGCTTCCTGGGCCCGAACGGCGCGGGGAAGACGACGGCCATCCGCATCCTGCTCGACCTCATCCGGCCGACGGCGGGATCGGCGCGTGTCCTCGGCCTCGACAGCCAGCGCCACTCGATCGAGGTGCGCCGGCGCGTCGGTTACGTGCCGGGCGACCTGCGCATGTACGAGGGCCTGCGCGGCGACCAGTTCCTCGACTTCATCGACTCCTTCCGCCCGGAAAAGCGCGACGCGGCGTATCGCCGGACGCTGATCGAACGCTTGCGCCTCGACCTCACAAAACGCATCCGCGCCCTGTCGAAGGGCAACCGCCAGAAGCTCGGCTTGATCCAGGCGCTGATGCACCGTCCGGAGCTGCTGATCCTCGATGAGCCGACCAGCGGGCTCGACCCGCTGGTGCAGGAGGAGGTCGCACGCATCCTGGAGGACGCCGTCGCGGAAGGGCGCACGGTGTTCTTCTCGTCGCACGTGCTGTCGGAAGTCGAGCGGCTCAGTGAGACGGTGGCGATCATCCGTGAGGGGCGCATCGTCGCGCTCGAAGACGTGGCGCGCCTGAAGAGCCGGTCGGTGCACGTGCTCGAAGTGACGTTCGCCGCGCCGCCCCCGCCGGGCGTGTTCGCGCTGCCCGGCGTGCGCGAGATGCGGCGCGACGGCAACACGGTCCACGTGCAGGCAAGCGGCGGCATCGATGCGGCGCTCAAAGCGATCGCTCGCTACGACGTGATCGACCTCCGCACGCAACAGCCCAGTCTCGAAGACATCTTCCTCGCGTACTACACCGATCCCGCCGCCGGAGCCGCGGCGCCAGACGAAAGCGAGCGCCGATATGCCGCCGGCTAACGTCTTCACGAAATCGCTGCGGGACGAGCGCTGGCAGGTCGTCGGTTTCGGCATGGCGCTGGCGGTGATGTCTTCGACGGCCGTGTTCCTCTGGCCCAGTGTGCGCGACACGCTGCAAAACTTCACGCTGCCCGCGGCGGTGCAGGCGTTTCTCGGCACTGACCTCAGCATCGCCTCGGCCGCCGGCTACCTCAGCGCCCGCTATTTCGGCTGGGTGGACATCTTGCTCATCGTCTACGCCGTGATCCAGGGCACCGGCGCGATCGCCGGCGAGGAGAGCGGCGGCACGATGGATCTCCTGCTGGCGCAGCCGATCGCGCGGCGCGACATCGTGCTGCAGAAGGTGGTCGCGACGATCATCGGCAGCGGCGCCATCATCGCCATCGGCTGGCTCGGGTTCGCGCTGTCGCTGGCGTTCGTGCGGATCGACGTGTCGCTCGCCGATACGGCGATCGCGTCGGCGAACATGCTGCCGATTACGCTGCTCTTCTTCGCGCTGTCCCTGTGGGCCGGCGCGGTGGCGCCCAGTCGCGGCGTCGCGTCGGGAATGACGATCGGGCTGGCGACGGCCGCCTACTTCATCAGCACGCTCGCGAACGGCGTCGACTCGCTGCGCGGGCTCCGCTACACGACGCCCTTCTACTACTACGGCTCCGGCGCATCACTGGTCCACGGCATCCAGTGGTGCCACGTCGCGCTGCTGCTCGGCATCGCGGCGGCACTCGTCGCACTCACGGTGCGGACGTTCGAGCGCCGTGACGTCAGCGCGGGAGCCGCCGCCGACGTGGACATCGCCGGCATGCTGCGCCGCATCGTCGCGAGATAGCCATGATCAGGCGAGCCATCGCGAACGTACGTCTCGTCGTGCCGCAGGGCATCCAGCTCGGCACCCTGCTCGTCGAGGGCGATCGCATCGTCGATCTCCGCACCGGCGCCGCCGCCATCCCACCCGCGGACTACGAGATCGTAGACGGCGGCGGACGCTACTGCGCACCGGGCCTTATCGACATCCATGTCCACGGCGGCGGCGGCTTCGACCTGATGACCGACAACATCGACCAGGTGCGCGGCTACGCGCGCTGGATCGCGGCCCGCGGCGTCACATCGTTCCTCGTCAGCACGTCCGGGCGCGACCACGCGCAGATCATCGCGCGTCTCCGCGCCATCGCTCCCGCCGTCGGCGCCGCGCCCGGCGCCGCGCGCGTGCTCGGCTTTCATCTCGAAGGTCCGTACATCAACCCCGTCCGGAAGGGCGCGTTCCCTCCGGCGTGGCTCCGCGCCCCCAGCGCCGATGAGTACCGGGCGCTCGTCGAGGCCTCCGGCGGCACGCTGCGCCAGGTGACGGTGGCTCCCGAACTGCCGGGCGCCGATGCGCTGATCGCCGCCGTCGTCGACTCGGGCGCAACGGCGGCGATCGGCCACACCGACGCGACGTACGAGCAGGCGATGCGTGCCGTCGGCCTCGGCGCGTCGCACGTGACGCACTGCTTCAACGCCATGCGGCCATTCGGGCATCGCGACCCGGGGGTGTTGGGCGCGGTGATGACGTCGGACGCGCTGACGGCGGAGTTGATCGGCGACGGCGCGCACGTTGACTACGCCGCGGCACGCGTGCTGGTCCGCGCGAAGGGCCACGAGCGCATCGTGCTGATCACCGACGGCATGCCGATGGCCGGCACGGCCGACGGCGATGGCTCATGGGAGGGTCAGGCGATCCGCGTCGACGGCGGCAAGGCGGTGCGCGTCGCCGACCGCACGATCATCGGCGGCGTCATCACGCTCGACCAGACGGTGCGCAACGCCGTCGCCCACCTCGACGTACCACTGCACGACGCCATCGCGATGGCCTCGACGAACGCGGCACACACCCTGCGCCTCGATCAGTACGGCCAGCTCGCGGCCGGGTGCGCAGCCGATTTCGTGCTGCTCGATGATGCGCTGGGGGTGACGGAGACGTGGGTAGCGGGTGAGTTCGTGTTTCGTGCCGTTTGAACCACCGCCCGCAAGCCTGCTCGCGTTTCCCGCCGCCAAACGAGCGCGGCGGAAGACCCGCTTTCGCGGCGGCCTACGCGCCAGGTGGAAAGATGCCGACGGCGGGATCTACGAGTGCGACTACAAGAAGGGCACGGTTGAGCGGTATGATAGGACAGGACAGCGCCACATGGGTGATTTCGATCCGTCCTCAGGTGAGCGCGTGGGGCGACCGAGCAAACACCGAAAGGTAGAGCCGTGAGCACGCGCAGGTGCGTTACTCAATTCAAGAAAGACGGCACCGAGGAGTTCGTCCGTGACTACGATCTCCGCGGCGTCCGGACGATCCAGCTTCAACGGCTGTTTGGTGTCGGCGCCGACGATCCGCGCATGGTCCTCTGCTATCCGGTCACCGAGAACCAGCGCCTAGCGATCGAACGCCTGCTGGGCGAACCGCTGAACCTCCGGAAGTATGACTACTTCGTCGAGGCGTACGCGGAGGCCGCTCGCGCGGCACGGCCTCGATCAGCGGCGTCGTCCTCGCGCCCCAGTTCGTCAGGCGGTTCACGGCCGCCCCCCTCGCGTGATCCACGTCGAGAAGTTCACTCGTAGCTCGTAGTTCGTACTCCGGAAACGGTGTCAGTTGAGCCGCGTCGCGCTTCGTCAAGTGGTCGATCGTGATTGGCCGGACATCCACCGCGTGGCGGACGAGGCGCTGCCTTCGGCCGCGGACGGAAACGCCGCGTGGCTGACGAACCGTCGTGCGTTCGGCGACACGGGGCGCCCAGGGCGGCAGTACGTTGCAGCGGAGCCCGACGGACGCATCGTTGGATACGGTGCGATCGAAGAGGACGCCGAGTTCGGGCGCTATCGGCTGTTCGTCGTGATGAGCGCGGAGCGGCTCGACGGTGGCGTCGGAGCGCTGCTGTACGAGCGGCTGTACGGTAACCTCGTCGAGCTGGGTGCGCATGCAGTGTGGATGCGCGAGCAGTCAGACGATCGGCTGGTTCTCGCGTTCGCCACGGCGCGCGGATTCCGCGAGACACAACGCTTCATCTTCGATGGCGTCGAGATGGTCGTGCTGGAGTTGGTGTTGCCGGAGCCACCTCCAACCCCTAACTTCCAACACCCAACGTCATCTAACCTCTAACCTCCAACACGCCGCGCCCCAGCCACTCCGACATACGGCCGCGCAGACCCGCCGCATCCAGCCCATGCGCCGCATCGTGTCGCGCCGCGCTCCCGTACTTGCGATGCTCGGTCCGCGGCACACCGATGCAGAGCAGGCGGTGCGCTCTGTCTGACAGCGCAGCCGATACCTCCCCCGCCGACGTCCCTTCGAGGTACGGCTCCACGAGCACGACCTCGGTACCGGTAATAGACGCGCGGAGTCCTTCAGCGTCGAACGGCCGCACGGTGGCCGCGTACAACACCGTCGCCTCGAGCGCAGCCGTCGCCTCCATCACCGGGTCCAGCATGGGCCCGACGGCGATCACCGTCGGGGCTCGTTGCTCGCCCTGCCGCTGCACCGCCAGCCTGCCGTCGGCGCCGGCCGCCGGCGAGGCGTTCGTACGCTCGGACAGACGGATGTACACGGCGTCGTCTGTTCGCGCCGCGTCGCGGAGGAACGCCTCGACCTCGTCAGGGTGGCCGGGGACGTGGATGCGCCATCCCGGCAGCGTCGCGACCAGCGCCACGTCTCCCGGCGACTCGTGTGTCCGCCCGTACGCCGCGACGTCGTACGACGCCCCGCAACTCACCAGGATGCCGCCGACCCCCTGGTGCGAGAATGCGAGCTTCACCTGCTCGAACGACCGCTCGATGAGAAACGGCGCGAAGCTGTGCGCGATCGGACGCATCCCCTCCAATGCCATGCCGGCGGCCACGTTCACCATCAGTTGCTCGCGGATGCCGACATTGATCACGCGCTGCGGGTAACGCTGACAGGCGCCGCTCGCCCTGAAGCGATCGACGGTGATGTCCGCCAGCACCACCGCCAGCCGCGGCTCACTTTCAAGCAGTTCGGTGACAACGCGGACGAATCGATCGCGCATGATTCGACCTCACTCCTTCGGCTCTACGACGGCGACGACCGCATGCGGCACGCCCGCGTGCGGCAACGTCAGCGCGTCTTCCAGTGCACCGTGATCGCGTCCGTGGACCGTCACCGCCGACCATCCCTCGAGGGCGAAGCGACGCTCGATGCCGCCCGGCCACCCCAGCGACGACGATTGGTTGTCCACGATCACCACCGTCAGCGCGTCCAGGCCAAAGCGCGCCGCGGCGACGATCGCCTCGCCGTTCGTGCCTTCATCGAACTCGGCGTCGCCGACGAGGCAGTAGACCCGCGGCCCGATCTTGCCCCGCGCCCGCAGCCCCAAGGACATGCCCACCGCCAGCGGTAACCCGTGGCCCAGCGAACCGCTCGAGATCTCCACGCCGGGGATCAGGTTTCGGTCCGGGTGCAGCCCGAGCGTCGAGTTGTAGCGCACCCACGTGCGCAACGCGTCTTCGTGAATGAAGCCCTTGGCCGCAAGCACCGCGTAGTAGGCCATCGGCCCGTGGCCTTTGGACAGCAGGAAGCGATCGCGATCGTCGTCAGCGGGACGGGCCGGATCGATGCGGAGGATCCGGTCGTAGAGCACCCAGAGCACGTCCAGCGTCGAGGTCGCGCTCGCGGCGTGCTTTTCGTCGCCGGTCATCAAGCTCATCAGTCGCCGTACGTCTCCGTAGCTGTAGGCGCTGACGGAGGTGCTGGGCTGGGCGGCGGTCGGCGTGGTGGTGTATGTCATGCTGGGCATGGTAAAACTTCAAGGACACTTTAAGTCAAGCCCTGGGAGGGATGTTTTTCTTGACAGCGTTACCCGAACACATCACGATCACGGAGCTTGCCGTGCGAAGCGGCGTCGCAGCGTCCGCGTTGCGCTACTACGAGTCACTGGGCCTGATCACGGCGGAGCGCACGCAGGGCAATCAGCGCCGCTACCGCCGAAGCGTCCTGCGCCGCGTCGCCGTCATCAGGGTGGCGCAGAGCATGGGCGTGTCGCTGCGCCACGTTCACGCCGCCTTCGCGAAGCTGCCCGACCGCCGCGATCCCACACCGGACGACTGGGGGCGCTTGTCCCGCGCCTGGCGCGGCGAACTGAGCGACCACATCGTCACCCTGACCAGGCTGCGCGATCAACTCTCGTCGTGCATCGGCTGCGGCTGCCTGTCGTTAGCCCGCTGCGGCCTGTTCAACCCCGCAGACCGCGCCCAGCGTGGCGGCCCCGGCGCGCGCTACCTTCTCGGCGACGCGCCGGAACCGCCGCCGTCGTGAGCCTGTGCCGTGGCGTCGCCCGGCTACAATCGACGCGCCGCTGAGTGCGTTTGCTACTGATGCAGGCCGCCTTCAAGGAGCGCATCAGCTAGGTCATGCGCCGGCGGGCGGGGGACATCGTGGGGCAGCGAAATCCTCGCAACGTCGGCCATGCGGCGAACTAGGCACATCGCTTTGCTTGAACGCGAGGTCGCACCACAACTCGCCGCCTTCCCTTACGTTCGCCGCGCTCTCTCCTCTCGCCAAACGGTCCGAGCCATACATGGTGAGGTGCGCGGCGACTCCCGGGCCCGATCTGGACCAGCGCGGCGTCTACGTCGATCAGCTGTACTTCTAGCGGAAGGAGTGACCCAGCCGTGGTCGTGCGTGCATCCGGGATACCTATACTGGGCCATGCCTCGCACGTTTGTGGTACTCGCTACGCTCATTGCTTCTTCACTCGTGCTTGCTTGCAGCGGAGACCGCGGTAGGCCGTCGACCCCTGCGGACGCGACACTCGGCGCCGTCCACTTTGAAGAGGGCCCCTGTGTGGCCCCCCTCCCCGATGGTCAACCTGCTTCGGGGATGCGCTGCGGGTTCGTCGTGGTGCCCGCCAGGCACGAGGAACACATGGGGCGTTCACTGCGGCTGGCCGTTGTTGTGCTGAAGGCCGAAGGGTCGCACACGCCAGCCGATCCGGTCGTGTACCTCAGCGGCGGGCCCGGCATTTCAGCGCTCACCTACGACCTTCCGAACTTCGGCGAATGGCTGGATCTGCCGTTCCAACCAACCCGTGACATTGTTTTGTTCGACCAGCGCGGGACGAGGTTCGCCGAGCCATCCCTCGTCTGCCCGGAGGAGCGTGCGCCCTATCAGGAGCGCCTGGGCAAGCCCTTGAGCGTCGACGCTGAGGTCCGGCAGGCTGAGTCGATCGCGCTTTCATGCGGCACGCGCTTGCGAGCTGAGGGTGCGGATCTCACCGATTATCAGAACAAAGAGAGCGCCGCGGACGTAGGCGATGTGATGCGCGCGCTCGGCTACGACACGTGGAACATCTACGCCTTCTCGTACGGCGCCCGTGTCGCGCTCACGGCGTTGCGCGATCACCCACAGGGCATTCGCGCCGTCGTGCTCGACTCGCCATCGTCGCCGGGCGAGCATTCTGAACTCCGGGCTCAACACCTTCGTGACGCGCTCGAGCAAGTGATTGGGGCATGCATGGCGGACCAACCGTGCGCAGTCGCGTACCCTGGGTTCGGCGCAGAGTTCGACGGCGTCCTTGAGCGGCTCGCCGAACGTCCTGTGCATTTGACGTCGACGTCCGGCGTCGCGGTCCTCCTGACCGCTGAGCGCTTCATCGACGCGCTCTTTCGACAATTCCGCCCAGATCTGATCGCGCGGCTCCCCGCCGACATCGCCGCCTTCGCCGGTGGGGACGTCGCGGGGTTGCAGCCCTACGCCGACGTGCTGGCTACGGGCTGGCCGGGCATCGCCTCTGGCGCCACTGTCTCGACGTCCTGCGCCGAGGACGTGCCGTTCGCGTCGACGGTCACCGGCGAAGCGACGAGCAGCATCGTGCGGAAGGACATTGTCGGCGGCGTGCGACTCTTCACGGCGCTATGGCCCGCGAACGTCGTCGGCGGTCCCGCAGAGGTGTCACGGGCGCAACGATTCTGCCAGCAGTGGGGCGTCTCCGCTACATCGAGTCCAGTTGATGCACCAATCCTTGGCGACACACCAGTGCTGATCCTTCGAGGAGAATACGATCCAGGCATACCGCCATCGAACGTCTCGGAGATCTCGGCGCTGTTACAACACGCGTCCGTCGTTACGGTACGGAACGCGGCGCACGGTGTGGGGTTCACCTACCCGCTCTGTGTTGGGGCGATGGCGGCCGCATTCCTCGACGCGCCGGCTAGCGCTCCGGACGACAGTTGCCTCGCCGGCATCCCCAAGATCGACTGGAGGCTGCCTTAGCGCCTCGCCCGACCATGCACCGTCCGGCGCCGTACGAAGAGCGAGAAGGCCCCGGATCCTTCCGGGGCCTCCCCTGCAGCCGGTCGTGTCGTGTCTTGTTACGAGGCCTTCGCCTCGAGCAGTGGCTTCGCCTGCACCTTGATCGTCTTCGGCTTCGCGGCTTCGGCCTTCGGTAGCGTCAACGTCAGCACGCCGTGGTCGAACACCGCGTCAGGGTTCGCGGAGTCGACCTCCGACGGCAACGCGAACTGCCGCACGAAGCTCCCGTGCCGCCGTTCGCGCCGGTAGTAGTTCTCCTTCTTCTCCTCGTGCTCTTCCTTCGACTCGCCCTTCAGCGTCAGCACACCGGCCGTGATCGAGATGTCGATGTCCTCCGGCTTGACGCCGGGCAGCGACGCCTTCACCACCACGCTCTCCTTCGTCTCGTAGAGGTCAACCGGGAAGTTCGCCTCGCCCCCGTTCGGCACCGCGCCCAGCGCGCGCCACGGCCGATCGTCGAAGATGCTGTCCACTGTGCTACGCAGTGTCGCCAGTTCCGCAAACGGATCCCACCGCGTAATGTCTGCCATTTCGTTCCCTCCTGTATCGAACTTGAATCTGCTCTCTCTCTCGTCCCGGCTGCCTATCTGGGAGACAGCTTAGCGAAGGCATGCCGCCACTGTCAAGAGGCTTTAGTCTGTGCCTATAAAGTTACTTGCAGCTGAATGCGTCCCTTCGTTACAATACTCTCATGGCGAACCTGTACGATCTCCTCGGCGTCAAGCCGGCCGCCACCGACAAGGAGGTCCGTTCCGCGTACCGCAAGCTCGCCCGCAAGCACCACCCCGATGTCAATCCCGGCGACAAGGCGGCCGAGGCGAAGTTCAAAGAGATCAACAGCGCCTACGAAGTGCTGTCCGACACCGAAAAGCGCCGGAAGTACGACAAATACGGCGACCGCTGGGAGTACGCCGACCAGATCGAGGATGCGCAACGCCAGCGCGGCGGCGGGCGCTCGGCCCGAGCTCATGGCAACTTCCAGCAGTTCGACACCGCCGACCTGGGCGACCTCGGCGGCGTCTTCAGCCAGTTCTTCGGTCGCGGCGGTGCCGGCGCCCGCACGATGTCGCGCCGCGGCGCCGACATCCAGCAACCCGTCGACATCACGCTCGAGGAGGCCTACCACGGCACATCCCGCACGATCGAGATGCTGGCGCCGGAACCGTGCCCGACATGCGGCGGCAGTGGCGACATCGCCGGCGCCACGTGCCACATGTGCGGCGGCCACGGTCAGGTGCAACGCCCCCGCCGCATCGAGGTGAAGATCCCCGCCGGCGTCGCGACGGGATCGAAGGTCCGTGTTGCCCGCGAGGGCCAGCCCGGCATGGGCGGCGCGCCGAAGGGCGACCTGCTGCTCGTGGTCAGCGTGCGCCTCCACCCCCAGTTCGAGCGCAAAGGCGATGATCTGGTCACGGACATCGACGTACCGCTGACGGTCGCGGTGCTGGGCGGCGAAGTGGAAGTGCCCACCGTCACCGCAAAGGTCATGCTGAAGGTCCCGCCGCTGACGCAGAACGGCCGCATCTTCAAGCTCGGCGGCCTGGGCATGCCCCGCCTCAACAAAGAAGGAAAAGGCGACCTGCACGCCCGCCTCCGCGTGAAGCTCCCGGAGACCATCGACGACAAGCAGAAGCAACTATTCGAGGAACTAAGCGCCGCCGGCGTCTGAGTCCCCCGAAGACCGACGACTGAAGACTGAGCGAACATGACCACACAACCATTCGACACCGAGAACGACCACGACGAGCCCGTCTACGTCATCTCGATCGCCGCCCGCATCGTCGGCATGCACGCGCAGACGCTGCGACAGTACGAGCGCGCGGGGCTGGTGGCGCCGCGGCGCACCGTCGGCCGCATCCGCATGTACTCCCGCGCAGACATCGCCCGCCTGCGTCAGGTGCAGCGCCTGATGAACGACCTCGGCGTCAACCTCGCCGGCGTCGAAGTGATCTTGCGCATGAACGAGAAGATGCAGGCGATGGATGCCGAGATGGAAGAGCTGCGCCAGCAGGTCCAGCGCCTCCGCGACCGCCGCCTGCCGGCGCCACGAGAGTAGAGCGAGAGACCGCCCTGTACGGCGGGAGTAGAAGGAGGGAACACGTGGTCACGAATACATACGTCCTGGCACGTATCGAAGCGATTGAGCGGGAACTCAACGAGCTCCGTAAGCAACTCGCCAAACCCACTGCTGTCGTTCGCAAGCGCAAGTCACTCTACGGAATCTTGGGAGGTGTGAGCTTCAGCGAAGAGGAGATCGACAAGACCAAGCGATCGCTGCTGCGCGACGTCGATGCAATGGGGCGAGTCGAGACAGCCTGGTAGAAGGAACACGAACATGATGCGACAAGATCGATTCACACAGCAGGCCCAGGAGGTGCTCGCCGCCTCGCAGGAGCTGGTGCGCACACAGCGCCACTCGCAGTGGGACGTCGAGCACGTGTTGGTCGCGCTGCTCCAGCACCACGACGGCATCGCCGGCCGCATCCTCACCGCCATGGACGTCGACGTCCGCGCCCTCACCTCGCGCGTCGCCGACACGCTCGCCAAGTCGCCGAAGCTCGCCTACGACGTCGTGCAGGTCTACACCACGCCGCGCATCGTCAAGATGCTCGAGACGGCGAACGCCGAGGCGGAGCGCCTGAAGGACGAGTACGTCGGCGTCGAGCACCTGCTGATCGCCATCGCCGACGAGCGCGACGGCGACGCCGCCCGCGTGCTGCGTGAGTTCAAGATCGACAAGGAGCGCATCTACCGCGCGCTGCAGGACGTGCGCGGCAGCGCGCGCGTCGATTCGCCCACCGCCGAGAGCAAGTACGGCGCGCTGGAGAAGTACAGCAACGACCTCACCAAGTACGCGCGCGACGGCAAGCTGGACCCGGTGATCGGCCGCGACCAGGAGATCAAGCGCGTCATGCAGATCCTCAACCGCCGCACCAAGAACAACCCCGTCATCATCGGCGAAGCGGGCGTTGGCAAGACCGCCGTCGTCGAGGGGCTGGCGCAGAAGATCGTCGCCGGCGACGTGCCGGAGAAGATCAAGGACAA
>CAYQZE010000061.1:0-9873 GCA_964421985.1 uncultured Dehalococcoidia bacterium | reverse complement strand
GCGGGCAGCAGCAGCGTCTCTGTATCGCGCGCTGCATCGCCATCCGGCCCTCTGTCATCCTGATGGATGAGCCGTGCAGCGCCCTCGACCCCGCGGCGACGCTCCGCATCGAGGACCTGATGCGCGAACTCGCACGCGACTACACCGTGGTGATCGTCACCCACAATATGCATCAGGCAGCGCGCGTGTCGGACGCCACGGCCTTCCTGCTGGCGGAAGATGGGCAGGGTGGGCGCCTTGTTGAGTTTGCCGACACCGACACAGTGTTCACGAGCCCAGCTGATCCACGCACGGAGGCGTACGTGACCGGGAGGTTCGGGTGAGTGGTACGATAACGAGCGGGAGCGTGATGACGGAGGCAAGGCACGGCTCAGCAAGGCCGATCGCGCTCGGCGCGAATGTGGAGCGCGCGCCGTCCGAGGGCGTCGTGCGGTTGCAGGCGGAGCGACTGAGCGTGCAGTACGGCGCCTCGCCGGCGATTAGCGACGTCGACCTCAACATCCACGACCGGGCGATCACGGCGATTATCGGACCCTCCGGGTGCGGAAAGAGCACGTTGTTGCGGGTGTTCAACCGGATGAACGACCTGATTCCGGGGGCGCGCTGCGAGGGCAGCGTCACCATGGACGGGGTGGACATCCTGGGCGCCGACATCGACGTGGTGAAGCTGCGGCGTCACGTCGGCATGGTGTTCCAGAAGCCGAACCCCTTCCCCATGAGCATCTATGGCAACGTAACCTACGGGCCGCGCCAGCATGGCGTGCGCGGGAAGGCGCGGCTCGACGGGATCGTGGAGCAGTGCCTGAGGCGGGCCGCGCTGTGGGATGAAGTGAAAGACCGCCTGCACACGCCCGCCATGGGTATGTCCGGAGGCCAACAACAGCGGCTGTGCATAGCACGAGCGCTGGCCGTGGAGCCAAACGTTATCTTGATGGACGAGCCGTGCAGCGCGCTCGACCCTCGGGCGACGCTGAAGGTGGAAGACCTGATGACGAGCCTGGCGCGCGACTACACGATCGTGATCGTCACGCACAACATGCAGCAGGCCGCTCGCGTGTCGCATTACACGGCGTTTATGCTGGCGGGCGAGGAGGGCGCGGGCGCGGGCAGACTCGTCGAGTTTGGGTTGACGGAAGTGATGTTCACGACACCAAGGGACAAGCGCACCGAAGACTATATCACGGGCCGCTTCGGCTAGGGGATCGTCCGATGACGCGAGAACTGTTCGACAAGAAGCTGCGCGAGATGCAGGACGACGTGCTGATCATGGGCAGCATGGTCGAGAAGGCCGTGCAGCGGTCGATGGAGGCACTTCGTAACCGCGACGTCGCGCGGTCGAACGCCGTCATCAGCGAAGACCAGGCGATCAACGCGAAGCGGTACGAGATTGAAGAGAAGTGTATCCACACGATCGCGTTGCAGCAGCCGATGGCTGCGGACTTGCGCGTGCTGGTCGCCGTGCTGTTCATCGCCACGGAATTGGAACGCATGGCGGATCACGCCGAGGGCATTGCCCGCATCAACCTGATGTTGGGCGACGAGCCCCTACCGCCCATCCTGAGCGAGATCGGCGAGATGGCCGATAGGGCAGGGGACATGCTCCGGCGTTCTCTGACGGCGTTCGTGGAGCGCGACGACGGCGCCGCAAGGCTCATCTGCGACGAAGATGACCAGATCGACGCGCTCTACGACTCTTCGTACCATACGCTCATCCAGGAGATGATCCGCACGCCCGCCGATGTGCAGCGCATCACCTTCCTGATCTGGACGTGTCACAATCTGGAGCGCATCGCGGACCGGGTGACGAATATCTGCGAGCGTGTGATCTTCATGGTCACGGGACAACTTGAGGAGATCAACGTCTCACGCTACTAGGACGCTGATGAAGGACGCCGCATGACGAGCGACGGAGCGTCCGCCGACGCGCCTGCCAGGACCGTGTTGGTGGTCGAGGACGAGGCGACCCTCGCATCCAGCTTGTCCTATAACCTGCGCAAGAACGGCTTCGAGGTGACTTCGGAAGCGGACGGTGTCGCCGGCTTGCAGGCGGCGCGCCGGGAGCGGCCCGACCTGATCATCCTGGACCTGATGCTACCGAAGATGGACGGCCTGGAGGTCTGCCGCCGCGTCCGCGCGGAGTCGGATGTACCGATCCTCATGCTCACGGCGAAAGACGAAGAAACGGATAAGGTGGTGGGCCTGGAGCTCGGCGCCGACGACTACCTGACCAAGCCGTTCAGCATGCGCGAACTCATCGCCCGGGTGAAGGCGCTGCTCCGCCGCCCGCGCGGGCGGACCGGGAGCGAAGACAACGGACGCATGGTCGCGGGCGCCCTCGAGCTTGATGCGCGTGGGCGCGTCGTCCGGCGCGCCGGCACACCGGTCCCGTTGAAGCCGAAGGAGTTCGACTTGCTCTCGTTCCTCTCGCGGAACGCCGGGCAGGTATTCACCCGCGAGCAGATTCTGGAGCAGGTCTGGGGATACGACTTCTTCGGCGGCAGCCGCACGGTGGACGTGCACATCCGCTGGTTGCGCGAGAAGCTGGAGATCGTTCCGGCACGCCCTGACCATCTGCTCACGGTGCGCGGCGTGGGGTATAAATTTGTCCGCTGAAGGGATCGCCGGGCGAGCCGTCGTGCTCCGTGCGGTGGCCCTGTACGTGGCAGTCATCGGCGCGTCGATGCTCGTCGTGCGGATCGACGGAGGCGGTGCTTGGCCCGCGTGGATGGCGTTCGCGGCCGGGTCCGCCGGCGTAGCCGTGATCACGGCCGTACTGTGGTTGCCGCGGCTGCGTCACCTGCGTGAGGCGACGGAGGTGGCATCCGCCCTGGCTTTGGGCCGATTCGACTCGCTCGCACCCGCTGCGGACGGCGAATTCGCACCGCTGGCTTCCGCGCTGAACACCGCGGCGGAGACGATCGGCCAGACGATCGACTCGCTGCGACATGAGCGCGCGCAGCTTGCCTCGCTGCTGAATGCGAGCAGCGATGCGACGCTCGCGATCGACCGCTCCGGCGCCGTCGTGTACCTCAACGACGCGGCCATACAGATGTTCGGGCAATCGGGCGGCGAACGCGTCGGACGACCGTTCATCGAAGTGGTGCGTGACTACGACCTCAATGATCTGCTGGTGGCGGCGGCGCAGCGGGGGGAGCGCAGCGTGCGCGTGGTCCCGTACGGCCAGGCGCAACGATGGCTGCAGGCAACGGCGGTGCCGATCGAGGATGCGGGGGCGTGGGCGGCGCTCGCGGTGTTTCACGATCTCACCGAGGTGCGCCGGCTTGAAGGCATGCGGCGCGACTTCATCAGCAACGTGTCGCACGAACTGCGTACGCCGTTGGCGGGGATTCGGGCGGCTGCCGAGACGCTGCAGGAGGGCGCGATCGACGATCGTCCGGCGGCGATCGAGTTCATGGGCCACATCCAGCGCGAGGTGGACCGGCTGACGCAACTGGTCGAGGAGTTGCTGGAGCTGTCGCGCATCGAATCGGGTGCGTCGCCGCTCCATTTCGCAGAACTGGACGCGTCGGCCCTCGTGGCCGACGCGGTGCGCCGGTTCGCCCGCCAGGCCCAGCGCGCCGGGCTCACGTTGACGTCACAGGCGCCAGCCGAAGCGTTACCGATCGTCGGGGATGGGGAACGCCTCGAGCGTGCGATCGGCAACCTGGTAGCGAACGCCATCAAGTTCACGCCTGCGGGAGGGGCCGTGACGGTCGGCGCCGAGATGGACAACGGCCACGTCGCCATCAGCGTGACTGATACGGGCATCGGCATCGAGCCGGAGCAGCGCGCGCGTGTATTCGAGCGCTTCTACAAGGCGGACCGCAGCCGCGGCGATGGCGGCACGGGGTTGGGGCTGGCAATCGTCAAGCACATCGCCCTTGCGCACGAGGGGAACGTCGCCGTCGAGAGCCGGCCGGGCCACGGATCGACGTTTACCATGCGGCTGCCCCGGCGCTGATCTCTACGCGCCAGCGCCCTTCTCTTTACTTTCTTTGCCTCTGTGGTTCGGTTTCTCCGCGAGCGCCCGCTGCGCGTCGTCCTGGGACATGCCCTCAATCTCGATGACCTTGGTGCGCGCCGTTGCTCCGGAAAGGATGGCGAGACGCGATGGCGCGACACCTAACGCCCTGGCCAGCAGCTTGAGCAGCGCTTCGTTCGCCTCGCCCTCAGCAGGAGGGCGCGCGACGCGTACGCGCAGCTCCCCGCTCGCCCAGCCCTGAATCGTATCGCGGCCGCCGCGCGGCGTCAGGCGTACGGTAATGCGCGCCACGGGCGGCTACGCCTTCCGGCGGAACGCGCGCCGGTTTCGCAGGAGATCGTACGGCGGCGACAAGACGCATGGCATCTGACGTATTGTAGCTGCCAGTTGAAGCCGATCATCAGGCAGCCGCAAGCCGGCCGATCGGCGGGCGCGCGGCCGCTTCGCGTATAGTGCTTCGGACTCGACGCAAGAGGAGGACTCGATGTCGTATCGATGGCTGGCGCTGGCCGGCGTGGTAGGAGCAGGCTCGCTGATCATGGCCTGCGGCAGCAGCAAAAACGACGCCAACCCGACCGCTGCGGCCGGAACGACTGCCAGACCCGCGAGAACGGCTGCGGCGACGCCGAGCGGCGGCGGGGGCGACGCCGATCCGGAGATCCGCGCGGTGGCGGACAAGTTCGCAAAGAGCACGTTCAACGCCACCTACAAGGCGACGGGCTCCGAGGCGGATTCGCTCGCCGGTGGCACGCTGATCTTGGTGAAGGACGGCGAGAGCAAATTCCGCTTCGATGTGACGACGAAGCAGGACGGTCAGGATGTCGCGATCATCTTCATCCAGACCGGCGACACGTCGGCGTTCTGCCTGAAGGATGTGGGCGAGCTCGGCGGGCTTCTGGGCATCGAACCGGGCGAGGGTGTCTGTTTCAAGACATCGCAAGACGACGCGAGCAACCCTGTGGGCAGCGTCCGGGATCTGTTCAGCGACTTCGACAACGTGAATGTTACGGTGCTCGAGAAGACCGCACGGACGATCGCCGGGCAAGAGGGCACATGTTACAGGACGAAGGACAACGACAACGGCGACATCAGCACCGGCTGCTTCACGAAGGACGGCGTCATGCTCTACGTGAAGTCCGAGGGAGACTCGCCGTCGGAGATAGAGGCGCAGACGGTGAGCGGGAACGTGAGCGACGACGACTTCACGTTGCCGTACGAGGAGCGCGAACTGCCCGGTGTGCTGGGCGGCCAGTAGATAACAATCGGCGTTCGTGAACCCGCGATGAGCGTGCGGCCACGCGGGGCGCGGCGCCGTCACCGTTCCCGCAGAGGGCCCTCGGCGCATATACTGCGCCGATGCGACGCCGACCCGCGATTCATGCCGTGCGCGAGCGACGGTGCGAGAGCGCCCTGAGACTGGTGGTGCTCACGAGCGCGCGGCGCATGGCGGCTGCAACGGGAAGACGTGCTGTGTGATCAGCTCGCGCGTTGGCGCCGCGCTCGCCGTCGTATTCTCCATCGCCGCCCTCGCGATCGCCGTCGTCGCGTTCATGTCGACGGTGCGTGATGACGGCGAGAAGCCGGGGCGACTCGTGCAGACGCGCCTGACGAACGAATACGCCGGCCAGCCGGTGCACTTCCCCCTGGACGAGTTCTTCGCAGGGATCGACAGCGCTGGACACATACGCGCGTTCTACGTGTATCCACCCGGGCACTTCGGCCACGATCGAGCCTGCAAGATCCTCTGGGACAATGCGGTCGTCGTCGATACGGAGAAAGGCAGGGCAGGGCCAGGGCTCTACCTGGAACCGTGTGGCGGCGCGCATTTCAACCGCGATGGAGAGTTGGTGTGGGGCCCGGCGGATCGCGGCCTGGACGAGTTCGCGACTCAGGCGGGTGTCGAGGGCGTCATCGTGGACACGCGGACGCTCTTCTGTGGGCCCATCTATGTGCCACCGCCGACGGCGACACCGGCGCCTGCAACGGCGACAGCGCAGGCTGCGACAGCGGCGATCGATGCGCTGACAGAAACACCCGCAGTGCCCACGGCCACCGTCGAAGGGACGCCTGCGCCGCGGAGGTGCGACCGCGTCTCGCCTAACAGCAAGCGGTGAGCTATCCGGGATCGCGCCATTCGCGCCGGACGAGACCCCAGATCCAGCAGTCACGGAACTCGCCGCGATCGAAGCGGTAATCGCGCAATGTGCCCTCGCGTACGAAGCCGAGCTTCTCGAGGACGCGCGCCGACCGGTGGTTGAGCGGGTTGGTGGTCGCTTCGATGCGATTGAGGTCGAGTGTGTCAAAGCCCCAGCGCAGCATCGCGTTGACCGCGGCGGTCATCACGCCGCGGCCCCAGTACTCCTTCGCGAGCCCGTAGCCGATGACGGCGCTCCGGTCACGCCAATCGAAGTGGTTGAATCCACAATCGCCGACCATCACGCCGTCGTCGCGGCGCGCGATTGCGAAGCGCATCGCGGTCTTATCGCCGAATGATGTCTGGAAGTAGGCGATGATCTGCTCGATCTCGGCCCGCGAATCATAGTCGCTGCTCGTGAGTGCCGTAACTTCCCGATCGCCCATGTAGCGATACCAGTCCGCCGCGTCTTCGGAACGGATCTCGCGCAGCACGAACTCACCCGCGTCGAGCTGTGGGAACACATCCGGGAGAGGCGGAGCGCTCATGCGCTGGCTCGGGCGCGCGCCAGGTCGCGCTGGTGGCGGGCGATCTCGTGGTCGGCCCAGCGATACATAAGATGACGCAACGGCCCGAGCTTTCTTGGCAGGTCGGGATACGTGATCTCGCCGCGAATAATCTCGGTGAGATATCGCCAGAAGGTGCCGTTGTACTTGAGCATCAGCACGGAGAAGGCTGGAAGGCGCTGGAAGATCGCCATCAGGCGGCGCGAGGCCAGGATCTCTTCGCCCATCTCGGCATCGAGCGCGCGCTGATAACCCGCGAGGTTCGACACCTCGCCCGACAGGTAGCGCTGCGCTTCGACGGCGGCGAGGCGCCCGCTGACGAAGGCGGCCCAGATGCCCTCGCCCGAGAGGGGGTCGACGAGCGCGGCGGCGTCGCCCGCGAGCATCACCGGCCCCCGCACGATGGGCTGATCATCGTTACGCAGCGGCAGCTGGTAGCCGCGGTGCGCAAAGAGGCGCGATTCGTCCAGGCCGTAGTAGCGGCAGAACTTCGCGAGGAGCCGGCGCAGGTCGGGCCCGACGGACTTCCAGCCGCCAACGCCGACGTTCAGGTGGTCGCCCTTCGGGAAGACCCACGCATAGCCCCCGGGAATGCCGCCGAGGTCGAGGGCGATGCATCGCCGCCAGCGCTCCATCTCCTGCGCGTCCGCCGGATAGTTGGCCTCAAGCGCGACGGCGTGCTCGCCGGCGGGGGCAAGGCCGATGGCGCGAGCGGACGCGCCGTTGACGCCATCGGCGCCGATGAGCAGCCGCGCCTCGTAGACGTCGCCCAGTACGCGCACCCGCACGCCGCCCCCGTCGATCTCGAGCGCACGCACCGGCGAGCCGTCCCGGAAGTCCGCGCCCGCGCAGGCGGCATGCTGGGCGAGGAAGTGGTCGAGTTTGCTGCGCTGCGTCATGCGTGCGAGCAGCCGCGGGCTCGTCCGGTCGAAGCGGCGGCCCATCGCCGCGCTGATGCGCACGCCGTAGATCTCCCGCTCGGTGACGGGCGAGAGGTCGAGTCCGCTCGCCGCGTCAGCGCGGAAGGTGACGCCGCCGCCGCACGGCTTGTCGCGCGGGAACCTCGCCCTATCGAGCAGCAGCACGCGGGCGCCCGAGCGTGCGAGATCGCGGGCGGCCGTGCTGCCGGCGGGCCCCGCGCCGAGCACGATGGCATCGTAGCGATTGGTCATCGGTGGCAGTGTACGCCCGACGGCGGGCGGGCGCTCAGTTCAGCGCGACGATCGCCGCGGCGAGCAGGATGCCTTCGGCCCCAACCGCCGCGAGCAGCAGCACGTAGCCGACCATGCGCTCCCATGAGTGAGCGACGAAGCCGAGCACCAGATTGACCAGCAGCAGACCAACGCCTGTCATCGGCAGTTTCAAGAGCTCGTCTTTCGAACCGACGCGAGTGACGCCGTGGAGCTGAGGGAACGAGAGCGCGATGCTCTGCGGCAGCCCCGGATACTGCTGGTAGATGTAGGCGAACATGGCGAAGAACGTAGCGAACGCGGCGAACGCGAGCGCCTGGGCGGTGCGGTCTTCCCAGAAGGGCTGGGCGGCGAGGTAGAGCCTGTCGGGCGTTTGCGGCACGGCGACGAGCGAGCCGAGCCGTTGCTGTGCCTGCACGGCTTCGGCGAAGGCGACTTCGTCGTCGACGCTGAGGGCGTACGACTGGTTCGCCGTGACGACGTAGAGCAGGTCGGCGGGCGATCGATGCGTCGAGTAGAACAGCGTGTCGCCGATGCCGCCTTCGATCCGCGCGTGGCCAATATGATGGCCAAGCCAGCTGACGCCCGCGATGTGCGGATTCCCCAGCTCGCGCCCCGGTACCAACCGCTCGATCTGGGACATCGGCACCATCTGGCGGATGTCGCCCCACGTGATCGTCAGGGCATTGCGGTCGAGCGTGTAGCGGAGCGTGCCTAAACTGTAGGTCCAGTACGCGAACAGCAACCCGATGAAGAAGAACACCGACGCGACGATGTAGAGCGAGATGACGCCGAGCCCGATGTCCTGCGTCAGGCCGCGCACGACCAGCGCGATCGCGACGGCGAAGCACCACGCCGCCAGCCCGAAGCCGACGAGCGATCCGACCGCGCGTGGTGGGCGAAAGTCCATCAGGTCGCCGCGGCGACCGCGGTGGGCTCGGTGACCGGCGTGACGCCGTGCACCCAGCCGGCGTACTTGGCGTTGCGGCCTCGAATGACGTCGAAGAACAGCGCCTGCAGCTGCTTCGTGATCGGCCCGACGGTGCCGCTGCCGACCGCGCGCCGGTCGACCTCGACGACGGGCGAGATGTGCGCGGCCGTGCCGGTGAGAAAGCACTCGTCGGCGATGTAGAGCTCGGAGCGCGCAATCGACCGTTCGATCACGTCGATGCCCAGTTCTTCCCGCGCGAGCTGGAAGACGGATTCGAGGGTGATGCCTTCGAGCACGTTGTCGCTGCGTTCCGGCGTGATCAGCTTGCCGTGGCGGACGATGACGAGGTTTTCGCCCGAGCCCTCGGCGACCTTGCCGTCGTCGTTGAGCATGATCGCTTCGTCGTAGCCGTTTTCGATCGCTTCGGTCTTGGCGAGCGCGGAGTTGACGTAGAGGCCGTTCACCTTGGCGCGCGCGGGGATGGCGATGTCCGGCACGCGCCTCCAGGTCGATGTCTGGCAGCGGATGCCGGCGTCCAGGTCCAGGTAGTTGCCGAAGGGGATGGCGAAGACTAGGAAGTCGTCTTCGACGCCGTCCAGACGCGGCCCGATCACCTCGCCGCTCTTGTAGGCGATCGGGCGGATGTAGGTGTCCTCGCGGAAGCCCGTCGCGGCGACGACCTGACCGCAGATGTCCGCCAACTCCTCGGCGGATTGCGGCAGGCCGATGCGCATGATCTGCGCCGACTGCTTCAGCCGCCGGAAATGCTCGACCGGCCGGAAGATCAGCGACTGGCCGCGCTCCTCGCTCCAGTTGCCGCGGATGCCCTCGAAGACCGCCGTGCCGTAGAGGAACGCGTGCGTCATGACCCCTACCTTCGCTTCCTCCAGCGGGACGATGCGCTTCTGGAAGTAGCAGTAAGGCGTTGCCATAACGTCAGCTCCTTTCGTCTGGGGTTGCCGAGAGTATAGGCCGCCCGCCGCCAGCCTTTGAGTGGCGAGGCGGGTGAAATCGTCGCTTGCCATCAGCGGCCGCCCGGCGTCGTCGGCCCGCATCGCTCCGGAAGCGAC
>CAYQZE010000060.1:0-35185 GCA_964421985.1 uncultured Dehalococcoidia bacterium | reverse complement strand
TACCACCTCCGGGAGCACGAACGGGGGGGCCGGGCCGAGGCAGATGAGACGCTCGACGCTCTCCGGGTGCGCGGTCGCGTACAGGGCAGCGCTCGCGCAAGCCGGCCCCCACCCGATGATCGTGAAGCGTTCGTCCGGCATGCACGCCGCCACGACAGCTTCGGCCGTCCGGATGTGCGCTTCCACCGACATGTCCGTGACGTCGCGGTCGGAAGCGCCGACTCCGCCGTGGTCGAAGTAGGTGACCCTCGCGGCAGCCGATAGCGCATCGTCGAACAGGAAGTTGGCCGCCAGCGTGGCCTCAAATGTGGTCGTGAAATTGCAGAACAGCACGGGCGGGCCGCTGCCCACGCGTGTATAGGCGATACGGACACCGCTCGTCGTGCGCGCGTAGCGGATCTGCGGCTGCATCATGCGGTTTCCTGTCTCCTACGGCGACTCTGCGACCGGCGACCCTTCGGCGTCCCGCCGCACAACGTACACCCGCACGGCCTCGGCGATGCCTTTGAGCTGATGCTCGCCGCGGTCTTCGAACGCGACGCCGGCGGACGTGCGGGCGAGGTCGGCGACCGTGCGCGACACGAGCACTTCGCCCGGCGCGGAGAGGGCGCTGATGCGCGAGGCGATGTTGACGGCGCCGCCGAAGACGTTGTTCGCTTCGCGGATCACGTCGCCCGCGTGCAGCCCGAGGTGGAGGGGCAGACCCTGCGCTTCGCCCGCCGCGCCGCACGCCAGCGCCGCCGCGATCGCTTGCGATGCTGCCGGGAACGTCGCCAGGACGCCGTCGCCGAGCGTCTTCGCGTCGATCACGGATCCGCCGGCATTGGCGATGATGCTGCGCAGCGCGGCGTCGAGATCGCGCGCCTTCGCCCGGAACGCTGCGTCGCCCATGCGTTCGGTGAGCGCGGTCGAGTCGACGATGTCGGCGAAGAGGATGACGGCCGTGCCGGAGGGCAGCTGTTCGTCGCTTGCGTCCGGATCGTCGCGGTCGAGAAACTCGATGATTGCCCGCGCGACGAGCCCCTCCGCGTCGAACATCGTCGTGCCCGCGGCATCAACGATGCGCAGCTCGCCGTTCGGCAGGGACGACGCGAGCCGGCGCGAGTCCGCAAGCGGGACGTCCACCTCGGCGCCGCGCCGGTGCACCACCAGCACGGGGCACTGCACGCGGGGAAGGTCGGCGAAGTTGTCCCAGCCGCGCTGGGTCCGATAGCCGCTGTTGATCTCCTCCAGCGTCAACTCTTGCATCTGTTCGGCGGCGATCCGGCCCTCGATCCAGCCGAAGTTCCGCAGCGCCAGCGCCTGCTTGAAGAAGTCGTAGTCGATCGCCGCCAACTCTCCGAGCTTCCGGCGCAGCGGGGAAAGGCGGTTGCCCCACCCCAGGGTCAGGCACAGAACGGCCTTTCGAACACGCTCGGGATGCCCGGCGGCGAACGCGCTCACCACGGCGACGCCGGAGGCCATCAGGTCGACGGGGCCGCCGGCCAGGGCATCGACGACGCAGCGAAGGTCAGCGACGTGTGCGTCGAATGAGTGGTCCGTTACGTCGCGGTCGGAGAGTCCGCGTCCGCGAGCGTCGGTGCGGACGAACATACGGCGCGCAGCGAACTGCTCGATCGCGCGCCGGACGCGCGGGATGCGCCAGTCGCTGTCGAGCGTCAGGAGGTTGTCCGGGCCGCCGACGAAGACGAGCGGCCTCCCCTCACCGAGCGTCGAGTAGGCGATGCTCGTGCCGTCGGCGCTGCGCGCGTAGCGGATCTGCGGCTCCATGCGGGAAGGTTACAGGTTGTAGGGGGTAGATTGTAGCTCAGCGGCGGCACGCCTCGGCAGCACTGATATTCGCCCGAAACTGTCAACCGTCAACTGTCTACTGACAACTTCACCGCGTACACCCGCACCGCGTCGGCCACGCCCTTCAACGCGTGGTCGCCGCGATCTTCGAAGGCCACGCCTGCCGACGTGCGCGCCAGGTCGCGAATCGTGCCCGAGACGAGTAGTTCATCCGCAGCGGAGAGGGCACAGATGCGCGAGGCGATGTTGACCGCTCCGCCGTAGACGTTGCCCTCCTCGCGGATCACGTCGCCCGCGTGCAGGCCGACGTGCAGCTGCAGGCCGGACTCGCGGCTGAGTTCGATGCAGTGGCGCGCCGCTCCGATCGCCTGCACGGCGGAGGTGAAGACGGCCATGACGCCGTCGCCGAGCACCTTGCCCTCGACCGGCTTGCCGCCGGAGGCGCGGATCCTCGTCCGCAAGCCCTCATCCAACGCGCGGGCCGCCGCGCGGAAGCCGGCGTCGCCCATGCGCTCCGTCAGCGCCGTGCTGTCGGCGATGTCCGCGAAGAGGATGACGGCGACTTCGCCATGCGCATCTTCGTCCACCAGCGCCGACTCGATGCCGACGAAGGCGAGGCATGCCTGGACCGCGGCGCGATCATCATCGATCGGGCCCGTGCCGTCGATCAGCACGAGACGTGCGCCCTCGACGGCCGCCGCGAGACGCGTGGCGTGCTGACGATGCACCTCGCTCGTCGCCGGCGCGATGAACAGCGCCGGCACCCGCACCTGTTCGAAGACACTCACCTGATCGACCGCCTGGTATGCCTCGCTGGAGGCGATATAGGTCGCCTGGCTGATCGAACTACGCACGGTCTGGCTGAACCACCGCTGGCGCTCGACCGGCCCGTCAGGCATGGCCCAGCCCGCCATCATCCGGCGGGCGATAGACCAATCACCGCGCACCACCGCCGGGATCACCCACGGCGGCTGCGGGCTGATACAGATCAGCCGCTCGACCTGCGCCGCGTGCGCGGTCGCGTAGAGGGCGGCGCCCGGGCAAGCAGTAGCCATCGCGATCAGTGTGAAGCGTTCATCGTTCATGCAAGCGGCAACGACCGCTTCGAGCGTCCGGACGCGCGCTTCTACCGAGAGGTCCTCGACATCACGGTCGGAGGCGCCACAGCCGGCGTCGTCGAAATAGGTGACCCTCGCGGAACTCAGAAGCGCATCGTGCAACAGGAGGTGCGCCTCCAGCGTGGGCTGGAAGCCGAACGCGAATTCGGTGAACAGCACCGGCGGGCCGCTGCCGACGCGCGTGTAGGCGATCCTGACGCCGTCGGTGGTGCGGGCGTAGCGGATCTGCGGTTCCATGCCGGAAGGTTACCCCTTGCCGAGGGAAGGCCGTAGCAAACGCGGAAGACCGGCCCCACAACGGGCGGCGGCGCGGGAGCGGCGGAGATGTGGAGGCGCTGGTACACTGTACTCCGACATGACTCTCAGACGCACACCGCGGAAGCAGCCACTGAGCGAGCGGCGGACGCCGAGCAAGCATAGGTTGCCTGACCGTTCGTTCTGGGACGGCATCGTCGAGCTTGGCCGCAGCCTCCCCCCTGAGGAATGGGCCAAGATTCCACGAGATGCCGCACGCAACCTGGACCACTATCTCGATGGCACGCCTCGGCAGGACTGATTGCGGCGCATCTTTGGACGTTAAGACGGCCATGACGCCGTCACCGAGCACCTTGGCCGCGACCGGCTTGCCGCCGGATGAAGCGGAGCATCGCACCGACTAACGCGCGTACCTCACCCCGGCCTTCGGCCACCCCTCTCCACGACGTGGAGAGGGGATGAAAGCGGAGAATCGCACCGACTAACGACTAATCACTGATGACCAAGCACTAGCCCGGCGTCAGCGGCGATCAGCGGCCCGGCATGCCGAGGGCCGTGCGGATGCCCTGCATCTCGCCGAGGTGCATGTACGTGTGGCCGATCGCCGTGAAGTTGAGGTACATGCTCGTCGGCCAGGGCGCCCACATCTCGCGCACCCACTGCGCCGTCTCCGGGATCATGTCCGTGATCGACGCGAGGACGCCCTCCAGATCATGCTTCTCGTCCAGCGCCGATGGATCGAGTTCGGCGATCCACGACGCGGTCTCGTCGCGCACCGCCTTCCGATAGGCGAACAGCGCGTCGAGGTCGACGCGGTCGCCGAACTCGGAGACCTCTTCATCGCCGGCGCCCGCGCCGATCCAGAGATCGCCCGTGCCCATGCGGCCCGCCCAGTCGTCCGACGTGAGCACCTGGGCGCGCCGCCGCACGAGCACGTTGACGGCGAGGTCTTCGCAGCGCGCCGTATGCCACAGCAGCCACGCCAGCGAGTTCCCGCCCGCGACGGGCCGCAGCGTCAACTGCTCGCGCGTCACGCGCTGCACGATCTCCTGATCGACCGCCGCGTGCGCGACGAAGTGTTGCAGCCCGATCCATCCGCGAAGGTCCATGTCCGTCGCTCCCTCACTCGTCCTACTTTGACCTCTGTGCCTCTGTGGTGAACTACTCGCCCAGCTCGTCGATGTTCTCGCGCAGCTTGACGATGGCGTCGCAGAGATCGTCGATGTCGGCCGTGGTGCCGAGAAAGACTTCGTGCGGCAGCCAGATCATCTCCTTGCCCGCCGCGCGCTCGGCGACGGGGCACGACACCTGGCTGTAATCCACCTCGATCGGCGCGTCCTTCCAGGCGAAGAGCGGCGCGCTGTAGACCGGCGTGTAGAACGCCCCGTACAGCTTCATGCCCTCCTTGTGCAGCGCCCAGGCGAAACGGTCGCGCGAAGCACCGCGCCACGCCCGCTCGTCGTAGCGCAGGATCACGCCGTATCCGGAGCGCGTCGTCATCCGCTCGTCGTGCGGCAGCGTGCTGACGCCCTCCAGCTCGGCGATGCGCCGCTCGAAGTGCGCGATATTCGCGTTGCGTAGCGCCACCTGCTCGGGCAGCCGCTCGAGCTGGGCCAGCAGCACCGCCGCCTGGAACTCCGTGATGCGATAGTTCCAGCCCAGCATGGTGCCCTCGGCGGACTGACGGTCGCTGCCGGTGCCGCGGCCGGAGTTCACATAGGCGTTGCAGCGCTCGGCGAGTTGATCATCGCTGGTGATGATGATGCCGCCCTCGCCGCAGGTCATCAACTTGGACGACTGGAAACTGAAGCAGCCGGCATCGCCCAACGACCCGGCGCCCTTGCCGCGCCACGCGCCGCCGTGCATGTGCGCACAATCCTCGACCACCTTCAGCCCGCGCGCCTGCGCGATCTCGCCGATGCGGTCCATGTCCGCCATCCGGGAGCCCAGGTGCACGGGCAGGATCGCCCGCGTGTCGAGCGTGATGTGGCGTTCGATCTGCGCGGCATCGATGCACCATGTGTCCGGATCGACGTCGACGAACACCGGCTTGAAGCCGTGCACCAGCGCCGCGAACGCCGTTGCGTAGAACGTCAGCGCCGGCACCAGTACTTCGTCGCCGCGCTCCAGCCCGGCCGCCTTCAGCGAGACTTCGAGCGCCGTCGTGCCGCCCGTGGTGCAGATGCCGTGCGCGGCTCCGTGGTACCCGGCAAATTTCTCGGCGAACTCGCCCGCCATGACGTTCGGCGAAGGGAAGCCGCCCCAGTTGCCGCTCTCCAGCACGCGCGCCAGGTTCGCCTGCTCGCGCTGGTCGTGCTGCGGCCACGCCGGCCACGGCTTGGTCCGCAGCGGCTCGCCGCCCCGCACTGCAAGCTTCGTCATGTCCGTAGATTATCGATGCTGCGGCGCCGGTGACAGGGCGCCGCTTCAGGCATCGGCCGGGCCGTCACCACCGTCGGCGTAGTCGACGCGGCTGAGGGCGTCCGCGTACTCGTTCCAGCGAGACCCCGCGTGGCCCTTGACCCACTCCAGCGTCGCGCCCGGACGTGAGCTTGCGAGTGCGAAGAGCTCTTGCACGAGGTCGAGATTCTTGATGGCGCCGCCCTTCCGCTTCCACCCCTTGCGTTCCCACCCGGCCGCCCACTCGTTGATCGTGCGCACGCACAACTCACTATCGGAGTACACGGTCAGGGTCTCGTCCGGTTCGAGGAGCTGATAGCCTTCGATCAGCGCGCGCAGCTCCATGCGGTTGTTGGTCGTCGCATCCTCGGAGCCGTGACGCTCCTCGGCGATCGCACCGTCGATCACGCGCACGGCGCCCCAGCCACCACGGCCGGGATTCGGCTGGCAGAAGCCATCGGTGAACACGCCGCTGTTTGGCCCCGCGTCGAACCGTTCCAGCACCTGCGCCCGCGAGGGACGTTCGTCGGGCGCCGGCGGCGTCGGATTGCCGCCTCCACGGCACGCCATGCATGTGCGCGGCGTCCAGTTCGGGTATCGCGCGAGCACAGGTGCGGCGACGGTGAACGAGACGCCGCATTCGCCGCACGCAAAGCTGCGATGGTCAACCATGACACGATCGTAGCTGACTCGTGATCAATGGGAAACGGTCGGCGTCCAAACGCCAGGCAACACGAAAGGGCTCCATTACCGGAGCCCTTCGCAGATGCTCGTACGCCAGCCGCTTAGCAGCAGCTCTTCGCCTGCCCGCCACCCTCGGCGGTCTGGAAGCTGGAGCCGCAGGCGCAACTCTTCGTCGCGTTCGGGTTGAAGATCGTGAAGCCCGACTTCATCAGGTCGTCGACGTAATCGACCTCCGCGCCGCGCATCAGCGGTGCACTCTCCGGGTCGACCAGCAGCGTGACGCCGCCCTGCTCGATGACGATGTCGCCCTCTTCGCGCCCCTGGGCGATCGCCATTCCGTACTGGTAGCCTGAGCAGCCGCCGCCCACAACGAACACGCGCAGTGCGCCGTCCTCGATGCCACGGTCCTTCAGCAGCGCCACAGCCTTCTCGGCCGCCTTCTCGGTAATCGTTACGACGGATTCGACTTCGACTTCCTGGACCATGGTCGTCTCCTTCCGGCCGCCCGCTTCACGAGGAAGTAGCGGCGCCTGGGCGAATTAGTACAGTGCTTCCTTAGTATATCGGCTCTTCCGGCCGCTGATCAACAGATGCCGAATCCTCCCTGCGTGCTGCTTCGTGGCCCGCACCCTCGCGGATGGCAGGCCGCCGCCTACGCCCGAGACGCCAGCTCCGCTAGGCGCTCGATGATCGCGGCGACGTGCCGCACGCCCTGAACGAAGTCCGGGATGCGGATGTTCTCGTTCGGCGCGTGCGCCCGCGCGCCGGGGTATGACAGGCCCGCGGACGCGATCGGCACGCCTAGCGTGTGCATAATCGGGTGCAGTGGCTCCGTGCCCGCCGCGTTCGGCACGATGATCGGCTCGACGCCGTACACCTCCCGCGCCGCCGATCGCACCACTTCTACGAACGGATGCGTAACGTCGGAGCGCGCGGGGAACTCCCCTTCGGTCGATTCCACCTCGATGTCGTTGAAGCCGCTCGCGACGAGATGGCGGCGCAGCTTGTCGAGGATGTCCGCCGGCTCCTGATCCGGCACGAGCCGGAAGTCGAGCTTGGCCATTGCCTGCGCCGACACGACGGTCTTGCTCCCCGCGCCCTGGTAGCCGGCGCCCATGCCGTCGATGTTGCACGCTGGCCAGAAGAGCAGCCGGCGCTGATAGTCGTAGCCGCGCACGCCCTGATTGAACGCCCGCAGACCGAGTCCGCGCAGCACCGTCTCGTCTTCTGCCGGGATCGCCCGCAGCAGTTCGTCTTCCGCCGCCGTGGGCGGCCGCACGGCGTCGTAGAAGCCGGGGATGAGCACGTTGTCATCGGCATCTTTGATCGATGCCAGCGCATGCACCATGCGCCACGCCGCATTCGGTACGACGCCGCCCATCGACGAGTGGATGTCGGTGTTCGCGGTGCGCACGCGCAGTTCGGCGTGCACGACGCCCTTGACGCCCAGCACCACCTGCGGCGTACCCGCCATGTTGACGCCGCCCCCCTCCGACAGCGCAACATCGGAGCTCAGCCGCTCCCGGTGTGCCTGCAGGAACTCAAGCAGCTTCGCGCTGCCGATCTCTTCGTCGCCCTCCACCAGAAACTTGATCGTCACGGGCAGCCGCCCGCCCCGCGCGTGCTGCAGCGCCCGAATCGCCAGCAGCCGCGCGACCAGCTCTCCCTTGTCGTCGCTGATGCCGCGGCCGAAGAGCATGTCACGGTGCCGGTTCATCTCGAACGGCGGCGACTTCCACAGGTCGAGCGGCTCCGGCGGCTGGACATCGTAGTGGTTGTACAGCAGCAGCGTGTACGGCGAGTCACCCGGCAGCTCGCCGACGACCACCGGATGGCCCGGCGCCTCCTTCTCTATGATCTCCGCGCTGGCGCCGACGCCTTCGATCATCGACTTCACGAACGCCGCCGTCTCAGGGATCGCCCGCTTCTCCGCGCTGACCGACGGCAGCCGCACGAAGTCCGCCAGCAGCGCGATCGACTCTTCGAGATGCGCTTCGATGTACGGCGTGATGTCGGTCATGATGGTTACCTCTTGACCGGAAGTTACGCGGTGGAGGCGGTCGCTTCAAGCCACCGCCAAGAGGGGAAGCGCTGACGTGCTGATTAGCTGATATCCGCCTCGACCAGCAGCGACTCATACAGCGCACCCACCGCGTCCGCCACGTTCGCCCAGCGGAACGGCTCGACCGCCTCGCGTCCGGCACGTCCGAACGAAGCGCGCAGTTCGTCGTTGTCCAGCAGCAGCTCCAGCCGCTCGGCGAACGGCTCCGGGCAGCGCCACGAGATGAGGTACCCCGTTTCGCCGTCCTGCACGGTCGTCGTCAGGCCGCCGACGCGCGACGCCACCACCGGCGTGCCGCACGCCATCGACTCCACCGCCACCAGCCCGAAGCTCTCGTAGTACGACGGCACCACGCATACATCCGCAGCGTTGTAGTACAGCGGCAGGCGGCTGTGCTCGACCGCGCCCTCGAACGAGATGTGGTGGTCGATGCCGAGGCGTTCCGCTTGCGCGCGAAGCTGCGCGATCTGTGCCTCCGCCCGCGCGTCGCCGCCGACAATCAGTACGATGAAGTTCTCGTCGTCATGCAGCTGCGCCGCCGCGCTGATCAAAATGTCGATGCCCTTCAGCGGCTCGATGCGCCCGACGAACAGGATCACGCGGTCGCCGTCCTTCAGACCCAGCTTGTGGCGCGCGAACTCCTTCTCCATCGGTACGAACAGCTCCAGGTCGATGCCCAACGGCACCACCGCGATGCGCTCGGCGTTCGCCCCGTACAGCGCCGTCAGCAGATGCTTCTCGTGCGCGCTGGCCACAACGATGCGGTCAGCGCTCATCGCGATCCGGCGCTCGGCCTCGATCCGCGACGCCGGCTCGTGCTCCGTCGCCCGCGCGCGATTCTTCGCTTCACCCAGCGTGTGGAACATCGCCACGTGCGGCGCCTGCCAACGCTCCGCCAGCCGCATCGCCACCTCGCCCGACATCCAATAGTGACTGGCCACCATGTCGTACGCCGCGCCCTCGCTCGCGACGAAGGCCAGCATGTTCGCCTCGAACTCCCCCAGGTGCGCCGCGAGCGCTTCCTTATCTAAGGGTCCCGCCGGCCCCGCGTCGATGTTGATCACCCGCGCGTTCGGCCCGAACGGCTGGGTCTCCGGTTGGTCCGGCGAAATCCGCCGCGTGAACACGTCGACGACGTATCCGCGTGTCCCCATCGCCTGGCTCAGTTCGCGCACATACACGTTCATCCCGCCCGACTCGCGCCCGCCCGGCGACGCCAGCGGCGACGTGTGGACGCTAAGCACAGCGATTCGCCGCGCGTGCCGCCCGCCGGGAGCGCCAGCCAGGGCCTCGTGCATCAACGTCATGCGTCCGTCCGTCATCCCCCGGGTGTTAGAGCCAGGCGCTGATGCGCCGCCGATGGAGGTGCAGTTTCACCTGCTCAGCACGACCCGGTACACCTGCTGATCCTTGCCACCCAGGTCGTACTTGTAGTTCTCATCCCCGCGGAGGAAGTCCACGCACCGGCGGCCGTTCTCGATCGCGTCCTTGATCAGCAAGGTCTTCGACATCAGGCCGACCGCATAGTGCGAATACGCGGGGTCGTACCCACTATTGTACATAAAAAGCTGCCCGCCCAGATCGAAGTTCAGCACCGACGCGACCGGCTCTCCGTCGAACGTTAAGAAGTAGAAGCGCAACATCCCCTCTGCCGCCATGGTCGCGGTCATCTCCCGGAAGAACGCCTCCATCCCCGGCCGGTCCAGGAACTCCTCCTTGTGGTGCGAGCTGATCCGCATCAGGTGGAACAGCGCATCCAGCCCCGTGCTCGCCTCCTCCGCCTCCGTCACCACCTTCAGCACCACGTCACCGCCCGCGGTGTCGAGGCGGCGCAGCTTGCGCCGCAGCTCGTGCCGATCCTTCTTCGACAGCGTTTGCAGGTACTCGTCCCACGTGTCCGGCAGGCAGACGCGGGGCGAGAGCGCCTCGTCCTCGCGCGAGGTGGAGAATCCTGCGGTCGCTGCCGCCGCCGTTACCGCTTCGAGCGTCGGCGACGACTCGCGCAGCCCGCGCAGGTCGACCGTCTTCGCGCCATCGTCCGCCAGCTTGCCCAGGATCGAAGCGAAAAACGGCGTCTCGAACCCGGGCGTCACCAGCGCGTCCATGTAGTCGCAGATCGAGTAGTGCCCGACGAACTCCGCCCGGTCGCCGTCGCAGATGAACGGCGCGACGCCGATCAGCCGCTCCCCGTCGCGCGCCGTCAGCAGGCGCAGATCCCGTCCTGCCTGGAAGTGGTCCAGCCACACCCGCTGCCACGCCGGCGTCGCGAACGGGATGGCGTCCGGCGTCTGCGACACCAGCCCCTCCCACTCGCCCCTGACGCGCTCGAACGGCTCGTCGAGAATGCTCAGCTCGCTCATCGGCTGCGCACCAGCGAGAGGAACTCCGCGCGCGTCACTTCGTTCTTGCGGAACGCCCCGCGCGTCGCCGATGTCACCATCCGGCTCCCCGGTTTCTTCGCGCCACGCGCCGTCATGCACAGGTGCTCGGCCTCAATGACGACCGCCACGCCGTCCGGCGCCAGCGCCTCCATCAGCGTGTCCGCGATCTGCCCCGTCAGCTGCTCCTGCATCTGAGGCCGCCGCGCGTACGCGTCGACCAGCCTCGCCAGCTTGCTCAGCCCGACGACGCGCCCGTCCGGGATGTATCCCACCGCCGCCACGCCGTGGAACGGCATGAAGTGATGTTCGCACACGCTGTAGAACGGGATGTCCTTCAGGATCACCATCTCGTCGTGAGCCACGTCGAAGCCTACGCTCAGCAGCGCCTCCGGGTCGGTTCGCAGCCCCTCGAACAGCTCGGCGTACATCCGGGCGACGCGCTCCGGCGTCCCCAGCAGCCCATCGCGCGCCGGATCTTCCCCGACGGCCTCGATGATCTCCCGCATCGCGCGCTGAATCCGCTCCAGGTCCACCGGCCCGGCAAGCATCGTCGCGTCTCGCATCTCGTCGATGGTCATAGAATCAGCATACCGCCCATCTGCCGGCCCGGAATCGCCACGGTAGGAGGAAACACAGCGCAGTAGAAAGCCTAGCAGAGCCTCAAAACCGCAGGAAGCGCGCCGCCTCCCGCAGCTCCGGCGAGGCCGCTGCTAGCCGCCTCCGCTCACCAGCGTCCGACCGGAATCTCGGGGGCCAGGAGCGGTCGCGATTCGATGTTGGATGGCGACCGGCTTGCCCTCTGGAGGGATGCCACCCGCGTATTGGCCGAGCTTGAAACTTGCGGCTGCGCGGTCCGCATCGCCAACGATGGGCGCCCATCCTACCGCGGCGCGCTCTCCAGCACCGAAGCGCCCGTGTGCGAGAGGGCGCCTGTGGATGGTTCGACGGTCACGGCGAAGCCCTTGAACGCGCCGTGGTCCTGTCCGTCGCTCAGTTCGCGTACGATGAGCCGCCCGGAACCGCGTTCGTCCACGCCGAACAACCCGCCCGAGATCCATGCGCGCTCGTAGATGATCCACATGCAGTACGAACGTCCGGCCGCGAGGGGCGGCAGGTCACTGGCGACCAGCGCGCCGAGGTTGCCGGCCCGGCTCCAGATGTATCTGCCGCTGGCCGCCGGCGCGGCGCTCGTGCCGCTCATCGGCAGCCGTTCCAGATCGGTCTGCGAGACGATGTCCAGCACGGCGTCCTGCTCGTCGCTGAGGCTGACGTTCTTCGCTGACGTCTGGACCAGTTCGGTGCGCATGGTGGCGAACTGGCTCGATAGCGCCGTGGCGTCCGCGCCCATGTGCGCCTCGCGGACGTGGAGATCGTTCACTCGTGTCTGCAGGTAAGCGCCCCAGGCCAGCGCACCCAACCCGACCACGACGGCCGCCGCTGCCGCGGCTACCCACCACGGCGACGTGCGGACGAATCGCCGCGCCGGCGGAGCGCTCATCACCGCCGCGGTCGCCATGACGCGCGCCTTCAGTTCGGGGCTCGCCGCCAGGAGCGGTACCGCCATCGCTATGGATGCGGCGGTGTCACGCGCGGAGCCCGCGAGCGCCGAGCACGCGAGGCAGCCGGCCAGGTGCTCGTCGACGGAGGGCGCCTCCTCGGCATCGAGCGCGCCCAGCGCCCATGCGTCCAGCAGCTCTCTGGCGGCTTCGCAGTCCATCTGCATCACGAGTTGTGGTTGCTCCCCCTGTGCTCCTCGAGCGTTACGCGCATCTTCCGCATGCCCAGGCGGATTCGCGTCTTTACAGTGCCCAACGGCTGTCCAAGCCGCTCCGCGATCTCCTGCTGTGTGAGCCCGCCGAAGTAGGCAAGCGAGATCGCCAGCTTCTGCTCCTGCGGCAACACCTCCAGCGCCTTGTGCACCGCCCTCCGCTCGTCCGCGAGCACGGTGGCGATCGCCGGATCGTCCCGATCATCGGTGCTGGGCAGCACGTCCTCAGCTTCACCGTCCGGTGCCGGCCCGACCTCCCGGCGGAGCCTGCGCCCGGTGCTGCGGCGCACATCGATCGACCGGTTGCGGGTCACGCTGAGCAGCCATGTCACGAACTTTCCGCGCTTCACGTCGAACTGCTCCGGCCGGCGCCACAGCCGGAGGAAGACATCCTGCGCGACATCTTCGGCCACCTGCGCATCTGCCACGACCCGGAGCGACACCGAATACACCAGGTCGCTGTACCGGTCATAGAGCGCGCCGAACGCACCAAGATCGTGCCCGGCGAGCCGGTCCACCAGATCCTCGTCCCGGAAGCCCGTGTAGTCCACGCGCTCCTTCTCCTTTACGTCTGTAAGGCCGCCAGAGATTCGGGCCGCGGCCCCGTGGCGGCAAGTTGAGGTCTCCGTGGCCTCGACTCCGGGGCTATCCGCCGGGTTGCGAGCCCGGGATCACGTCCTGCACGGTGATTTCCGACGCTAGGAGCGTGTCAAGCCGGTCGTTGAGCGTGCCCCGGGCGATGATCCTATCCGACGTGCGAATGTCCCGGAACGCAAGGGTCCCGCCCGCCGCCTTCCGGATGATGGTGCGCTGGTCGACGCTCACTTGCGTCACTGCGACACCCTGCAGCCGCCTGATCTCGATCACGCTGCCCTTCAGGTTGACGCCGCCCACGATGCCGGTCACCTCGACCGTCTCGCCGGCGGGCGACGATGGCGCGACGGGTGTGCGCGGTACGCCGCCCACAGGTGTGGCGGCGACCTGCGTCCGAGCGGTGGACGCTGACGGAGTCGCGCCCGGCGCCGTCGGCGACACCGTCGTGACGGACCGCGGCGGCGGCGCGGTCTCGCCGCCGCACGCGGCGGCGGTCATCGCGATGATCGATGCGGCGGCCGCCGCGAGGATGATGCGCATCGATCGCCATCGTATCGAACAACGATCGGCGCCGCGAGCGCGCTGGCCTAAGCGTCTTCCGGCCGCACCAGCAGCACGGGCGCTTTGCCCTGCAGCATGCGGTCGGCGGTGCTGCCCAGGGCGGCGCGTGCGAATCCCGCGCGCGCGTGCGTCGTCATCACCACCAGGTCGACGGACTGCTTCTCGACGACCTCGAGCAGGCCGTCGGCGACACCGCCACGCACCACGAACGCGTCGAGATCGACCTTGCCCTTGAGCCCCTCCTCCATGCGGCGGAGGTACGCCTTCGCGCCGCTCTCGAGCTCTTCGTCGATCTGCGGGATGTATGCGTCGGGCAGGCTGTAGGGGTAGGACTGCACCGCCCACCGCACCGCCCGCACCAGGCTGAGCTTCGCGCCCAGCGCCTCCGCCAGCTTGTGCGCCACCGGCAGCGCCGCTTCCGACAGAGGCGAGCCATCCAGCGGCACCATCACGTGCTTCATCGCCGCGCCGCCGGTGGAACCTGGCCGCGCGTGCGGCCCGACGGCTAGCACCGGAACGTGCGCGGAGCGCAGCAGCCGCCCGGCCGTGCTGCCGTACACCCAGCGCCCGACGCCGGAGCGCCCGTGCGTAGCGATCGCCAGCATGCGCGCCCCGGTTTCGCTGGCGGCCTTCAGGATCTCCTCCGCGGCGTCACCGGCGCGGACCACCACGCGCGTCTGATCGGCGCGGCCGAAGCGCGCGCGTACGCCGTCGAGATACTGCGCGAAGTAGTTCTGCGCGCTCTGCTCGATCTCCAGCGCCATGGCCGGGAACGTCGCGCCCAACTCGCTCTCAGTACCCTCCCACGCGGTGATCAGCACGAGGTGCGTGTGCAGCGCTTCCGCGAGAGCCGCCGCATATGGCAGCGCTGTTTCGGCCAGCTCCGAACCATCGAGCGGGACGACAATCGGACCCTGTTCGCGCATCGCTCCTCCTTCTATCTCATGAAGCGTAGCTACCGCACGGCGCGACATCGGCGGGCGAAAGGCCGGTTTGCGACGTGCTGATCGGCCCTACCGCGTGCGCACCCGGGCGACGGGCAACCTTCGCTGCCGCCGCGAGCGGCCGAGGGCACGCCACCACGTGCCCCTACATGTGTTCGTGGGCGCGCTTACGCGCCGACCGGCCCCAGCCGCTCCTCTCGGGACTTCAGTGATACGTCGGGGCCGCTCGCGCCCGCCGCAGCCATGCCATCGTCCGGCGCGCCCAGAATCGCGAATCCCAGGTCGCGGATCATGGCGATGTCGTCCTCCGGGCGCTGCCCCTTCGTCGTCAGGTAATCGCCGATGAAGATCGAGTTCGCCACCAGCAGGCCCATCGGCTGCAGCGAGCGCAGATGGTGCTCGCGCCCGCCGGCGATGCGCAGTTCGCTCCTCGGGTTGATCAGCCGCATCAGGCTGAGGATCTTCAGGCAGCGCTGCGGCGTCAGCGACCAGTGGCCGGCCATCGGAGTGCCCGGTATCGGGATCAGGAAGTTCACCGGGATCGAGTCGGACCCGATCGCCCGCAGCGCCTGCGCCACCTCGACGATGTCCTCATCGCTCTCGCCCATGCCGAAGAGCGCGCCGCAGCACGGCGACAGCCCGGCGTCCTTCACCACGTTCACCGTCTCGACGCGGTCGGCGTAGGTGTGCGTGCCGCAGATCTCGCTGTAGAAGCCCTCGCTCGTGTTCAGGTTGTGGTTGTAGGCGAAGACGCCCGCCGCTTTCAGCTCTCCCGCCTGCTGCGGAGACAGCAACCCGAGGCAGGCGCAGATCTCGGCGTCGGGCAGCGCGTTTCGGACCTCGCGGACGGCGGTCGCGATGTGCGCCACGTCGGCGTCGCTGGGGCCGCGGCCGGACGCGACCATGCAGACGCGGCGGGCGCCGAACTCGTGCCCGCGGACGGCGGACGCCAGGATCTCGGCGCCCGACAGCAGATTGTACTTGTCTATCGCGGCTTTCGAGAGCTTGGACTGCGAGCAGTAGTGGCAATCCTCCGGGCAAATGCCGCTCTTGATGTTGACGAGGAAGTTCACCTTGACGGTGTTGCCGAAGTAGCGCCGCCGCAGCACGTGCGCCGCCGCGACGATCGCCGGCATCTCCGTATCCGGCGCTCGCAGGACGGCGAGCGACTCTTCGGTTGTGGGCGGTGCGCCCGCAAGCGCCCGCTCCGCCATCGCCATCCAGTCCACGCCACGCTCCTTCTCGCGCTGTGCCCCACGCGCCGGTGCAGGCAGTGTTCGGGACGCGGGGCAGAGGATCAAGGTTGCGATCGCTGCGATGGGCCGGGCTGTTTGATTGTTCATTGATTTCTCGCGTTTTTCTTCGTGCGGCGGATTTTGAAGCTGACTGGGACACGTGCTGGCCGGCGGCTGAAGCTGACGGGTTGATTGTCTTGATTGTTGTTGATTGTGTGGTCGTGAGAGCTATCAAACGCGGGTGGGCGGCGGGGTGTGGGGGATGGGAGCGCGGGCACCCTACGGGGCGTAGCCGTAGTTAGTGTAGGGGGTGTGGGGCGAGACCTCCGAGCGAGGGGTGTCATCGACCTCACCTCCGCGCTGTCTCCACGGCGACTCTTCGATCGCGCTGGTCCTCTCCGCCCGGCGGAGAGGAGGGGAGGCTGTCTCCTGCGGCGACTCTACGATCGGCGGACTCACAGCCGGGGACGGCTGTGCCACATTGCAATTGCAGCATTGGCGGTTCGATCAGGGCCGCAGGCGGGGCGCTGCGATAGACGTGGCGCGCGGGCTGCGGAGGGCTACCAGGGTGCTGAACAAGTCGACTGACGGCACTTACGCGTCGGCGGCCGAGGGCCATCCTACATGGAGTGACGCGGGCTGAAAGCCCGCACCACTGGTTTGTGTAGGCGCGTGTAGCGATAGCGCCCGCGGGCGTCATCGTTGGGTGCGACCTCACCTCCGCGCTGTCTCCACGGCGACTCTTCGATCGCGCTGGTCCTCTCCGCCCGGCGGAGAGGAGGGTGTGCCCACATACAGCTCCGAATCGGTGGTATGATCGGCGTCATCATGACGAGCGCGCGTCTGACCACCGCCACGATCCTGTTCAGTGATCTGGTCAACTCGACGGAGCTGCTGCAACGCGTCGGCGACGAGGCGGCGCAGCGGGTGTTCGAGACGCACCACAGACTGCTGCGGGATGCGGTGGCCGCGCACGGGGGCGATGAAGTCAAGTGGACGGGCGACGGGCTGATGGTGGCATTCGACTCCGCCACGGCGGCGGTGCGTTGCGCGATCGCGATGCAGCAGGGGGCGCGCCGCCCAGCGGCGGGCGAGCGGCTGCAGATCCGCGTGGGGCTGCAGGTGGGCGAGGCGCTGCGGCACGACGCGACGGACTACTTCGGCACGACCGTCGTCGTCGCGAGCCGGCTCTGCGCCCAGGCCGAGGCGGGCAAGATCCTGTGCACGTCGCTCGTGCGAGCGCTGGTCCCGGATGGCTCTTCCTTCGAGTTCCGCGACCGCGGCGAACTAGCGCTGAAAGGGATCGCCGCGCCCGTGGCCGCTTGCGAGGTGCTGTACGAGCACGACCCGCTGGCGATGCTGGCGGTGACGCCCTTCGTGGGCCGCGGCGATGTGACCGCCCGCCTTGCCCGGAAGCTCGAAGAGGCGTGCGTCGGTCACGGCTCCCTCAACATGCTGGTGGGCGAGCCGGGGATCGGCAAGACGCGCACGGCAGAGGAGTTCGCCGCGTACGCGCGTCACAAGGGGGCGACGGTGCTACGCGGCCGCTGCTACGACGGCGAATGGGCGCCGCCGTTCTCGGCGTTCGTAGAAGCGATCAAGGAGTATGCGGCGACGACACAGCCGGATACGCTTGCGGCCGCACTCGGCGCCGATGCGGGCGTCCTCGCGCGCATCGTGCCGGCGCTGCACGAGTGGCTCCCGGGCATCGTGGAGCCGCCGCCCGTGCCGGCGGAAGGTGAACGCTACCGCCTGCTGGAAGCGGCATCCAATCTGTTCGCGAGGATCGCCACTGCCGGGCCAGTCGTGCTGATGCTGGACGACCTGCACTGGGCGGACAAGGGGACGATCGGCATGCTTCGCCAGGTCGCGCGCCAGGCGCCATCGCTCGCGCTCGTGATGATCGGCGGGTATCGCGACGTGGAGCTGGACCGCACGCATCCGCTGGCCGATGCGCTGGTGACGCTGCGCCATGAGACGAACTACGAGCGCATCGTCTTGAAGGGGCTGGACGTGACGGATATCGGCGAGCTGCTGGGGCTTGTGGCCGAAAACGACGTGCCCGAGGCGTTCGTCCGGGCGATCAGCGATGAGACGGGTGGCAATCCGTTTTTCATCCGTGAGGTGATGCTGCACCTGATTGACGAGCAAAAGATCGCGCAAGAAGACGGGCGGTGGGTTTCGAAGGTCAGCATCGCCGAGATGGGGATCCCTGAGGGCGTGCGTGAGGTGATCGGGCGGCGGCTGTCGCGCGTGGGCGACACATGCGGCCGGATGCTCACCACGGCTTCGGCGCTGACGGCGGGCTTCTCGTGGGAGGTGATCGCCGCGCTCGTCGATGCAGACGACGCGGCGTTGCTCGATGCGGTCGATGAAGCACTGGCGGCGCAGCTGATCGTCGAGCGCGAGCGCGGCCGCTACGACTTCACGCACGCGCTGATCCGGCACACGCTGTACGAGGAGCTAAGCACGCCGCGGCGGGTGCTGATGCACCGGCGGATCGGCGAGGCGCTCGAGCGCCTCTACGCCACCGATATCGAGCCCCATGTTGCGGAGCTGGCGCATCACTTCTATGAGGCCGGGGAGCCGAGCTTCGAAAAGGCGATCGACTACTGCGCGCGGGCCGGGGAGCGGGCAGCTGAATCCCTCGCGTATGACGAAGCGGCATCGCTGTTCGACCGCGCGCAGGAACTGGCGGCGGCCGCGTATCCGGATGACCCGGCGCTTCGCATCGAGTTGATGCTACAGCTGGGCAAGGCGCGGTTCGCGTCCGGATCACCCAGCATGGACACGTTTCTGCGGGCGGCCGAACTGGCGAAGAGCGCGCAGTTGCCGGAGTTGGTGATCCGAGCCGCGTTGCGCGATCCCGACAGGTCGAGGGCGGGCTACAGCCAGAGCGTCACTATCTATGGAGCACTGCACGCACGGATACCACGCTTCCTCGACTACGCGTTGAGCGTCTTGCCCAACGCGCCTTCCCCTCTGCGGGCCTGTGCTCTCGCCTTCAGCGGCATGCTGGCCAGCACGGGCCGCGGCGGGCAGGGTACAAGCGCTTCACGCGGACTCGCCATGGTGAACGTCGCAGAAGACATGGCCCGCGGACTGGGTGACGTTCCGACGCTTCTGTACGTCTTGCTGTGGCAGCAGTGGGTATTCTCGGAAGATCCGCTGCTCACCGAACGGCAGCTTGATCTGGCATCGGAGATGGTCGATCTCGCGAATCAGGCACACGACCGAGCGATGGTCCGGCTTGGGCTGTGGTGGCGTGCAGGGTGTCTGATCGCACTGGCCGACCCCGCCGGTTTCGCAGACCTCGAGGAGTATTACCAGAGGTGTGAGGACGTTCGCATTCCTCACGTCTCCTCGTACGCCGCAGTTTGCCTCGCCACCGGAGCGATCTTGAAGGGCGACTTCGCGGAGGGTGAGCGTCTCGCCCGTGAAGCGCTTCGCCTCGGCCAGACGGTCTCCCCGGACCTCTTGCCGGATCTTGGTTATGACTCGTGGACGCCGGCGACAGACTTCGGTTTGCAGATCTTCGGCATTCGTCGCGACCAGGGACGACTGGCTGAGCTGGAACCGCTGGTGCAGAACGCCATCGAACGGTTTCCTGAAGAACCAGCTTGGCGCGCCGCGTTGACGATCGTATTTCTCGAAACGGGCCGTCTGGCGGAAGCCCAAGCGAGTTATTCGGGGCTAGCGGTTGGTTCGCCTGAGGAGATTCTTCGAGGAACGGGACAACCCGGAATTACGCTTCCGCTGCTCGCGGAGCTGTGCGCTTCGCTGGGCGATACGAAACGCGCTGCGCTGTTCTACGCACGACTACTGCCGTACGCGGGCCGGATTCTCGACCTCGCCGGACGCAGAGGATCGTTAGGTAGCGCGGACCGCGTGCTGGGCAATCTTCAGAGCGTGTTGTCCGGCTGGGAGGCCGCAGAGCGCCACTTTCGACGTGCGCTCGCCATGCTTGAACGACTGGGCGCGCGCCCTTGGCTCGCGCGCACGCAGCTCGACTACGCGCGCATGCTACGCACGCGTAATGCGGCCGGTGACGACCAGGAGGCGCGCGTGCTGCTCGACCAAGCGCTGGCGACGGCGCGGGAGATCGGGATGGCGAAGGTGGCCGCGGACTGCGAGGCGCAGCTGGCGGAGACGACCTAATCGCGCGATGTCGGGACGCGAGGAAGCCAGCGTCAACGCTGGTGGCGGGGGTGACGCTGGCTTCCGTCAGGTTGGCGGGGAATAGGTTGGCGGCTCTCCCCAAGAACACAATCGGCCGATGGCGCGGGATCCGAACGGATGGCGGCGGGGATTTGTCGCCTTCGGCGCCGGAGGCGGGAGACGGGAAGCGAGAGGCGGGTTACCGGCCGCGGGAGGGTGCTCGCTTCGCTTCTGTCCGGGCGGGGCGATCGCGGGTTGTTACACTGCGCAGCGGGCGGAGGGATCCGGGGACCGCGCAGGGTTCGCGGCAGGGAGGATGAGGCGCAGGTGAGCCCCGCATGAACTGGCTTCCGAGCCCGGAGACCCGGGCGGCCGTCCTCAAGCACCCGTTCTTTCTCGCCGGGCTGGCCGTCGTGGCATTGCTGGGGTTGACGGCGGCGACGCTCGTCGTGGCCGATAGCGTGCGCGGCGGCGCGAGCAGCGCGCGGCCGACCGTCGTGGTCTCGGCCGAAACCGGCACCGCCGGTCCCGGCGGGCGCACGGCGACGGGAGCGGGCGTGACCGGCACGACGCGGGGGGCGACGGCCGTGCGCTCGGCGCCGGGCGCGCGTACGCCGGTGCTTGGCACGCTGCCTGCCCGAAGCGACGTGCAGATCGACGGCCGCACGACCGACGCCGAGTGGATGCGCATCGTCTTCCCGCCCAACAACAGCGCGAGTCTCCACGGCTGGGTCGATGCAGCCACGCTCGACATCCTCGGCGACCCGGCGTCGCTGGTGATCGCCACGGCGGAGCCGCCGCTGGTCGTCGAACTGCCGACGTCGCCGCCCGCGGTGCTCACTGCCCTGGCGCTGACGCAGACGGCGCAGTTGTCGATCACCGCCACAGCGACGGCGACGCCCGGCGCAGGCGGGCCGCCCGACCTCGTCATCGGCTCGCCGCCCACGGTCTCCGGCGGCAAGCTCTTCATCACGGTCGTCAACCAGGGGAAGGGCCAGATGAAGGGCGACCTCGTGGTAGCCGTGTTCAACGCCGACGGCACGGCGCTGCTGGGCGGCGCGACGCTGCCGAAGTTCACGCTGGCGGGCGGCCGCAGCATCGATATCGGCACGGGCTACGTCGTGGCGGAGGATCAGTCTCTGCTGCTGGTGGTCGACCCGAACGGCGAGATCGCGGAGACGGACGATACCAACAACCGCATCACGGTCTCGATCGCCATTGGCGACGCCACACCACCGCCCGACGACGGCGCCACTCCGGACATCCCCGCCACGCTGATCGCCATGGCGACGCGGACGGCGGAGGCGGAATCCGGCGCGACGCCGGACATCCCGGCAACACTGATCGCATTGGCGACGGAGACCGCCGCCGCCGGCCCGTAGGGAAGCGGCTGCCTGAAGGCCGCAGGGCCGTACCGGTGACAGCCGGTTGTGGCGGGGGCAGGCGGCGGACGAGTACAATGGGCCGACTCCATTCAGCAGATGCCCACGGCGCGTAGGGGTCCACACGGCCCGCGCAGACGCACGGTGAGGATCACCGGACGCATGACCGCACCGCAACTGACCGCCGATCTGAGGGCAAGCCGGGACGGGCTGTTTGCTTCGATCCGCGGGCTCAGCGAGGAGCAGTTTCGCTACGTCCCGCCGGGCGAGACCTTCTGCATCGCCGCGCACCTTGCCCACCTGCTTCGCATCGAGCGCGTCTTCACGGAGCGCGCTCGCGCGGCGCTGACGGAGCATGAGCCCGCCATCGCCAGCACCTCTGTCAAGAACGACGATGATCCTGCGCTGGCGCAGCACCTGGCCGTGCCGCAGATCATCCATGGCATGCTGAACGTCCGGCGTGAACTTGACGCGCTGATCTCCGGTTGTGACGCCGCCGCGCTGGCCCGGTGCGTCGTTCACGAGCGCATCGGCCGCATGACCGTCGCAGACATCGCTGTCAAGATGGCGGCACACGAGGCGGAGCACGCGGCGGGGATCGCCCGGCTCGTGCGACAAGCGCCGTCGTCGGCGCGTGTAACCATCCCCTTGACGCGGCGTTCCTAGGATAGGGTTGCGATGAGCGAACTCGACGAGATCAAGCAGCGCATCGACATCGTCGATCTCGTCTCGCAATACGTGACGCTGAAGCGGGCGGGCCGCAGCTACCTCGCACTGTGCCCGTTCCACACCGAGCGCACGCCGTCGTTCCATGTGGAGCCGGCGCGGCAGCGGTGGCACTGCTTTGGCGCTTGCGGCACGGGAGGAGACATCTTCGCCTTCATCATGAAGAAGGACGGCGTGGAGTTCCGCGACGCGCTTCGAACGCTCGCCGAGCGCGCCGGCGTGTCGCTGGAGTCGCGCCGCGACCCGCAGGAGGACACGCGGCGGGCACGCATGTACGACCTGAACGAGGCCGCGTCTTCGTACTTTCACGCCGCGCTCGGCAGCACGGAAGGGCCGTACGCCGGGACCGCGCAAGTGGCGCGGGACTACATCGGGGGACGCCACATCGCGGCCGCATCGATCGAGCTGTTCCAGATCGGGTATGCACCGAACAGCTGGGAGGCCGTCAGTGCGCACCTCGCGGAGCGCGGCTTCTCACAGCAGGAGATCGTCGGCGCGGGGCTCGCCGTCGAGGGCGACCGCGGCGCCTACGATCGCTTCCGTCACCGGCTGATCTTCCCGATCCGTGACGACCGCGGCCGCGTGGCGGGATTCGGCGGGCGGCTGTTGCCCGGCGAAGCGCTGGGCGCCGGCGACGTCCAGCCCAAGTACGTCAACACGTCGCAGTCGGCGATCTTCGACAAGGGCGCGATCCTCTACGGGTTGGACCTCGCGAAGGAGGCGATACGCAGCGCCGGGCAGGCGGTGATCGTCGAAGGCTACATGGACGTCATTGCCGCGCATGAGCACGGCTATCACAACGTCGTCGCATCGATGGGGACGGCACTGACGGAGCGCCAGGTGACGCTGCTCAAGCGCCACTCGTCGACGCTCATCCTCTCGCTCGACGCGGACAACGCCGGCAGCGAGGCGACGATCCGCGGCGCATACGAGATCATCAACAACAGCCTGCGCCGCCGCCCCGTCCCGAACTCGCGCGGGATCGTCCGTCAAGTCGACTCGCTCGATATCGACCTGCGGGTGCTGTCGATGCCCGAGGGCCGCGACCCGGACGAGGTGATTCGCAGCAGCCCCGAGTTGTGGCCGGAACTGGTGGCACGGGCGAAGCCGGTCCTCGACCACCTGTTCGATGTTGCCGCCAGCCGCCACGACCTCTCCGAACCGCGCGAGCGCTCCGCCGCCGCGGCCGAACTGACGCCGATCATTGCACTGACGGCCGACCGCGTCATGCAGGCGCACTACATGCAGCGGCTCGCGCGCATGGCGCAGGTCGATGAAGCGACGCTGCGACTGGAGCTGCGCCAACCCGTGCGCGCGCGCGCCGAGCGGGCCGCCCAGGCTGTCGCGTCGGCCTCCGACAAGGCGCTGCACGACCGGCGCGAGGAGTTCTGTCTCGCCCTGCTGTTCCGCTATCCCGAGCTTCGCGGCGAAGGGGAAGGCCTGGACCCGGGGCTCTTCGCGCAGAGCGACAACCGGGCGCTCTTCCAGGCATGGCTCGCGCACGGCGCGAGCGATGAACTCGAAGCGTCGCTGACATCTGAACTGCGCCCGCAGTACGAGCGGATCAGCATCGCCGGGTTGCCCACGTACGACGACGACAACCTCGCGAAGGCGCTGCGCTCCGCGGTCTGGCGCATTGAGCAGGACCGGCTGCGGCTGGCAAAGCGCGCCAGCACGGCCGTGCTGGCGGACATCGCGGCCGGAGACGGCGCGGGTGTCGCCGAGCGCGCGCGCGCCGCGTGGCAAGCGGGCGCCGCGGAGACGCCGGACCTGGGGGATGACGCTGACGCCGCCACGGTGTTCGTCGAGGACATGGAGGCCGGACGCCGCGTCCATCAGCGCTTGCTCGACCAGCATGACGCGGCACGTCACCCGCGAGGTGCGGAATGACCGGCAAGCATCGCGCCGCGACGCCGGCGGCAAAGGCGCGAGGTGCGCCGGCGCCGGCCGTGAGCGCGGAGGCAGCCGAAGAGGCGTTCGGTGACGCCTTCACGCGGCTCGCCGATTCCGTCGTCATCGTGCCGGCCAGTCGCGTCGCTGCGGCGCCCGACCCGTGGGGTGAGGAGCCCGACCGCGCGGAGATCGAAGAACTCGATGTCGAGAAGGAGGCGGTACCGCTTGAGGAGCAGGACGGTGTGGATGACCCCGTCCGCATGTACCTGCGCGAGATCGGCAAGGTACACCTGCTGTCCGGCTCGGACGAAAAGCACATCGCGCGGCAGATGGAGGAGGCGAAACACCTCGCCGCCGTCGACAGACACTGGCTGGAGGGTCACGAACGCCTTCCGACGGGCCAGGAGATCGTCCTCACCCTCATCGAACAGTACTTCCAGGCGCAAGCATGCGTGAAGTTCATCAGTCACGACATCGGCATCAAAGCGGCGACGCCCTCGGACGTCATCGAAAGCGCCGCTTGGCGGTCCGCCGTCGATGAGGAGATGGACTTCGATCTCGCGGCGCGTCTCGCCGAGCACCTCCACATCGAGCAGTCGGACGCCGAGCAGGCGATCGTCCGACTGTCGATCATCACGCACCTCCTGCGGCCGGCCCACATCAAAGCGATTGCCGACCGTTACGGCGGCGAGAAGTCGCTGCTGCCACCGCCGTGGGAGCGAGTCAACGGCAGGTGCCCTGAAGAGTACGACCTGTGCGCGTACTTCAGCCGGCTGAAGCGCGAGGGATTCCGCGCCGAGGTGCAGCTGACGGAAGCCAACCTGCGCCTGGTCGTCAGCGTCGCCAAGAAGTACCTCGGCCGCGGCATGTCGCTCCTCGACCTCATCCAGGAGGGCAACATTGGCCTGATCCGCGCCGTCGAGAAGTTCGATTACCGGCGCGGATTCAAGTTCAGCACGTACGCCACGTGGTGGATCCGCCAGGCGATCACGCGCTCGATCGCGGACCAGTCGCGGACCATCCGCATCCCCGTGCACATGGTCGAGACGATCAACAGACTGGTGCGGGTCTCGCGCCGTCTGGTACAGGAGTACGGACGCGAGCCGACGAGCGAGGAGATCGCTGTCGGCATGTCGGACCCGGCGCTGGGGCCGCCGGTGACCCCGGAGAGGGTGCGCGAGATCATCAAGGTGGCGCAGGACCCTGTATCGCTGGAGACGCCGGTCGGCGAAGAAGACGAGAGCCACCTGGGCGACTTCTTGCCCGATGATTCCGCGCTGGCGCCCGCCGATGCGGCATCGCATCAGCTGCTCAAAGAGCAGGTGATGGACGTGCTCAACAGCCTCACGTCGCGCGAGCGGAAGGTGTTGGAGCTACGCTTTGGGCTTGAAGACGGACGCAGCCGGACGCTGGAGGAAGTGGGCCGCGACTTCGACGTGACGCGCGAGCGCATCCGGCAGATCGAAGCGAAGGCACTGCGAAAGCTCCGCCACCCTTCACGCAGCAAGAAGCTCAAGGACTACCTCGCCGACTATTGAGGGCGAGGGCGGATCGTTCAGCTCTCCCCTGTAGCATCCTGCCTGATCCCCAACACCTGACCTGCTACCATGCCAGCGGGAGCCTCGCTATGCCGCTGTACGAGTACTACTGTCCGAGATGCGCCGCGAAGTACGAGCTGCTGCGTCCGATGGGACGCAGCGACGAGCCCGGCACCTGCCCGCAGGGTCACGGCGGCGGCGCACGCACGCTCTCGATGTTCGCCGTACCGGCCCGCGGCGCGAGCGCGGCCGATGTGATGGATGCGCCATCGGGCGGCGGGTGCGGCTGCGGCGGCGGCGGGTGTGGCTGCGGCCGCTGACCGCGCGGCGGGAACGTTGCGCTGAGCGACGCATCGTCGCGGCCCGACGGGAGCGACGCGGCTTCTGCAACGACCGTCAACAGATGCACGGCTTCTCGTCGCGGGATCAAGTTGGCGTAGCACGAGATGCCGCCTACCCAAGTGGATCAGGCCAGCGCCGATCACCGGCGACCGACGACCAGAGACCCAGGGCCGCCGCTTGTCCGGCCACCGCCCTTCGCACATACTTTCACAAGGCGCCAGGCATCCGGCGCGTTCGCTTCCCGCAGGTGCGACTTGACGATCGTACTCGGCCTCACCGGTGGCATTGCCAGCGGCAAGTCCGTCGTCAGCCAGATGCTGGCGGACCGCGGCGCGTTCGTGATCGACGCCGACAAGGTGGGTCACGAGGCGTACCGGCGGGACGGGAGCGGCTGTTACGACGCCGTGGTCGCCGCGTTCGGGCCGGATGTCGTGGGGGCCGACGGCGAGATCGACCGTAAAACCCTGGGGGCGAAGGTGTTCGGCGCGCCCGAGCAGCGGAAGCGGCTCGAAGGGATCGTCTGGCCGTGGATGCGCGAGACGATGGACCGGCGCCTGGCGGCAATCCGCGCCGAAGGCACGCCCGTCGTCGTGCTGGAGGCGGCCGTGCTGATCGAGGCGGACTGGACGCCGATCACGGATCAGGTGTGGGTGGTAACCGTGGCTCCGGAGATCGCCCGGAAGCGGGTCATCGAGCGCAACGGACTGACCGCCGAGCAGGCCGATGGGCGCATCGCCGCGCAAGTGACGAACGCAGAGCGGGCCGCGCACGCGCAGGTGATCATTGATAACAGCGGGACGCTGGACGAACTCAGGCAGCGTGTCGCGGCCGAATGGGAGAAGCTGACCGCGGCCGCGGCGTAATCTGCCGCCCGCCGCGGCGGGGAGGGACACATGACCACGGATGAACAGGCCGGGATCGAAGGCGGTTACCGGCAGTACGCCATCGAAGAGTACCACCCGCACGTCGAGCCGTACTACGTGCCGACCGGCGACGAGGTCGAACTCTTCGAGGCGGCATTCAAGTCGAAGATCCCTGTGCTGCTCAAAGGTCCCACCGGCTGCGGCAAGACGCGCTTCGTCGAGTACATGGCGTGGCGCCTGGGACGCCCCCTGACGATCGCGAAGGACGCCGGCGGGACGGCGAAGAAGGGCCAGGACGGCGCGTTCCAGGCGCTGCCGCTGATCACGGTGGCCTGCCACGAGGACCTGACCGCCAGCGACCTCGTCGGACGCTACCTGCTCGAAGGCGAATCGACCCGCTGGATCGACGGGCCGCTGACGCGCGCGGTGAAGGTTGGCGCCATCGCCTATCTCGACGAAGTAGTGGAGGCGCGCAAGGACACGACGGTGCTGATCCACCCGCTGACGGACCACCGGCGCGTCCTGCCGATCGAGAAGCGCGGGCAGATCCTGGAGGCGCGCGAGGGCTTCCTGCTCGTCATCTCGTACAACCCCGGCTACCAGAGCGCGCTGAAGGACTTGAAGCACAGCACGCGCCAGCGCTTCATCTCGATCGAGTTCACACATCCGCGCAAGGAGCTGGAAGCGAAGATCATCGCGCACGAAAGCGGGGTCTCCGACGAAGTGGCGCAGGACCTTGCGAAGCTGGGCGAGAAGGTGCGTCATCTACGCGAGCACGGGTTGAGCGAGGGCGTCAGCACGCGCCTGCTGGTCTATACCGGCAAGATGATCCATGCCGGCATCTCGCCCCGGCGGGCCTGCCAGGTCGGCGTCGTCTGGGCGCTGACCGACGACGTCGATGTGCAACGCAGCATCGAGGAAGTCGCCAGCAGCATCTTCGAGTAACGGATGACCAAGCTCCCGCAGGTCAACGGCGAACGGCTGGTGCGCGCCCTCCGTCGCGACGGCTGGGAGATAGAGCGCACGCGCGGTTCGCACGTCATCCTGACGAATCCGCGAGATCCCTCCAAGACCGTGGCCGTGCCCATGCACACGCGCCCGATCAAGGTAGGGACGCTGGCCGTTATACTGAAGGGAGCGGAGATCACGCCGGAACGGTTAAGGGAGCTGCTGTGACCCGACGATACGTGATAGTCCTCACTCCGACCGCCGAGAATGATGAGATTGGTTACACCGTGACGGTTCCCGCGCTTCCCGGGTGCGTCACTGAGGGCGACACGATGGATGAGGCCCTCGCCAACGCGCGTGAAGTCATTACGCTATTTGTTGAAAGTCTCGAAGCGCGCGGTTTGCCGGTTCCGCCCTCAGATGAGCTCGTCACGTCGGTCGAGATCGGCGAGCACCAACCCGTTCTCTCCACTTAGCTCTCGGCCACGCCACAGCATCCTGCTATCTTCCCCAAGGAGGCCCACCGCACATGCAACGACAGCTCTTGATCGTGGCCATCGGCGCATCCCTGCTCGTCGCGGCGTGCGGCGGCGATGGCAAGAAGACCGCCAGACCGACGCCCGTCGGAACGGCAAAGCGCCTTCTGACACAACCCGAGGCTGCGCGCACGTCCGCCGCGACGACGCCGGCAGCATCCGCCGCCGCCGCGACTACCACCACAGCGAGCACGCCGGCTGCCCAGCCGACGAAGGCAGGAGGAACGAAGACGTACTCTGCACCGCCGCCCCTCACCATTGACGCCAACAAGAAGTACATCGCGACCATCAAGATGGACATCGGCGACATCAAGCTGGAGCTGTATCCGAAGGAAGCGCCGCAGCACGTCAACAACTTCGTCTTCCTGTCGCGTGAGCACTTCTACGACGGCGTCACGTTTCACCGCGTGATCCCCGGATTCGTCGCGCAGGCGGGCGATCCCGACGGCACCGGCCGCGGCGGCCCGGGCTACACGATCCCCGACGAAGTCAACTCGCATAAGTTCCTCGACGGCAGCCTCGGCATGGCGAAAACGGCCGCTCCGAACTCAGCGGGCAGCCAGTGGTTCATCGACTACGCACCGCAGACCGCGCTCGACGGCGGCTACACGGTCTTTGGCCAGCTCATCTCCGGACGGGACGTGCTGGACAAGATCAAACCGCGCGACCCGGCGACCGCGACGACGCCCGGCACCGTCATCAGCACGATCGAGATCGAAGAACAGTAGCACCGTACCCGTTCGACGGCGTCACTGGCGCACGAAGAGACCTCTGACCGCGCGCCAGGCGCGGGTCGTGACGGGCGGCTGCGGGTCGACGGGGAAGATCTCGGCATCGAGGTCGTGATTGTGGTAGCGCTCCAGCGTGCGCGTTAGCTCAGCTCCGGCGAGCAGGACGTTGGATGCCAGGAACGTGTACAGCAGGACCAACAAGGCACCGGCCAGCGATCCGTAGACGACATCGAAGTTGTTGAAGTTCGTCACGTAGATCGCGAATGAGTTCTTCAGCAGCTCGAAGAGCAGCGTCGCGAGCAGGGCGCCCGGAAGCACGTCGCGCCACCTTGGGCGCATTGCGGGCACGATGCGGTACAGGAGCGCGAACGTCAGCATGGTGAGCGCGGCCGGCAGCGCGACCCGCGGCACCTCCCACAGCGGATTGCTCCCGGCCAGCGGCCCGACGTGCGACGCGCTTACCTCACGGATCGCCCGTAGCACGCCGGTGAGGATGAGCGATGTCAGGAGGATTGCTCCCAACACGCCCACCTGCGCCAGGTCGACGAGCTTCGCCTGCGCCCACGGCCGCTGCTCGTCCACGCCCCACACGGCGTTTAGCGACTTTCGTATCGAAGCGAAGACCGCCGACGCCGACCAGAGCGTGCCCAGCACGCCAGCCACCGCCACCGGACCGCTCACACGCTTCACGCTGTCGAGCGCGTCCTCCACGGCCGAGCGTCCCTCCGTCTGGCTGAGCGGGACGGCGTCCAGAATGCGGTCCGTGATGCTGTTCCGCACGCTCTCGCCACCGAAGATCAGTCCGGCGACCGCGACCGAGAGGATGGCGAGCGGTACGATCGAGAACAGCACGTAGTAGGAGATGGCCGCGGCCAGCTGCGTGCAGTTGTCGCGCGTGAAGTCCAGGTACGCCGTCTTCGCCAGGATCCAGATGCGTCGTCCCATCGCGACATTGTAGGCGCCGTAGGCACGCGACGCTCCGCCAAGCAACCGGGCCAGCGCCGATCGCCGTTGTTATACTCTCGCGCAAACGGGTTGGAGAGAGGCGTTACCGCATGGCGAAGCAACGCCCGCGGCCGGGATACCGGCGCATCGTTGCCAAGTTCGGCACGAATCTGCTCACGGCGGGCACCGATCAGCTCGACACGGCCACCATGTCGTCGCTGGTGTCCCAGGTGGTCCGCCTGATGGACGAAGGGCGCGAGGTGCTGGTCGTCACGTCCGGCGCCATCGCCGCTGGGCGGCAGCGGCTGGGCATGGCGCAGGGCGGGCGCGACATCCCCTTCCGCCAGGTGCTCGCCTCCGTCGGCCAGGCGCACCTGATGCAACAGTACGACACCCTCTTCGCCGCCGGCGGACGGGTCGTCGCCCAGACGCTGCTCAGCAAACGCGACCTCTCCGACCGCATCGGCTATCTGAACGCGCGCAACACGCTGCTCGGCCTGCTGGAGATCGGCGTCGTGCCGATCGTTAACGAGAACGACGCCGTGGCGATCGACGAGATCGCCGGCGCGAAGATCGGAGACAACGACAATCTCTCCGCCCTCGTCGCTAACCTGATCGATGCCGACTTGCTCGCGCTGCTCACCGACACGGGCGGACTCTACACAGCGGACCCGCGCACGCACAAGACGGCAAACCTGATCGAGCGCATCGAGCGTGTGACGCCGGAGATCGAGGCCATAGCGGGCGGCAGCGATAGCGGGCGCGGCACCGGCGGCATGGTCACGAAGCTGCAGGCGGCCGCACTGGCCACCGGCGGCGGCTCCGACGTCTTCATCACCGACGGCCGTGAGCCCGACGTGCTGTGCCGCCTCGCCCACGGGGAACACGTTGGCACGATGCTGCCCGCCCGGAAGAGCCGCGTCGAGAGCCGCAAGCGCTGGATGCTCTCCGGCCTGACCACGAAAGGCGCGATCGTCGTCGACGCAGGCGCCGGCAGGGCCCTGACCGAACGCAGCAAGAGTCTGCTGCCGGCGGGCGTGCGCGACGTGCAGGGTCCGTTCAAGCGCGGCGACACCGTGAACATCGTGCTTCCCGATGGCCACGCCATCGCCTGCGGCATCACGAACTACGACGACCGCGACCTGACCGCCATTCGCGGCCTTCGCTCCGACCGGATCGAGGCCGTGCTGGGCCACCAGTACGGCAGCGAAGTCGTCCACCGCAACAACCTCGTCGTACTGTAGCGTCGAGGCCGTGGCGGCGCTCCAGTGGTAACCGTGTTGACCGCCGCGGAGTTCGCGCGCCGCGGACTCCCGCAACCGTCGTGGCGGGCGGGCGCCGCCGTCGCGGCTGCGGCGCGTCAGCGTCCGATGCCGACGTAGGCGATGCCCAGCGCCTTGATCGCGGCCGGGTCGAGCGCCGCGCGGGCATCGAGCACGGCGCGCAGGCCGGGGAAGGCGCGGAAATCGAGCGCGGCGTACTCGGCGTGCCAGGCCTGCACGACCAGCGCGTCGCACGGCAGCGGCCACGCCGGCGGCGGCTGGAAGCCGTGGGCGCGGATCTCGTCGCTGGAGTACAGGGGATCATGTACGTAGGTCCGGGCGCCGGCGGCGACCAGCGCCGACGCGAGCCCCGCCGCGCTGCTGTGGCGGGACTCCTTCACGCCGGCGCGATAGGCGAGGCCCAGCACGACCACCGTCGCGCCTTGCAGCGAACCGAGCGCTGCGCCCAGCCGCGCGACGGCGTAGTGCGCCATGCCGTCGTTGATCCGCCGCGCCGAGGTGATCAGGTCCGTGTCAGGCACGCCCGCGCCGGGCGTCTGGGGCGCCGCGAGAAAGTACGGGTAGACGGGGATGCAGTGTCCGCCGACGCCCGGGCCCGGCGCGTGCACATGCGAATACGGTTGTGAGTTCGCCGCGGCTATCGCCTGCAAGACATCGACGCCGAGCCCATCGGCGATGCGAGCGAACTCGTTGGCGAGCGCGATGTTCACGTCGCGATACGTCGTCTCGGCGAGCTTCGAGAACTCGGCGGTCTCCGCGTCGCGCACCGGCATGATCCCGGCGTCCAGGTGCGCGGCGTAGAACTCGACGGCGCGGTCCGCACTGCGATCGTCGATGCCGCCGACGATCTTCGGGTAGGTGGCGAGGTCGCGCAGTACCTGACCCGACGACACGCGCTCCGGGCTGAAGGCGAGGGAGAAGCCCGTCTCCGGCGCCAGGCCCGACGCCTTCGCGATCCGCGGGCCGACGCGGTGGCGGGTCGTGCCTACGGGCACCGTCGTCTCGACGATGATCAGCACGCCGGACTTCAGGTGAGGGCCGATCGCCGCGACCGCGGCGTCCAGCGACGCGAAGTCGGGCTGCTGCGCCGCGTCGATATCGACGGGCACGATGAGCACCACCACATCGGCGTCGGCAACGGCCTCGCGCGGGTCGGTCGTGGCGCGCAGCCGGCCGCTGACGACGAGGCCGGGAATCTTCTCCTGCAGGCCAGGCTCCGACGGCAGGGGGTTCCGCTGCGCATTGATCTCGGCCACACGGGCAGCACTGACGTCGTAGCCGGTGACCACGGCGCCCTTCGATGCGAACTGCACCGCGAGCGGCACACCGATCTTGCCGAGCCCGACGATCGTGACGTTCATGGTTGGTCCGTTCGTGGCCGGCCGAGAGGCGTTCGCGGCGACGCGTCGTGCAATGGGGCGCGGCGCCTGTTCACCGCGAGCCCGCAGCACAGACTACCGCGGCTGGAACACCGGCCGTACTTCGCCATCGACGACGGCCGCGACGATCTGCAGTCCCGCGAACAGGCCCGGGTCGAGCGACTTGACGAACGAGCCGACGTTCTCGTGCTCGGCGTACTCGTAGATCGCCAGCAAGCCGACACCCTTCACCTCGGCGGCGACACCTGCCAGCGCCTCGTTCGCCGCCTTGAGCCGCTTGCGCACGAGCCGCCGCATGAGCGTGCCATCGGAGGGATCGATCTTGGGGGGCGCCTGCGCGATGGCGAAGCCGCGCTGGCCGAGCGGCTCTGCGGGCAAACGCTGCACCGTCCATGCTTCGGCGCAGTCGAACTCGACGGCGTCGCCGACGTTGAGGCCGCGCGAGAGTTCGCCGATGCGGTCGAGGAGGGCGGTCCGCACCGTCTCGGCGTGCGGCGCGCGATGCAGCTGCAGGCTGTTGACGTGAAAGGTGCCGTTGACGCGCTCGGTGATGGCTGTCCAGAAGCGGCTGAGCCCGCCGACGACCGAGGCGTAGCCGCCCTCGTCGCGCACCTTGGCGATCTGGACCATCACCGGCAGATCGATCTCCGTCCGCCCGCCGGGCTGCAGCGGTGCGCAGGCGAGCTGTGCTCGCATCGCGAAGTCGGAGGCCGCGGGCTCGGCGGCAGGGACGGTGCCGCGCGGTGGCACCCAGATCAGATACGGCCCGCGGACATTGCCCGCGTCCAGCCGCTCCTCCATCGCGAGGCGCGCGACTTGCGCCGCCGGGTCGGCCTCCGGCTCCCAGAGCGGCGCGATGGCAACAGCCAGCGTGCCGGCGCCACATTGCGCGACGTACACGGGCGTGTCGCCGTCGACGACGCGGTCCAGGGTGTAGGCGCGGCCGCTGCGCTCGGCGAACCAGTCGACGAGGAGCGCCGCGGTGTAGGTCATCAGGCGGTCCGGCACTAGATATTGCTCCGGGTCTGCCCGCCGTCGACGTTGATGCAGGCGCCGGTGATCCAGCTGGCGCGCGGTGAGCAGAGGAACGCCACGACATCGGCCACCTCCTCGACGCGCCCGAAGCGCCCCATCGCGATGTTCTGCTCGACGAAGCGCGCCATCCCTTCGGGGTCGGCCTGCACGCGCTTGTCCCACGAGCCGCCGGAGAACTGGATCGACCCCGGGGCGACCGAGTTGACGCGGATGTGGTCCTTCGCGAGCGCCAGCGCGGAGTTCTTCGCGTGGCTGATCACGGCGGCCTTCATGGCGTTGTAGGGCAGGCCGCCGCCAGCCTCGCGCCCGAAGATCGACGCGATGTGGACGATGACGCCGCCGCCCTGCGCGCGCATGAGCGGCACGACGGCGCGCGTCGCGCGTACGGCTGCTTCGATGTTGGCGCGGAAGGCGTGTTCCCACCCGTCGTCGTCGTCCGGGAACGAGCCGCCGGCGTTGTTGACGAGGATGTCGATGCGCCCGAGCCGCGCCTGCGTCTCGCGCACCATGCGCTCGACATCGGCGGCCACCGTGACGTCGGCGACGATCGCTGCCGTGCGCACGCCGAGCGCGACGATCTCGCGCTCCGCCTCGCGCAGGCCTGCCTCGCCGCGCGCGACGAGCGCGATGTCGCAGCCCTCCGCGGCAAGCGATCGTGCGATGCCCCGACCGATGCCGCGGGAGGAGCCGGTGATGAGTGCGACGTTGTTACGGAGTTCGAGGTCGATGTTGGGGAGCCTTTCAGCCGGTCAGCCTGTCAGCCGGTCAGCAGTTCAGCAGTTCAGCAGTTCAGCCCGTCAGCATTTCAGCACTCCCGTCAGCGGCTGGCTTTCAGCGTTGTGATGAAGGCAGCGAGCATCCGCTTCACCTCAATTGTCCCATCGCGCAGCGGTTCATAGCTCGATTGATCGAGGTACCCGAGATCGCGCGACAGCAGAAGCTGGTATTCGAGCTCGGTCGCCGACCCGAATGCGATCTGACAGAAGCGAGACAGTTCTGCGTCTCCCGTGCGGCCGCAACCCTCCGCGATGTTGGTTGGGATCGACCCGGCCGAGCGACGCATCTGGCTCGTCAGGCTATAGACCTCTTCGCGTGGAAAGTCCTTAGTCGCCGCGTATACGGCGAGCGCGAGCTGATGCGCCTTCTCCCACGCCTTGATGCTCCGAAAATCGCGCACGTTAGCGCTCCTTTCCGACCCGCTGACATGCTGACCGGCTGACCGGCTGACCGGCTGACAGGCTGACCCGCTACCCCGCCATAAACTCGATGATCTCGGCGTTCACGCGGTCCGGCGCTTCGCGCATCATGAAGTGCCCGACGCCTTCCATCTTCTTCAGCTCGAAGTTCGCGAAGAAGTCGCCGAGCTTGTCCGACCAGGCGAACGGGATAATCGAATCGCTGTCGCCCCAGAGCACGCGGGTGGGCGTCTCGACCTTCTTGTCAGCGCCAACGAATGCGCCGCCGCGCAGCGCTGCGCGGTAGCAGTTGAAGCCGCCGCGCAGCGCGCCGGGCTGCGAGTACGCCTCGACATAGGCGGCGATCTCCTCGTCGGTCCAGAGGTTCTTGTTGGCGGACCAGGCCGAGAGGAAGTGGCGGAGGTAGATCTCGGTCGCCTGCTTGCTGGAGCCAACGA
>CAYQZE010000059.1:0-14961 GCA_964421985.1 uncultured Dehalococcoidia bacterium | reverse complement strand
GCGCACGTCCACCACGCCGTCCATGGCCGCGGCGATGAAGGGAAGTGCGAAGTCAAGGTTGCCGAGTTTGAAGGAGAGTTCTACGAGGAGGGGGTTGATGGTGTGATGTCCGCCGGGGACGATGGCGACATCGTCAAAGCCGTAGGCGCGCCGCATCTCTTTGAACTGAGGCTGTGACATGGTTCGGGTACCTCCAACTATGCCGCCGGGCCTGCCCGCCTTTCGGCTTCGCTGCTATGGTCCCCGTCCCGTCCATTCGTGCGAGATATGACGAGATCGAGGCCGGCTGAGGCGTTCCTACCGGTGTGCCGTGACTACTGCTTCATGTTCGACATTCTGGCCGCCTCCCAGGGAGGCGTCGGGGATATGATTTCGTTGAGTGTATCGATGTCGAAGCCGCGAGGTCAAGGATTTGCGCGTGTTTCTAGCAATCCGCTATGGCGCTCCACCATATTACGCGACATATGATCGGCTCGTGCGATGAGCACGCTCTATCTCGTCGCGACGCCGATCGGCAACCTCGACGACATGACCGTGCGCGGCCTGCGCATCCTCGGCGACGTGACGCTCGTCGCGGCGGAGGACACGCGCTCGGCGCGTTTCTTGCTGACGCATTTCGGCGTGAAGGCGCGCCTCACCAGCTACAACGAGCACAACAAGATCGCGAAGACGCCATCCATCATCGACGCGCTGGCCGACGGCGACGTCGCCGTCGTCAGCGATGCGGGCATGCCGGGGATCAGCGATCCCGGCCATGACCTCGTTGTGGCGGCGCTCGGCGCCGGGCACGATGTTGTGCCGGTCCCCGGTGCGTCGGCGGTGCTGTCGGCCGTCGCCGCCAGCGGGCTGTCATCGCGGCGCTTTCACTACCTGGGCTTCCTGCCGCGGCAGTCCGGACCGCGCAGGCGCGCGCTCGTGGAAGCCGCGGCGTGCGGCGATACGCTCGTCGTGTTCGAGTCGCCGCACCGCGTTGCCGCCACGCTGAACGACGCGCTCGCCGCGCTGGGCGACCGCCGCATCGCCGTCTGCCGCGAGCTGACGAAGCTGCATGAAGAGATCTGGCGCGGGGCGATCTCGGGCGCGATCGCGCACTTCGCGCAGCCGCGCGGCGAGTTCACGCTCGTCATCGAGGGCGGCGCTGCGCCATCCTCCGACGGCATCGCGCCCGCCGACGTCGGCGCGATCGTCGCGTCGCTCAAGGCCGAAGGCGCGTCGGCGAAGGATGGGGTGGCGGCGCTGATGCAGCGCGCGAAGCTCTCCCGGCGCGCGGCGTACGTCGCGTGGCACGCCGAGTAGGCGGGGCTGAGCGCAAGGCCCAAGCCCTACTGAGGCGTCTTCGTTGCGGTGGCGGTGGCCGTGTTCGCCGGCGTGTTCGTGGCGGCGGTGGCCGCCGTTTCGAGATCCGTGGCGGCGCCCGTTACTGCATCCACGGCGACTACTCTCACGTGAGCCCCTTCCGAGCGCTCGGTACACACCGTCGTCCATCGAGATCGGAGCTCATTGAGTTCGGGCGTTCCGCAATCGTGTCCGTCGAGCGAGCCGTAATTTGCAGTGACCCACTGGAGGGCAAGCGCTTGGGCTTCGGACGTAGTGAATTGCTGGGCGACAGTGGGGGTGGCAGTAGCGTCCGGCAAGTCGCCGAGGCGTGGCCGCCCAAACTCCATCAAGCAGCGGCTCAAGGCTTCACGACTGTTCCTCAAGCTCGATGCCCTGCTCCCGCTCGACGAATTCGAGGATCGCCGCATGATCGAGTCAGTTCGTCGATACGTAGCCGACTCGGATTGGGAACCAACTCCCCATCAAACTCGCGCATAGGTTCGCGTGCATTTGATCATCGCACGCGCCTAATCACCGGCGGCGATGGTTCGCGATAGCGCACCGCCACCGCCAACGGCCACGTCGGCTACTGCTGCTGCGTGGGAGTGGCGGGCTGTCGCGTGGGGCATTTGTCCTCTCGCCAGCCCGGCCCGGCGTCCCCACCGCCCCATCTCCAACGAGCCTGATCCGTTAGAATCTCCTAGCTTTGGATACACAAATCGAATCGCCGCGCCGCATCCTCGTCGCCGTCGCATGGCCCTATGCGAACGGGTCGCTGCATCTCGGCCACATCGCGGGGGCGTACCTGCCGGCGGACATCTTCGCGCGCTACCACCGGATGGCCGGCAACGACGTGCTGATGGTGTCCGGCAGCGACCAGCACGGCACGCCGATCACGGTGCGGGCCGACAAGGAGGGCCGGACGCCGCAGGAGGTGGTGGAGCAGTTCCACCCGGAGTTCCTGCGCTACTGGCGCGAACTGGGCATCTCGTTCGACCTCTTCACGTCGACAGGGACGGAGAACCACAGGGAAGTGACGCACGAGATGTTCCGCCGCCTGATGGAGCACGGCTACATCTACCAGGCCACGACCTCGCAGTTCTACGACCCGCAGGCGAAGCGCTTCCTGCCGGACCGCTACGTCGAAGGTAGGTGCCCGCACTGTGGCAACGAGAAGGCGCGCGGCGACCAGTGCGACAACTGCGGCCGCACACTCGATCCCGACGAGCTGATCAACCCGCGCAGCAAGCTGACGGGCTCGACACCCGAGTCGCGGGAAACCGACCATTTCTTCTTCAAGCTCAGCGCCTTCCAGGAGCCGCTGCTCGACTGGCTGCGTTCGCGCGAAGGCTGGCGCAAGCACGTGCTGAACTTCAGCATCGGCTTCGTCGAGGAGGGGTTGCACGACCGCGCGATCACGCGCGATCTCGACTGGGGCGTGCCGCTCTGGATCGAGGATCTCGGGCCCGGCAAGCGCATCTACGTCTGGTTCGAGGCCGTGATGGGCTACCTCTCCGCATCGAAGGAGTGGTCGCAGCTGCGCGGCGAACCTGACGCTTGGCGGAAGTGGTGGGAGGATCCCGACGCGCGCGCGTACTACTTCATCGGCAAAGACAACATCCCGTTCCACACGATCATCTGGCCTGCGATCTTGATGGCGTACCGTGGCCTCAACCTGCCGTTCGATGTGCCGGCGAACCAGTTCGTGACGTTCAAGGGCGAGAAGGCGTCGAAGAGCGAAGGGGTCGGCGATTCGGTGCTCAGCTATCTGGAGCGCTACCAGCCGGACGCGATCCGCTACGCGCTCGCCGCCAACCTGCCGGAGACATCGGACACCGATCTCACGGAGGCGGAGCTGATCCGTCGCAACAACGACGAGTTAGTCGCCACGTGGGGCAATCTGGTGAACCGCGTGCTGGCGATGACGCACAAGAACTTCGGCGGCGTTGTGCCGCCACCAGGTCCGCTCGACGCGCGCGACCAGACGCTGCTCGACGGCGCCGCCCGGACGCTGGATGAGGTGCGGACGCATATCGAAGCCGTGCACCTGAAGGCGGCGCTGCACGCGGCGATGGCGCTTGCCCAGGACGCCAACGGTTATCTGAGCGAGACCGAGCCATGGAAGACGGCAAAGACCGACCGCGAGCGGACGGGCACGTCCCTGTACGTGGCGCTCTGTGTTATAAACGCGCTGAAAGTTGCGCTGTACCCGTTCCTGCCGTTCTCCAGCCAGAAGGTCCACGAATATCTGGGCCTGAGCGGCGCCATCGAGGACGCCGAGTGGGCGGCACAGCGGCCCGAGCCGGGGACGAGGCTGCAGCAGCCGGAGCCGCTGTTCAAGAAGATCGAAGTCGCCGGGATCGAGGGGGAAGCGCGCCTGTCGGCGTAACCATGCGCCTGATCGATACGCACAGCCACGTCCACGACGCGGAGTTCGAAGCGGACCGCGATGCGGTGATCGCGCGCGCACAGGCAGCGGGTGTGGAGGTGCTGCTGACACTCGGCGTCGATCTGGCGAACAGCCGTCTCGCCGTCGCGCTTGCGGAGCGGCACGAGACGGTGCTCGCCGCCGTTGGCGTCCACCCGCATGAAGCCGCTGCCGCAACGGCGGCGGATCTCGACGAATTGGAGATGATGGCGCGACATCCGAACGTCGCGCTCGTCGGCGAGATCGGGCTGGACTTCTATCGCGACCTCTCGCCGCGTGAACGACAGATCGACGTGATGCGCAGACAGCTGGACACAGCGCGCCGCGCCGGAAAGCCGATCGCGGTGCATACGAGAGACGCGCACGACGAGATGCTGCCGCTGTTGACGGCGTGGTCGCGAGAGATGCACGGCGGCCTGCCCGATGGGCGTCCGCTGGGCATCATGCACTACTTCAGCGGCGAGGAGGTGCAGGCGCGGCGGTACATCGAGCTGGGATTCATGATCTCGATCCACACGTCGGTCACGCATCCGAAGGCGTTGCAACTCGCGGCCGTCGCGCGAGCGGTGCCGCTCGAGCAACTCGTCATCGAGACAGACAGTCCGTACGGCGCGCCGCAGGCGTTCCGCGGAAAGCGCAACGAACCGGCGTACGTGGCGGACGCCGCGGCGAAGATCGCGGAGTTGAAGGGGCTGCCGGTCGTTGCGGTGGCCGAGGCGACGACGCGCAACGCAGAGCGACTGCTGGCGATAGGTGTCGCTCCGGCGGGAAGGAGCGCTCGTTGAAGGTCGCCTCGATCTACGGGCCGGTGCAGGAAGATCTGCGTCTCGTCGAGGACACGCTGGACCGGATCAAGCACGTCGAGAGCTTCCCGGCGCTCTCGAAGATGCTCTCGCACGTGCTCGCCGTGAGCGGCAAGCGCCTGCGGCCGGCGATCGCGCTGCTCGCCGGTCACTTCGGCGAGTACAATCCCGACCTGCACGTGCCGCTGGCGGCGTCGATTGAGCTGCTGCACACGGCGACGCTTGTGCACGACGACGTGATCGACGCGTCGCCGTCGCGGCGAGGGCGGCCGACGGCGAACGAGCTCTTCAGCAACTCCGTCTCGGTGATGCTCGGAGACTACATGTTCGCGCACTCGGCGGAGCTGATTTCGCGCACCGACAACACGCAGGTCGTACGCCTGTTCGCGCACACGATCATGGCGATCGCCGGCGGCGAGCTGCATCAAGACCTGAGCGCGTACGACTACGGGCAGGACACGATCAAGTATTTCGGGCGGATCGAGGGCAAGACCGCGTCGCTCTTCGCGACGTCGGCGGAGGGCGGCGCGATGGTAGCGCGCTGCACAGCGGACGAACGCGAGGCGTTGCGCACGTACGGCCTGAATATCGGGATGGCCTTCCAGGTGGTCGACGACATTCTGGACTTCGCGGGCGACGCGGAGGAGCTGGGCAAGCCGATCGGCAGCGACCTGATGGCCGGGACGCTGACGCTCCCGGCGCTGCTCCTGATGGAGCGCCACCCGAAGGACAACCCGATCAAGAAGGCGTTTCGCACGAAAAAGCCGAAGACGGAACACGTCGCGGAAGCTGTGTACATGGTACTCAACTCCGACATCCTCAACGAGTCGTACGCTGTGGCGCGTGACTTTCGCGACCGCGCGCGTGACGCTCTTCGGCCGCTGCCCGCCACGCCCGCACGGGCAGCGCTTGAGGATATCGCCGAGTACGTGCTCGACCGCCGGAGTTAGGCCATCACCACAAAGGCACAGAGCACAGAAGCCTTGATTGGGACTATAGTGGAGTGCTTGCAACTGACCGACTGAGAGGACGGACCGAAAGAGCCAATGCCCATCTACGAGTACGCCTGCCACACGTGCCGGAACTTTGTCGAGGTGATTACGCGCAAGATCCCGGGCGATGATTTCGCGCCCGCGTGTCCGGAGTGCGGCGGCAAGAAGCTGACGAGGATGATCTCGCGCTTTCAGTTCCACCTCTCGATGCAGTCGCAGATCGACCAGCTCGACCCCAAGTACGACAAGATGATCGACGCCGCGAGCCCCGACCTGTCGTTCGAGAACCTGGTCAAGCAGTACCGCCTCGACAAGCCGCAATCGACGCTCGAAGAGCGGAAGAAGATCCGCGAGACGGGTGCGGGGCTCATTCCGGACGCCGGCAAGAAGCCGTAGCGCGGTTGCCGGCCGTCAATCGCCAGTCGTCGGGGTGACTCATGACACCGAGGCGCACGGATCCCTGCGTCGACCCGCCACGCACTCAATCTGTGTAATCTGTGTCATCTGTGGTTCCAGTCGGGAGAGAGGCGAGCGTGCGTAAGATCTTTGACATCCACATGCACTTTCCCCGCAACTGGGAGAAGCCCGACGCCGACCCGAAGCCGCTGGTCGAGAACCTGTATCGCCAGGCGAAGGCGGCGGGTGTCACGAAAGCGAACTTCCTCTGCGGCGGCCGCTGGGGCATCTCGCACGAGGCATCGATCAAGCACGCGCTGCGCCATCCCGATCTGTTCATTCCGACGGCGATGGTCGACCCTGAGACGACGACGCCGGCGCGCCTGGTCGAGTTGCGGGACATGGGCTACCGCGGCCTGAAGATGATCGGCGTGCTGCGCGACTACGATTGCCCGGATTACTTCCCCGTGTACGAAGCAGCGCAGACGTTCGACTGGCCCGTCCTGCTGCACATGGGGGTGATCGGCGGCGGCATCGACTACCGCATCACGCATCCCCGGCGCGATGCGGAGGCGGCCGCCGGCCTGCGCCGTTTCCGCACGGTGTTCTCGCAGCCGCGCAACATGTCGGCAATGCGCATGCGGCCGTTTCACCTTGACACGATCGCCAACAACTTCCCAAACCTGAAGCTGATCGGCGCGCACCTGGGCGGCACCGGCAACTACGATGAGGCGGCGTCCGTCGCGCGCTGGCGCCACAACGTCTACTTCGATTTCAGCGGAGGCTCAACGATCGAGCGCCACGCCGTCGAACGGCGCCTCATCGGCCACGAGATCGGCTTCGAGAAGCTGATCTTCGGCTCAGATACGTCGCCCGAGAAGATCAGCGAGCACATCCGCCGCTGGGACACGATCTTCGATCTGCTCGACGTGCCCGTCGACGCGCGCGAGCGCATGTGGTGGTCGAACGGCGCCGAGCTGTTCGGCGAAGAGCCGATCGCGTGGATGAAGAAGCCTCGCGCGAAGACGAAGGCGCCGGCGATCGTCGTATCGCGCGCGGCAAGGCGCCCGGCGGCGCGCAAGTCCGTCGCCCAGCGCTCCAAGGTCGCGGCGAAGAAGCCCGCCACGAAGCGCGCGAAGTAGCGCAGCGACGACCACCGCGCCGGCTGAGAGCCCGCGCCAGGACCTCTTCCCGCCGCCCGGGCCGGTGTTTGCCCAACTCATTCCGCGTAATCCGCGTCACTCCATGTCCCTGGTGGCGCGTTTGACACCCCGGCGACGCCGTGGCTAAGATCGACGAGTCCTCACCACAGCTTCGCGCCCCGGGTTCGGGGCGTTCGTCTGTCACACAGCGAGGGTCCGATGGCAATGTCCCCGATGGTCGACCGCCAGCTGCCGCCCGGCGCGCACTCCGGCGCTGCGCCGCGCACGGGCCGCATCCCGCTGCTCGCGCTCGTCTTCGCGATCGGCTTGGCACTCTTCATCACGCTCGACCCGCCGCGGCCCTGGATCCTCCTCGTGGTCACTGGCCTCGTCGGGCTGGGCGCTGATGGCATCGTCCGCCTGCACCCGCGCGGCGACTTTCACACCATCGCCGACACGTCGCCGCACCTGTTCGTCCCGGTGCTCTTCTCTCTCTCGGCCGGCCTGTTCCTCGAGGACGTCCTGCTGGGCTACTGGGCTGCGCCCGCGGTCGCCGGGGCGGGCGTGCTGATGGGCGCGGCGCTGTACGCCGAGCACGTTTCCGTCGAGCCGCGAAGCGAGTCGTATGCGGCCGCCCGCTTCGTGCTGAACGTCGTCACGTACCTCAGCGCGTTCGGATTCTACGCGGTGGTCTACGGCTTCGACGTCGACCTCGTGCCCGCAGCGTTCGCTGTGGGCCTCGTCAGCATGCTGCTGGCGGTGGAGATCTTTCGCGAGGCCGAGGCGGACCCGATCCGTGCGCTGGTCTTCGCGGCGGTGATCGGCGTGATCGTGGCGGAGGCGCGGTGGGTGCTCTACTTCATCCCGCTCGAGGGCTTCCTGGCGGGCGTCTTCCTGCTCCTCGTCTTCTACCTGACGACAGGCATCATCTCGCACTACCTCACGGACCACCTGGAGCACACTGTCCTCGCGGAGTTCGCGCTCGTCACGGCTGTGGGTCTCGCTATCGTCGTCGGCGGCCGCGTGCTCGGCTGAGCGCGCGCCACGGAGCACCATGCCGAACACGTACCTCGGCATCGACCTGGCCGGCCCCGCGCGCATGTCCGGCTACGCCGTGCTCGACGCAGGCGCGGCGTTGCTCGACGGCGGCCTCGTAGGCGGCGATGCGGCGATCTTCGCGCTCGCCCAACGCAGCGGCGTGCGCACCATCGCCATCGACTGCCCGCTCGGGTTGCCCGCCGGGCTCGACTGCCTCGACCCGGCACATGCGTGCGCGCCGTCATCCCCAAAGGGCATCCGCGAGAGCGAGCTGGCCGTCCGCGCGCTTGGCTACGGCGTCTACTTCACGACGAAGAGGACGATCATCCGCGCGATGGCAGAGCGCGGGATCGCCCTGCGCGGCGAACTGGAGGCGCGCGGGCTACGCGTGATCGAGGTGTACCCGTACGCCACGAAGTGCCAGCTCTTCGGCAAGCGCATGCCGAAGAAGACGACGCCCGAGGGCGTACGCTGGCTGCGCGAGCGCTTGGCGCCGCTCGTCGCCGGCCTCACGCCGTCCCGCGCACGCTCAGCCACGACGAACTTGACGCCGTGGTCGCGGCCTACACCGCGGTGCTGCATGCGCGTGGCCAGGCGATCGAGCTGGGCGACGCAGCGGAGGGCACCATCGTCGTGCCTCGGGATTTGAACCACAGAGACACAGAGGCACAGAGAGTTCTTTCTGGTTCAGGATGAGGACTGTTGGCGGCTGACCCCCGAGGTCCAACGACCGAGACCGCTCGCGCCTCTGTGGTTCACCCCCGACGACCGCTGACTGAGGACCCACGACCGATCTGCTATGATCGCGGCACGCATGTCATCTGGCAGGAGCACCCGTATGGTCACCGCAACCAGCTTCACGAACACCATCACCACGATCGGGCAGCTGCGCGAGTTCATGCCGCCGCCCGGCGGTCCCGCGCTGGCCAAGGAGATCGACTTCGTCGACGAGCATGCGCACGCGTTCATCGCGCGGTCGCCGTTCGCTCTGATCGCTACGGCTGGCGCTGACGGCCGCTGCGACGTCTCGCCGAAGGGCGACGTGCCCGGCTTCGTGCAGGTGCTCGACGAGCACACCCTCGTCATCCCGGACCGGCCCGGCAACCAGCGCGCCGACTCGCTGCAGAACATGCTCGCCAACCCGCACATCGGCATGCTGATGATCATCCCCGGCGTCGAGTGGACGCTGCGCGTCAACGGCCGCGCCGAGCTGGTGCGGGACCCCGACGTGCTGCAGCGCTGCGCCGTCGAGGGCAAGCTGCCGTTGCTTGGCATCGTCATGCACGTCGAGGAGTTGTTCCTGCACTGCCCCAAGTGCTTCCTGCGCTCGCACCTCTGGGACACCAGCCAGTGGATGCCCGCCGACGAGCAGCCGAAGTGGGCCGCCGTGCTGCGCGACCACACGAAGCTCGAGGTGCCGGTAGAGCTGATCGAGAAAGCGCTGGACGCCGCCCACGCGCCGGAAAAGCTGTATTAGGCGGCGCGATGCAGGCAGCCGCGGACGGAGGTGCAGCATGACGACCGAAGCCACAACCGCGGACATCATCGAGCAGGACGGTGTGCTCGCCGGGCCGTGGCGGCAGGCGCGGAACATGTCGGCGGACGTGCGTGGCAGCATCCACGACGATGCGACGGCGCGGCCGCTGGGCTTCCGCGGCGGCACGGTCGCCGGCTCGATCCACATGGAGCAGTTCCCGCCGCTCCTCCTCCGCGCGTTCGGGCCGCGCTGGTTCGAGAGCGGCAGCCTCTCGACCTACTTCCGTAACGCCACCACCGACAGCGAGCGGGTGCGCGCGTTCGTGCGGATGCCGGAGGCCGGCGCGGCGGACGCGCAGATCGATCTCTGGATGGAGGACGAGCGCGGCACGCAGGTGCTCGAAGGCACGGCGTCGGTGGGCGCGCCCGCCGCACCGTCGCGGCTGCGCGCGAAGCTCGCGGAGCCGCGTACGCTGGGCGAGCTGCGGATGTACGCGCACCTGCGCGCGGGCGCGGACGCCGGCCCGGTGCCGACGCGGCTCACGCAGAAGGAATCGGACGCCCGCCAGCGCGTGCTCACCGAGCCACTGCCGTGGTACGAAGGCGCGTCTCCCTGGGGCGGGCCGATCGCCAACCCCGGGCTCGTCGTGCAGATCATGCGGCCGGTCGAGGCGGCGCTCGGGCTTGTGCGCGGCAAGGCCGTCGGCCTGTTCGGCGCCATCGAGGTGCGGCACGTGGGCGGCCCCGTTTTCATCGACCGCGATTACGAGGTGTCCGGCACGGTGCTCGCCGTTGGCGACACGCCGAAGTCGGAGTATGTCTGGTATGAGAGCACGCTGCGCGAACCCAGCACGAAGCGCGACGTCGCATCGATGATCATGATGCTGCGGCTGATGAAGGCGTCCTCGCCGCTGTGGGCTTCGACCCAGTAGGGCACGCGGTGGCGTGCCTTCGGCGCTACGGCGCCTTCGCCTGAGGATCGGGCAAGACGACCTGTAGCGCTGGCACCGGACGCAAGCCTCCGGCCGTCCATTGCAGGAAGAGCGCGTGGTCGGTGTCCGGTGGATTCTTCAGGTATGCGCCGCGGGGCAGATCGAAGGCTGCTGCGTCGCCGTAGAGGGCGCGCGCGACGGACGGCACCCACGTGTACTGCTCCATGGGGTTCGTCCACGGACCGTCGACGATGTAGATCGTCGTGCCGGATGGCACGGTCTCGTAGTTCGAGCGCAATTCGTCGACCAGCAACTGCCAACGGGCTGTGCTCTGGCCGGTCTGCGCCTCCTGCGCGTAGGTCTGCCAGCCGTACAGCCCCGCGACGGCCGCGACGAAAAGGAGCGCCGTGACCATCGCCGGCACGCGCATCAGCTGATGCGTGTTCCGCAGGCGCTCGTAGGCCCAGTACGACGCGATCGCCGCGACCGGCGCGAAGAACGCCACCGCCGTGTAGGTATAGCGCGAAGCTGTCCAGATCGACACAGGCGCGTACGGGAGGATCGCCAGCAGCATGCCGGCGACGCAGAGGCGCGCGATGTTCGGCCCGCGCACAAGGAAGAAGGCCGAGACGGCCAGCAGTGCGCCGGCGATCGCCCAGCGTGTCGCGTCGGGCGTCAACGGGATGGCGTGCGACGGGAAGGCGATGAACGAGAGGTAGACGCCGTAGTTCGTGACGACGTGCGCACCCCAGTAGTAGCCGTCGAATTTCAACTGCGGGTTCGGGAATGCCATGTAGAACGCCAGCCAGCCGGCGGCCAGCGCGGCGAACGGTGCTGCGTGTAGCGCGAGCCGCAGAGGAGCGCTGCGCCACCGGCGCGAGAACAGCGCGTACGCCGCCACGACCACCGGCGCATACACGAACGACCCCTCGTTGGCCAGGAACGCCAGCGCGAAGAGCGCAAACGACAGCAGATACGCCATGGGGCTGCGCTCGCCGTCCTGCGCGTAGCTGATGATCGCCAGTAGCGATGACAGCAGGAAGAATGTGGCCAGCAGGTGGGGCAGGGCAGTGATGTAGGTCACGGTATCGAAGTGCGCGCCCGACACGCCGAAGACGATCGCGGCGATCGCGCCGACGGACGGTCGCCGCGTGACGCGCGCGACGAGCGCGTACATGACGGCGAGCGACGAGAGGTGCACGGCGAGGTTCACCGAACGCCAGGCTGTCGCGTCCAATCCGAACAGGTTCCACTCTGCGGTGTAGATGGCTGCCGTGAGCGGGCGCCAGTTCGGCACGATGTCCTGCATGCGCAGCGTGTCGATCAGGTACTGCTTGCCGCCCAGGTACTCGACGCTGCCGAGCACCACGAAGTCATCGCCGGCGAAGAAGTATCGCAGCGTGGGTGCGTGCACGATGAAGGTAATGGCGAGCGCGGCAAGCAAGCCCCAATGCCGGACGGCGAACCGCCATGTGTCGCTGATTGCAAGCGACGTGGCGATGCGCGGCCAGCCCAAGGCATACCCGTCCGCGGTCACGGTAATCGGGTACTTCATATTCTGTTTTCAGCCAGTTATGTGGGTGGCGAGGATGCCACACCAGGACGTTCACGGCATTGTAAAGGCGCTGCGCCGTTAGCGCTGCGGATAATTGGTCAACATGATCGAAATTATGTCGGAACCTGGCATGACGCTTCGAGCAGCGTTGATCGTGCCGCAGCGGTTCCCGCGCGCATGTCGTCGTTATTCAGTCGCGTTACGTCGTCTGCACATCGCAGTTAGCTTGCCGACCGGTCAACCAGCCTGCGCGGCCCGTCCGCGGTGTCGCGTCCGGGCGCCGCCAGGCGCGCGGCTCTGGTAGGCTGGCCCGCGATGAGTGTTTACGAGTACCGGACCATCCGCGTGAAGCGAGGATCGTGGCCGCAGCTCGCCGACGCCGTGTTTGGTCCGGTGGATGCGGCGACGCGTGAGGTGGGCGGGTCCGTCTTCGCGGTGTGCGCTGGCCTGATCGGGTTCGCCTCCGACGAAGGCACGATCATCCGCGCGTGGGCGGATGACGCCGCGCTGGCGCTGGAGGCCGAGCGTACGCTGGCTGCCGCGGATGTGGTGATCGAATCCACCGTTCGGCGCCTGCGGCCCACGGGGAGGCCGCTGGACTCTACACCGCCCCGCACGCCCGGCGTGTATGCGCACCGCTGGTTCTGGCTGCAGCCGCAGGACTGGGACGAGTTCCAGCGCCTTTCCGAGGACGGAATCTGGCCCTTCTTCGAGTCCGACGGCTGCGAGATCGTGGGCCTCTGGCGGAGCGCTGAGCCGGCGCCAGTGAGCGCGGCTCTGCTGATCACCCGCTATCCGAGCGTCGCCCACTGGGAGCGCACGCGCCTGCAGTCGACTGAAGCGCCACCCGGGGCGGACGAGAAGCTCTACCGCCGCGCGCAAGACGCGGGGGGCCGCCGCGCTGAACTCACCGAGCGGACAATCGTGCGGCTCACGCGTCTCGTGCTTCCTGCCGCGCGCTGAGCCGCTCGGCCCATGCACCACCGAACGCGCGCACGCAAGGACACCCACGCGGGGCGCTGCGGTGCGTGGGTGTCCTTGCGTGCAGGAAGGCCGCGGGATCTGTCCGTGGGCGCTGGCAGCGTGCCGAAGAAGCCCCCGTAATCCGGAGCGCCGGCTTTCAGCCCACGTGGTGCAGCTTCAAAGAAGTCGCTGTACCGCTGACGCTAGCGTGGTCATCGAGTTGTCCAGCACCCTGCCAGGCGCCTGGCGATGATTCGCTACTTGAGCCCTACGACCATGGAGTCCGGTCCGGTGAGGTGTTTGACGTACGGGTCACGGAACCCGGCGTCGCGCATCCATCCGATGCAGTCTGCTCCGGTATAGTCGAATCCGCCCTCGAGTTCGATCAGCATGTTCAGGCTCATGAGCAGGCCGAACGCGTTCGTTTTCCGTTCGTCATCGATGATGGCCTCGTAGACGATGAGCGCACCGCCGGATGGCAGCGCCTCGTACGCTTTGGCAAGGAGTGCGCGCTTCTCGTCGAGGTTCCAGTCGTGCAGGATGTGGCCCATGATGAGGACGTCGGCCCTGGGCAGCGGGTCAGCGAAGAAGTCGCCGGCCTGGAACTTCAACCGATCGCTGAGGCCGAACGACGCGACGTACTCGTCGAAGATGGGGCCAACCATGGGCAAGTCAAAGTTGCCGCCGGAGAGGTGCGGGTGCGCCTGCGCGATGAGAACCGTGAGGCCGCCCTGCGCTCCGCCGATGTCGATGAACGTCTTATGCTTCTGCCACGGAAATTCCTGCGCCATCACGGTGCCGACGCCGCCACTGAGTCCGGTCATGGCCTGTAAGAAGCCCCGAAGGCGAGCATCATCCTGATACAGGACCTCGAAGAAGTTTCCGCCCGTCTTGGCCTCGTTCTGGGGCTTTCCGGTCCGCAGGCCCTCGGTGAGCGAGCCCCAGAATCCGTACAAACGCTCGTTGTTCATCTCCAGTATGCCGCCGAGATAGGATGGCTTCGCCTTGTCGAGGAAGGCGGCGGTTTCGGGAGTGTTGGCGTACTTACCCTGGTCGCGACTTAGCATTCCGAGTGCGACTAACGCGTCGAAGAAGTCGCGCGCGCTTCGTGGGTGCAAGCCGAGCCGTTGTCGCAGCGCGTCGGCGTCAAGCGGGCCTTTAGCCAGTTCGGTAAATACGCCAAGTTCGATCGCGCTGAGCAAGGCCTTGGATCCCCAGTATCCGAACCCTAGCTCCATAATCTTGTCCGGCGTAACCTGCTGACTCATCTTTGTTCCACTCCTGCGCAGGTCCAGCCAGAGCCCTAGACCGTCGGAGGTGCCCGCGGGCGCTAGGTCAGCTCGACGGTCGCGCCGGCGTCCGTGAGCTTCGTCTTGACGGCCTCGGCGTCGGCCTTGGCGATGCCTTCCTTGACCGTGACGGGCGCGCTCTCGACGAGGTCTTTTGCTTCCTTCAGGCCCAGCGTCGTCACTTCGCGGACCGCCTTGATGACATTGATCTTGTTCGCGCCGGCCTCTTTCAGGACGACGTTGAACTCGGTCTTCTCTTCCTCGGGCGCCGCCGCCGGAGCGCCGCCCATCATGCCTGGCGCCATCATCATCGCCGGCGCCGCCGCCGTGATGCCGAACTCGTCCTCGATCTTCTTGTTCAGGTCGCGCAGCTCAAGGATCGTCATCTCCTTGATGATGTCGAACGCTTCTTCTACTTTCGCCATGTTCTTCCTCCGTGTAGCGTGTCAGCTTGTCAGCACTTCAGCCAGTCAGCACTTCGGGGCTTCGGTCCGGGCGCGTTGACTGCTGACGCGCTGACCGGCTGAACGGCGCCTACGCCGCCGTCTCTTCCAACTGATTCGCCCGCGCATCGACCAGCCGCGCGAACGACTGGATGCTGTCGGTGGTGAGGTTCACGAACTGCTGCAC
>CAYQZE010000058.1:0-8091 GCA_964421985.1 uncultured Dehalococcoidia bacterium | reverse complement strand
GAACAACGGGCGGAGGCACGGCGGAAGGGAGGGAGTGGTGGGCGACACTGGACTCGAACCAGTGACCTCTACGATGTCAACGTAGCGCTCTAACCAGCTGAGCTAACCGCCCACAGAGGTGTGGGCATCGTATCGAGCGGGTGGGCACTCGTCAACGAACGGTCGTCGTTTGTGGAACGCAGCGCGTGCGGCGGTTCGGGGATTCGGCGGAGCTGAAGCTCCGCGGGTACGGTTCAGGCTGGGCGCAATCGGGCCTCCGCAGCGCCCGTTGTTCCGTACGTGAAAACTGTTACAATCGCCCACGACGGAAGGGCGCCGTTACCGTCCCCCGACGACCGGCGACTGACGACCAGAGACCAACGCACAATGTACGGAATCGGCCTGCTCAGGGGCATGATGGTGACCATCAAGCGGATGGTCATGCCCGTCGCGACGATCCAGTACCCCGAAGTGACGCGGCCGATGTCGCCGCGCGCACGCACGAACCTGCTGTGGTTCGACGAGCGCTGCACGGGCTGCAGCACGTGCGCGCAGGCGTGCCCGGATGGCTGCATCCTCGTCGAGACGTCGCCGAATCCGGACGGGACGCTGGAGAAGGTGCGGTACGAGATCGACTTCCGTCTCTGTATGTACTGCGGGCTGTGCGTCGAGGCGTGCCCGTACCAGGCGATCCAGTCGGGCGGGGTGTTCGAGGACGCGGTGTACGAGTTCGACTCGATGTACAAGGACAAGCACGCGCTGACGAAGCTGGCGCATGAGCACCTGCGCCGCAACGACTTCACCTATCCGCACGGGCAGGTGGCGCCGAAGGAGATCATCGAGCTGATCGCCATCGACGAGCGGCAGCATCCGGAGCCGCTGTCGAAGGGCGAGCGCGTGGTGGGGGCGAGCACGCGTGGCTAAGCTCAGGCTGAACGGCGTCGAGATCGAGGCACCCGAGGGCGCGCCGCTTGTCGAGGCGATCAAGAAGAACGGCGTCTGGATCTCGAACCTCTGCTACATCGACGGCCTGGCGCCGTACGCCGGGTGCCGGACCTGCCTGGTGGAGATCGAGGGGATGCGCGGGCTGCAGCTGGCGTGCACGGCGCGGGTGGCGGAAGGCATGTCCGTCGATACGGAGGCGCAGCCGATCAAGGAAGCGCGGCAGCAGGTGCTGGCGATTATCAACGCCAACCACAGCGACCGCTGTCTCACGTGCCACCGCCGCGTGAAGTGCATGCCGGGCGACATCTGTCTGCGCGACGACGTCGTCACGCACCGCTGCGTGACGTGCTCGAAGAACTACCGCTGCGAGCTGCAGACGACGAACGAGCTGCTCGACATGGGCTTCGAGAACGTCGAGCCGTGGCTGCTCGAGGAGCGGACGTACTACCAGGCGGACCAGCCGGACCCGGACCGCGCGAACCCCTGGTTCGAGTTCGACCCGCAGATGTGCATCCTCTGCACGCGGTGCGTCCGTGCGTGCGACGAGATCCGCCACACGGGCGCGATCGCGCTGGCCGGCCGCGGCTATCCGACGGCGATCGCATTCGGGTCGGGCGGGCGCATCGACGAGTCGAACTGCGACTTCTGCGGTGCCTGCATCGATGTGTGCCCGACGGCGACGCTGATGGAGAAGCCGAACAAGTGGATCGCGCGCACCGAGGACTGGACCAGCACCACGTGCAACTCGTGCTCGGTTGGGTGCACGATCAGCGTGGGCACGCGCAGCGGGCGTGCCGTCATCGTCAAGCCGGACCGCATCAACCCCGTGAGCGCCGACCAGATCTGCGTGCGCGGTCGGTTCCACTACGACGCGGTGGCCGACAAGCAGCGGCTGCAGAAGCACCTCGTGCGGCGCGGGCCGCCGGGTTCGCCGCAGTTCCCGGCGCACTGGGATGAACTGATTTCGCACGCCGCGGAGCAGATTACAGGCGTGATCGAGAAGCATGGCGCGCATGCGGTCGCCGTGCTGGGCTCGCCCTTCAACACGAACGAGGAGAACTACCTGGCGCAGAAGCTGGCGCGCGAGGTGATCGGCACGCCGCACGTCGATTTCAGCGCGGCGGCGCCGAATCGGGCGTGTGCCAAGGCGCTTGAGGCGGCATTCGGTACGGAGGCGCTGCCGGCCGACATGATAAACATCGCCCGCAGCGACGTCGTGGTGTGCATCGCCGACGATCTGGAATCGAGCCACAACGTGGCGGCGCTGCGCATCAAGGATGCGATCGCGGGAAGCGAAGCGGCTCCACGCCACGGCGTGCTCGTGCTGATCTCGGCGCAGAACGGCGAGATGGCGGACTTCGCGGAGCCGTACGGCGGCGCCTGGCTGCGGCCGCGTCCGGGCGACGAGGCGGTGGTCGTCGATGCGCTCGCGAAGAGTGAAGTTGGGGCCGAGGTGGCGATGCCGCTGTTGTCGGGCGACGGGGAAGGGGCGCGTGCGGTTCTGGACCTGGCGCGCGACGAGAAGAAGACCGTCTCGATCGTCTACGCGCCGTCCCCGGTCGATGCGGCGGCGGCCGGCAACGGCGCGCGGGCGGCGGCGAACCTGGCGATCGCGCTGCGCGGCGAACGGGCGGCGGAGTCGCTGTACGTGTTGCCGACGGAGGCGAACGTCAACGGCGCGCGCGATATGGGCGTCGATCCGGAGCGCGGGCCCGGGCGCGTCGCGCTGGCGCAGCCGGGCATGGACTTCGACGCGGTCGTCGACGCCGCGATCGGTCTCCAAGGCGACTCTTCGACCGGCACGTTGAAGGCGATGATCGTCGTCGGCGACAACCCGCTGATGTTCGCGCCGGACCGCGCCCGCGTACAGAAGGCGCTCGACGCGCTCGACGTGCTGGTCGTCGTCGACAGCCTGCTGACGGACACAGCGAAGGCGGCGCACGCGGTCTTCGCCGACGTGCCGTCGTACGGCAAGACCGGCACGTACACGAACGCCGAGCGCCGCGTGAACCGCATGCACGCCGCCCTGACTGCGCTGGGCGATGCGCGGCCGGCGCTGCTCGCGCTGGCGGATCTTGCGAACGCGATCGGTCGCCACGGCGACTCTCCGAGCGGCGCGGACGCGTGGACGTACGCGCATCCCGATGCGGTGACGGACGAGATCGCCGCCATGGTGCCGGGCTACGAGCGTTTCGGCGCCCGTTCGTCGTCCTGGGGCAAGGCGCGCGTGTTCGAGCTGCCGTCGAAGTTCCAGCGCCAGCCGGTCGTTCCCGCGGCATCCGCAGTTCCGGGCGGCAGCCTGCTGCTGGCGACGGGCCGCACGCTCTTTACCAGCCTCGACGGTGCGGCGATCCACTCGCCGGATGCCGACAAGCTGCACCGCGAAGAGTTCGTCGAGCTGCACCCGGCGGATGCGGCGGCGTTGCGCGTCGCCGACGACTCGGAGGTGACGCTGGTCACGGCGAACGGCGAGCTGACGATCCGCTGCAAGATCAGCGACCGCGTGCTGGAGGGCGTGGCATTCGTGCCGTATTCATTCGATGGCGGCGCCGTTTGCGCGCTGCTCGGGCGCGGCGGTGCTCCGATCCCGGTCAGCGTGAAAGTCGCGGCGTTGGCGTAGCGCTTAGCTATCATAGAGGCGCGGACTCTGGCGGCTGCAACGCATGCCGCGCGGGACGGAGCGACACCCATGCTGATCCTCGTTGAAGTTCTCGCCGCCTGGCTGATCGTTGTGCTGGCGACGATGCTGATCGTCGCTTACATGTCGATGCGTTGGGGTCGCGATCCATTCGGATGGCTGTTGCTCGCGGCGGCGATGGGACCTATCGCCATCGTCGGGCTCGTCGGCACGCGCCAATCCGACGTGGAGCGGGGACGCAGGGCACATGCGACGCCAACGCGCGGCGATGGCCGCGCGCGCGTCCTCATTGCGTGCGATGGATCGGCGCCTGCGTTGGCGGCGGCACAGCATGCCACCACACTTGGCGGGCACAACGAAGCGATGCTGCTGACGGTGCTTCCTCATGAGTCGCGACCGCGATCCGATCCGCGGTCGCGGGCTGACTACGACGAGCGCGTAGCGAAGGCGACGCGGGGCTCGCTGGAGATCTTGCGCGGCGCCAACATGGATGTACGGGATGCCGTTGTGTTCGGCTCTCCTGGTGAGGAGATCGTGCGCTTCGCCGCGCAAGAGCGTGTTGATGTGATCGTCGTCGGCCGGCGCGGAGCGGGTCTGAGCCGCGCGCTGCTCGGGTCCACGTCGGACTACGTCGTGAAACACGCGCCGTGCCCCGTGACGGTCGTCGGATAGCCGGCTCAGCTGACCGGCGCGACGCTAGTGCGCGTGCGGGCACTCAAGACCGCGCGCCATTGCGCTCACGCAAGCTCCGAACTCAGCGCCGTGTTCGCGCGGGTGTTCGGGCGCCATCGACGCGACGTGTTGTCCCAACGACGGCCCCCCGCCTGGGTGCCCGCCCGCGGCGAGCACAGGCGCTAGACCTGCGGCGATAACAGCGCCGGCGGCGATTGGGACGGCTAAGAGTCTGATTCGCATCGTGATACCTCCATGTCCCGTCTCTCTGAACAGCTGGTGATTCTCAATTGCCCGCGCGTTCGCTTACATAGCCCACACCTCCCCCGCTGCCCCGGCGCAGCTACCGTGTCGGCGTGTTATTCGCCACCGGTGTCTCGTGATGCTCATCACGTGCCGGCGGCATGATGTTGTCCGCGTCCGTAGGCATGTGCTGCATCATCCCGTCCATCATCTGGTGCATCATCTCATCGATTCCGGCGTTGCCCGTCATTGGTCCGCCGTTCCGGTGGTCGCTCATGTGGTCCATCATCCGCTGAAAGCCGGCCGCCCCCAGAACGTCCCTCATGTGATCCAGCATCGCATCGGAGTCCATGCCGCCCATGGACTCCATCATCCCGGCATAGCTGTCGTCGGCGTTCATATGCCCGGCTACCATGTTGTCATCATCGTCCATGGCGACGACGGTACCCAGGGTCACAGCGAGCGCGACGACTGCTGCGACCAATACCCCGATGATGATCTTCGCTTGCGTGTTCATCTCCATCTCAGACTCCCTTCAATTGCGTGATACCGATTGGGACATTACCAGAGCGAGCGCCGCAACGAACAGCGTCGCGCCAACCACCGCGGCGAGTCCGCCGACCATCCCTGCTTGCGTATAGGCGATCAATCCGGCGACCGCCGCGATGCAGACCCAGAGCATCGCTCCGAACGCGAAAAAGGCGAGGCGGTCAAGCGGATCTGGTCTCATCATCGTGCCCGAGGTGAAGAGTCGATTCGAGCGCGCTTGAGCGTCGCCGAATTGACGATGACCGAGAGCGAGCTCAGCGCCATCGCTGCGCCCGCGATGATCGGATTCAGGAACCCCAGCGCCGCGATGGGAATGCCGGCGCTGTTGTAGATGAACGCCCAGAAGAGGTTCTGCTTGATCTTGCGCATCGTCGCGCGCGAGAGGCGGATGCCCGTCACGACGTCACGGACGTCGTCCTTCATGAGGATGATCCCGCCGGTCTCCTTCGCAACGTCGGACCCTGAACCGATCGCGATGCCGATGTCCGCCTGCGCGAGCGCAGGCGCGTCGTTCACGCCATCGCCGACCATCGCAACGATTCGCCCCTGACCCTGCAGATCGCGGATCACCTCGGCCTTGTCCGCTGGCAGCACCTCCGCGATCACTCGTTCGATACCGAGTTCGCCGGCGATGGCCCGGGCTGTCCGTTCGTTGTCGCCCGAGAGCATGATCACCTCGACGCCGTCGCGCCGGAGCGCGTCGATGGCTTCCCGTGCCTCGGGCTTGATCGTGTCCGCGACGGCGACGACGCCCGCCAGGCGCCCATCGCAGGCGACGAGCATGGCAGTCTTTCCGGCGGCTTCCAGCGTCCGCATCATCTCATCGACTGCTGAGACGTCGATGCCGCGGTCGGTGAAGAGTCTACGGTTGCCCATGAGGACGAACGATGTACCGACGCGGGCCTCGATCCCGTGTCCGGGAATCGCCGCGAACTGCGTCACCGGATCGCTGCGCAGTCCGCGATGCTCGGCGGCGCGCACGATGGCCTGGGCGAGTGGATGCTCCGAACCGGCTTCGGCCGCTGCCGTTAGACGCAGGACCTTGTCGTCATCATACGGCGGGTATGCGACCACGTCCGTGACGATCGGCTCCCCTCGGGTGAGTGTCCCGGTCTTGTCGAAGACGACGGTGTCCAGCTTCTCCGCCCGTTCGAGCACGTCACCGCCCCGAATGAGAATCCCGGCCTCGGCGCCCTTGCCGACACCGACCATAAGCGCCGCGGGCGTCGCGATGCCGAGCGCGCACGGACAGGCAATGATCAGCACGGCGATGAACGCGAGCAGCGCCTGCGGAAAATCGCCGGCGATCCACCAGCCGGCGAATGCCAGTACGGCGACGCCCACAACGGCAGGGACGAACACGCGGGTCACACTGTCCGCGACCCGCTGAACAGGCGCGCTCGTCGCCTGGGCGTCTTCTACCAGCTTCACGATCTGGGCGAGCGCCGTATCAGAGCCCACGCGTGTTGCCCGGAAGCTGAAGGCGCCGGTCCCGTTCAGGGTGCCGCCCAGGACCTGAGCTCCAACGTGTTTTTCTACCGGCATGGATTCTCCCGTGAGCAGTGACTCGTCGATGGAGGAGCTGCCGTCCACCAGCACTCCATCTGTTGGGACCTTCTCGCCCGGCCGAACGACCACAACCTCGTCAACCATGATCTGCTCGGCGGGGATCTCCACTTCGACGCCTTCACGGACAACGCGTGCGGTCGCCGGCCTGAGGTCCAGGAGCTTGCGTACGGCCGCTGATGAGCGCGTCTTGATCGCTTCCTCCATGAACTTGCCCAGCAGTACGAAGGCGATGATGACGGCCGAGACCTCGAAGTAGACCGCCCGCTCGTCGACGTCCACCGGCAGGACCGAAGGGAAGAAGACGACCGCGACGCTGTAGAAGTAGGCGGTGCTTGTCCCGAGCGCGATAAGGAAGTCCATGTTGATGGATCGCGTCCGGATCGCCGTCCAGGCGCCCCGATAGAAGGACCAGCCGCCGATGAACTGCACAGGCGTGACGATGAGGAACAGCCACTTTCCCCAGGTCATCCATGGCAGGATCGGAATCGGCGCCCAGGTGATGATCGTTGCGCCGGCGGCGAGGGCGATGAACGCCGCTGCCCGCAGAATCGCGAGCATGAGTACGCCGGCGAGCGCGATCGTGACGCGCGTGCGCATCGCCTTGAGTTCGGTTTCCGGCGACTCAAAGGTGCGTAGGCAGTTCGTGCTGCAGAAGTAGTAGACGCGGCCCCCGCGCTCTGCGGTCAGTGCGGTAGACCTGTCCACCACCATGCCGCAGATCGGATCTTTCGCCTGCCCGGGCACCGGCGTTGGTATCGCCCCGTGCTCCTCTGGGGACGCGGTGGCGGTAGCCATGGGGCGTGATCGATGCAGATGCATCGTCAGTGCGTTCCGTGCCGCATGTAGCGCTGGTGCAGGAACAGCATCAGCCCGCCCGCAACCACGCCGACCACGATACCGAGCGGCCAGCCGATCGAGGGGATGACGGCAAACAACAGGACGACGCCGAAGCACATCGCCATCATCATCACCATCATAGCCATCATGTTGTCGCCATTGCCTTTGCCCTGGTTGTCTGGTCGTTGTTCGTGCACGATCTTGCCTCCTTGATTCGCTGTGATCTCCATAGTGGGCGGGAGTATCGCCGGATCCAAGGGCCGGGTGGTGTGCCCCTCCAGTGCCGATCGGCTCTACATGACAAAGGTCAGGCTGGCTATGGTGGGGAGGAGTATGAAGACAACGACTACGGGCAGCGCATCCTACGTCGGCGACAAGCACAAGCTCCTGCTGCGGCTGCGCCGCATGGAGGGGCAGGTGCGGGGCCTCGCGAACATGGTGGAGCAGGATCGTTACTGTATCGAGATCCTGCAGCAGATCGCTTCCTTGCGAGCGGCTGCCGACGCCGTCGCCCTCATTCTCCTGCGCGACCATCTGGAGGGCTGCGTCCGCGAGGCCGTGCGAGATGGTGGCGGCGCCGAGCAGATCGATGAAGTCGTCGAAGCGGTCAGGCGATACAGCCGTAGCTGACGCTTCGCTCGTATTCAGGACAGGGATAG
>CAYQZE010000057.1:0-54291 GCA_964421985.1 uncultured Dehalococcoidia bacterium | reverse complement strand
TCGGTGAAGATCGCCGGCAGCTTCGCGAAGCGGTCCTCGGCATAGAGATCGAGGAGGTCCAGCGCCGTCATCTGTGCGACGCAAAGGTGGTCGATCGTGTTCGCGAACTGCAACCAGACGCCATCCTTGGTCACGGCAGTGAGGTAGTTCGGACGCGGCACGCGCACCTGCGGCCGATGTAGCTCGCGCGGGTCGTACGCGCCCTGCTGTGGCGGCGCTCTGTCGATCATCTTGCGCTCGCCCATCAGCTTCTGCAGCAGCATCGGCGCCGATACACCTTCGGTATCGAGGTCGCGGCCGCGCAGCTGCCAGCCGATCCACATGATCAGATCGAACGGCATCAGCGAGGCGAGCAGCGAGATGCTCACCTTCTCGCCGCGACCCGTCGCGCGCCGCCGGTGCAGCGCGGCGAGGGCGCCCTGCAATGTCAGCATCGCGGCGGCGTAGGACGCGCACGGGAGCGCGGCGAACGCCGGCCCGGGGCGCTCGGCCACGCCCTCGAACATCATCATGCGGCCGGACTTCGCGGTGACCAGCGCGTCGTAGCCCATCAACCCCGCGCGTGATCCGTGCTCGCCATAACCGCTAATCGCCGCGTAGACCGCGCGTCCGTTGATCTCGCGCACGCGCTCATAGCCGAGGCCAAGCCGCTCGGCGACGCCCGGACGGTAACTCGTGACCACGAGGTCGGCGGCCCCCATCAGGTCAGCCGCCGACGCGCGCCCGTCTGGCGTCTTCAGATCCAGCACGATGCTGCGCTTGCCGCGGTTCCACGTCTGGAACGCCGGCAGGTCGCGCGCCGGGTCTCCGTCCGGCGACTCGACCTTCACGACGTCGGCGCCGTTGTCCGCGAGCACCATCGTCGCCAACGGGCCCGCCATCCACGTGCTGAAATCGACGACGCGCAGGCCCTCACAGATGCCGCTCACGTCGCTGCCCTGCTCGGCAGTGCGAGCGTCGCCGAGACCGGCGTCGCCGGGCCGTCCTGCGTCGAGATCATGATCTCGATATCGACACGGTGTTCGCCCTCGGCCACATACTTCTTGCTGACCGCGCCGGAGACCGCCATGTCGTCGCCCGCGCAGACGTTGCCGCGCATCGCCAGCTTCATCCGGCGCACCGTGCTGAGGGGGCCCCCCCAATCCGTCATGAAGCGGCTGACCATCCCCATATTGAACGGCGTGTTGACGAAGATGTCGCGTGTCATCGACCGCTGCTGCGCGTAGTCCCGGTTGGAGTGCTGCGGCGAGAAATCACGCGTCGCCGAAGCGAGGTAGACGCAGCGCGTCGTCGTGATCGGCATCAGCAGTGCAGGCAACTGATCGCCCTCGGCGACATCCTCCCAGTAGCGCGTCGGCGGCTCCGGCGGCACGTAGCGTCCCTCGCCGCCGATCATCTCCTCGACGGCGGCGCTCCAGCCACCCGCGCTCGCACCCTCGCTCTCACCGCCACGTCCGTACGAAAAGATCGTCATCCTCTCGCGCGCGACGAGCACCGCGTCCTGGTTGCGGTAGACGCGGTCGATCGTCCAGAAGTGCCCCTCACCCACGCGCGTGCGTTTCCACTCCGAGATCGAGACGAGCCGCTGTGTCGTGTTCAGCAGGTCGCCGGCGGCCACCGGCGCGTAGTACTCGACTTCGATGTCCGTCACGATGCCGACGGGCAAGTCCAGCAGCTCCTTCAGGTCGTAGTGGATGAAGCGGCGCGGCTCCCGCCCGCCCGGAGCAGGCCACGGCCAGCGCAGCGGCAGCAGAAACGTCGTCAGCAGTGAAGCCGGCGGCGCCACGACGCCGCGGTGCGAGCGTGACCGCGCGTACGCCTGGTCAAGGTAGAGCGGGTTGCCGTCCTCCAGCGCCTCGCACCAATGGCGGATGAGGTACTCGCTGACCTCCAGCGGCGCAGCCTCCGGCTCGGACTCGTCCGTGAGCGCCAGGATCCGGCGCTTCACGTCGTCGGAGGCGTAACCGGGAATGAAGTCGAAGGCATTCTCGTCGGGCATCGCGGCGCTCCTACCTGTCGAGCAGCTCGGCAGCGAGCACGTCCTGCCAGTAACGGCTGTCGCCCATCGAGAGCTGGCACTGCTTACCGCGCCGCAGGAACAGCGTCGTATCGACATCCTCGTTGTAGCCGATGCCACCGTAGATCTGCGCGCCGATCGATGATGCCTGCTTGAAGGTTTCGCCGGCGCAGATTTTGGTCTTCGCCACCATCGCCCGTGTCGGCAGCCCCTGGTCCAGCGACCAGGCCGTGTAGTATGTCATCGTGTCGGCGCTGGTGATCTCCGTGATGCTCTGCGCCAGGTAGTGTTGGATCGACTGGAAGCTGCCGATCGGCCGATCGAACTGCACGCGTTGCTTGGCGAACTCCGTCGCCATCGCGTGGATCTTCTCCGATGCGCCGACCATGTACGCGCACAGCGCGGTGACTCCGCGCAGCACAGCGGGCTCCAGCAGCGGCCACGCGCCGCCGATCGGGCGGAGCACATCGGTGCGCGGCACCTGCACGCCGGCGAACGTGACCTCGTACTGCCGGTCACGCGCCATCGTCCCTAACGACCGCATCGCGATGCCAGGCGTGCCCGCGTCCACGAGGAACATTGTGAGGCCGTCCAATGCGCGGGCGCCGCCGGCGGTGCGCGCCAGGACGAGCAGCCGGTCGGCGGCGCCGGCGTATTCGACGAACATCTTTTTGCCGCTGATGGAGAATCCATCCCCCGACTCGTGCGCGACCGCGGCGACGCCCGTCGCGTCGTAGCGGCGGCCCTCCTGCATCGCGAACGCGATCACCATATCGCCGGAGTTCAGGCGCGGCAGGTATGCGGCTTTCTGCGCATCCGTCCCGGCGGCGGCGATGACGCTTGCGGCGATCACCGCCGTCGGTATCAGCGGGCTCGGGCAAAGGTTACGGCCCAGCTCATTGCAGACGATCGCCAGCTCGATGATGCCGAGTCCGGCGCCGCCGTGCTCCGACGGCGTGAGCAGGCCGAGCCAACCCAGGCCGGCCATCTGCTTCCACAGCTCGCGGGAGAATCCGGCCTCGCTTGTCTCGAGCTGGCGTGCCGCGCTGAGTGGCGACTCCCGCTCGACGAAGCGCCGCGCGGTCTCCATCAGCTGCTGCTGCTCGCCGCTCAGCTCGATGTCCATCGTGCTCCCATCCGGCTCGGCTCAGGCGGAGGGCAACCCGAGCATGCGCTTCGCGATGATGTTCCGCGAGATGTCCACGCCGGCCGCTGCGACCCGCTGGTGGCCCGCCCAGAGGTAGTCGTCCACAACCTCGCCGTGCATCGGTGCATCCTCGTCCTTCCAGAGGAAGCCGTGCGGCCCCAGGAGGTCGAGCGTCTCGTCACCCAAGATCGTTTCGACGATGCCACCCCACATCTTGTTCATGGCCGCTTCGTTGTTAGGCACGTAATTTGGGCGGATCGCCATGCAGAGGCAGCGCAGGTCCAGCATCTTGCCCATTTCGACGAGCACCGCCATCCGGGCGACCATGCGGCGTACCTCCGGGTCGGCCGCCAGCGGTACGCCGTCGACCTCATGCTCCTTCACGTACGCGATCAGCCGCTCCAGCTTGCGCACCGTCGGGACGATCGACGTCATCGCAAAGCGCTCGTAGGTCAGCGCTTCGGAGATGTAATACCAGCCCTTGTTCACCTCGCCGACGAGATAGTCCTTGGGCACGCGGACGTTGTCGAAGAAGATGTCGTTCGTGCGTTCTCCGATGATCGTCCACAGCGGCGTCACCGTGATGCCCGGCAGGTTCCGGTCGATGATCATCAGGCTGATGCCCTTGTGCTTGGGCGAGGCGTTCCGGTCGGTGCGCACGCCCGTCCACCAGTAGTCGCCAAAGTGCGCCGATGTGATGAACCGCTTGGTGCCGTTGATCACGTATTCGTCGCCGTCGAGCACGGCGCTGCACTGCATGTTTGCGAGGTCGGATCCAGCCTCCGGTTCGGTGTAGGCGATGGCCCATTGAATCTCGTTGCGGAAGATCCGCGGCAGAAACTCGCGCTTCAGTTGGTCGCTGCCATGCCGCAAGATCGTGTTGACGATGACGCCGAGGTTCTTGCCGACAATCGGCGCCTCGGCCCGGTGCAATTCCTGGTTGAGGATGTATTGCGAGAGCTGAATCGTCTGTCGTGTGCCGCCGTACTCCGCGGGGAACCCCATCGAGAGCCAGCCGCGGTCGGCCATCTTGGTGACGAAGTCGACGCGCGGCGGCGTATCGAGCAGGCCGCCCAGCCAGTGCGACCGGATCTCGTCGGTCATGTTCTCGGCGATGAACGTGCGGACCTCCGACCGGAACGCCTCTTCCTCGTCGCTGAAGCGGAAATCCACGCGATGTCCCTTTCGTCCCAGATCGGCGACGAGCGCCGCTCGCGCCCCGGGCAGTTCGGCGAGGCTATGGTATGGCAGCCCGCTACGCGCTTCTGTCGGGGACGCCGCTAGAAGCCGTGGGGTGCTGCCCTACCGTCACCCGGTGCCGGGCGAAGTTACCCGGCGCCCGGCCTTCGCGCGACGAGGATGAGCCACTCGCCATCCTGCACGATCGTGCCGTGTTGGTTCACCACGCTCTGCTCGAGCCGCACCAGCCCACGATCGCCCTTCGACGCGAGCCGCGTTTCGGTGATGCGCAGCCGCGCGTGCACTGTATCGCCGAACTTCACCACGTCCTTGTATCGCACCACCAGTTCCAGGAAGGCGAGCGCCGTCTCGTGAAACAGCCGTAGCTGGCTCAGCAGTCCCTGGCCGATCGCGGCGGTCATCAGCCCGGGCGGCACGCGCGTCCCGAACGGCGACACGCGCTTCGCGTACTCCTCGTCCACATGGAGCGATGTCCAATCGCCGGTCATGTAGGACCACATCATGCCGTCCGTCTCCGTGATCGTCCTCCCGGGGCTCGTCCACTCGTCGCCGACCGCCACATCGTCGAAGTACATGCGCTCGTCCGGCTGTTGGGTCATGTCGCTAACTCCGCGGCAGCCCCAGCGAGCGCGTCGCGACGACGCCTCGGACGATCTCGCTCGTCCCGCCGGCGATCGTCTGCTGCACCGAGTACAGGTACTGACCGGGGACGTAGCGCAGCGGCTGTTCGAGCCGCTTCAGATCATCCGCGCGGAGATTGCCGTACATCCCCAACACCTTCATGCCGGTACGGAAGACCCGCTGCGTCAACTCCGTCACGTACAGCTTCGTCGTCGAAGCCTGGTGCGTGATGGGCATGCGGTTCTTCTGCAAGCTGAACACGTTTTGCGACATCAGCGTCGCCACGCCGATCTCGATGCAGCGATCCGCGACCTCCGCGCGCACCGAGGCACCTACGGGTCGTGCGCCGCTCTGCTCGCGTACCGCCGCCACCAGATCCGTAACATTGCGCTCCAGCCCCACCGCCGCACCGATGTGCGAGCGCTCGAACTCCAGCGTCGTCATGCCGACGTACCAGCCGCGGTGCTCCTCGCCGATGCGCATCGACACTGGCACGCGCACGTTGTCGAAGAACACCTCGTTGAATTCATGTGTGCCCGCCATGTTCTGCAGCGGCCGCACGGTAATGCCGGGCGTGCGCATGTCCACGATGAAGCACGAGATGCCGCGATGCTTCGGCGCGTCGCGATCCGAGCGCGCCAGCATGATCATCCATCGCGCACGGTGCGCGAGCGACGTCCAGATCTTCTGTCCGTTCACGACGTATTCGTCGCCGTCCCGCTCGGCGTGCGTCTGCAGCGACGCCAGATCCGAACCCGCGCCGGGCTCTGAGAAGCCCTGGCACCACTGATCGCCCTCCAGGATGCCGGGCAGGAACCGCGCCTTCTGCTCGTCCGAGCCGTAGGTGATGATCGTCGGCCCGACGAAGCCGATCGCCACGCCGGAGGGGCGCGGCGCTCGTGCGCGCGCCATCTCCTCGTTCAGGATGAATTGCTCACTGATCGACGCGCCGCCGCCGCCGTACTCCTTCGGCCACGCCGGGGCGATCCATTGGCGCTCGCGCAGCTTCTGCAGCCAGCCGTCGAAGCGGCCCTCGGCGTCCTCGTCGGAACTGCCACCGTGCAGGCCCGGCGGCAGCTCTTTGCCGATGAACGAGCGGACGTCCGAGCGGAACGCGGCCTCCTCGGGAGAATCACGGAACTCCATCGCCGCTCCTAATCGCCCACGGCGAGGATCTCCTCGCCGATGACGCGATCGCGCTCGAGCGCATCGATCGCGGCAGCGTCCATCCCCAATAGTTCCGAGAGCACTTCGCGGTTGTGCTGCCCGAACATCGGCGCGGGCCGGTCGATCGGCTGGGGGAAGTTTCCTCGTTCCCAGATGGACGCGCTGCGCACCTCAAGCCCGAACGCCGGGTGCGTGATCTCCTGGAACATGCCGCGCGCGTTGAGCTGCGGATCGCGCCGCAGCTGACGATAGTTCAGCACCGCGCCGGCTGGCACGCCCGCGTCCTGCAACGCGATCTCCGTGTCGCGCGCCGGGCGCAACGATGTCCACGCCTCGATCTGCCCGTCGATCTCGTCGTGACGACTGCGGCGCCCCGCGGCATCGGCTAGCTCTGTGTCGCCGTGCCACGCAGGATCGCCCAGCACGCCGCCCAGCGCTCGCCAGTCGCGGTCGTCCCGGATGCTGATCGCCACCCACTCATCATCGCCCAGCGCGCGATAGACGCCCTGCGGCGCGTACACCGGGTGACGGTTGCCCGTATGCGGCCGTTCTACGCCGTTCATTGCCCAGTCCGTGAACGCCGCGCCGACGCCGAATGACAGCGCATCGCGCAGCGACACGTCGAGATGGCGTCCTTGCCCGCTGCGACGCGCCTCCCGTATCGCCAGCAGCGTCGCCGACAGCGCCGTCAGCGCCCCCACAGGGTCGCCGTAGCTGAAGCCGGTCTTCGCCGGTGTCGGGTCGCCCGGATAGCCGTTCAGCGAGAACAGCCCGCTCGCCACCTCGACCGGGCTGCCCAGCGCCATCGCGTCGCGTTCCGGCGGCTGTTGGCCGTAGCCGGACAACGAGACGTAGACGAGGTCCGGGCGGACGGCGCGCAGGTCCTCGTAGCCGATGCCGAGCTTCGCTTTGACGTGCGGGCGGTGGTTCTCGATGAACACCTGCGACCTCGCAACGAGGTCCATCAGCATCCGGCGGCCGCGCGGGTCGCGCAGCTCGATGGCGGTGCCACGCTTGCCGCGGTTCCACTCGTTGAAGTGCTGGTTGACGTTCGACCGCTGCTGCGGCGTCATCGGCACGGCCGTGCCGCGCACGCCGCGATTGACGTCGATCACCGTTCGCATCGGATCCCAGCTCGACGGGGACTCGACCTTGATCACCTCGGCGCCGAGGTCATGCAGCATCAACGCCAGGTACGGCCCCGCCCAGTACACCGACCAGTCGACGACGAGCATGCCGGTGAGCGGCAGCCGTCCGCCTCTCCAGTCCATTACCGTGCCACCGGTGTTAGCGCGCCCACGATCTCCGCGGTGTGCGCGCCTAGCAGAGGCGCCGGCGCGAGGGCAGCACGATCACTGTCGAGCCACGCCGGCGCCAGCACGGAGATCCTGCCGGCAACCGGATGCTCGGCCTCCTGCACAACGCGGCGTGTACCCCATTGCTCCGACCGCAGCAGGCGCTCGGGTGTCTCGCTCACCGTGAGCGGATAGCCGCGCTGCGCGAGCGCCCGCAGGTCGTCGCACGTGCGACTCACCGTCCAGCCGGTGATGATCGCTTGCAGTTCGTCGTTGTTCGCCAGACGGCCGCTCTGCGTGGAGAAGCGCTCGTCGTCCAGCTCGGCGATCCGCGACGCCTCCTTGAGCTGCTCCCACAACGCCGGCGCGAACGCCGAGACGAAGACCCAGCCATCGGCACAGGGATAGACGCCGTAGACGGCCGACACGTTCAGCCCGGCGCGTTCGGCCATCACGCCCAGGTTGAACGTCAGGCTGCGGCCCTCCAGGTTGTTCGCCACCACATCCTGCACGGACAGGTCCAGGTAGGCTCCTTCGCCGCTCGCGTCGCACCCCATCAGGTTCGCGAGCGTACCCGCGAACGCGGCGAGGCCGGCCTGGTACAGCGCCTGCGATCCGAAATTGCACAAAGGGGGGCGTCCTGGATCGCCGGTGATCTTCAGCTGACCTCCCAGCGCCATGCTCACGAGATTCGTGCTCACGTAGCCGCGGTAGGGCCCCGTCTCACCGAACGCCGTCACGCGCGTCATCACCAGCGACGGTTGCCGATCGTGCAGCGCATCCCATCCCAGGCCCATCGGATCGAGCGTTGCCGAGGCGAAGTCGGTGATGAAGATGTCCGCCGTCCCGACCAGCGCGGTGAGCGCGCTCGCGTCGGCCGGCATGTCGAGCACGACCGACCGCTTCCCCGCGTTCACGTGGAGGTGCGCTGCCGACGTTTCTCCGTCCTCGCGATCGTTGAGGAACGGTCCTTCCCTTCGGAGAGCGTGACCATCGGGCGGTTCGACGAGCATGACGTCCGCACCCGCGTCGCCGAAGAGGCGCCCGGCAAACGCGGTCGCGGCGGTGTGGCTGAGTTCGACCACGCGGAGGTCCATCGTCAGTTCGTCCCTTCTTGTCACGCGGTGCCCTTCATGCGCGCGCGCTTCAGTCTCGATACGCGGTCTCGCCGGGTCAAGTGGGAGCCGCAAGAGAGACTGTCAGGTTCCGCCCCACAGTCGTTGCACCACCATGCCCGATAGCTCCTCACCGCTTCCGCCAGCACACTGATCGCGCGCCGACGACGACGGAGCGAGCGATGGTGAACGTCCCGGATTACGATGACCTGCCATTCAACGAAGCGCTTGGCATGCGCTGCGCGTGGGGCGTCTTTGGCGCGGACGATCAGCTTGGCACGCTAAACCATCTTGGTCCCGAACAGCGCGCCGACGCCGCCGCGCTTATTCAGCGCGGCGTGGCGTTCAACCTCTCGCTGCCGCTGAATGTGCCCGACCCACCGCTCTTTCGTCGCAAGCCCTACGAGCATCACATCGTGCCGCTCGGGCGCAACGAGCAGGACGACTACGTTGACCAGCTCTACTTGCAGGTTTCGTCGCAGTGGGACGGGTTCCGCCACGTCGCGGCGCGCGAGTTCGGCTACTACAACGGCACTGCCCCCGAGCGCGCGACGCACGGTGGCGACCTCCTCGGTATTGAGCACTTCGTCTCGCACGGGCTGTTCGGCCGCGCGGTGCTGCTCGACGTCGCGGCGCATCTCGCATCGCAGGGCACGCCCGTCGAGCCGCTCGGATCGTTCGCCATCCGCGCCGAGCACCTGGAGGCGGCGCGGGCGTTGCAGCACGTGGCGATCAAATCCGGCGACATCTTGCTCATCCGGACCGGCTGGATGAGCGGCTACCTTGGCGCCGACCACGAGGGCCGCGCGACGTTCGCGAAGACGTTCGCTTTTCCCGGCCTCTACGCCGGGGAAGACACGGCGCGCTACCTGTGGGACCTTCGCATCGCTGCGGTCGCTGCCGATAACCCCGCATTGGAGGTCGCGCCCGGCGACAAGGCCGCCGGCTCGCTCCACCGGCGCATCCTGCCGATGCTCGGCATGCCCATCGGCGAACTGTGGAACTTCGAGGATCTCGCCGGCGATTGCCGACGCGACGGGCGGTACGAAGGCTTCTTCGCGTCGAACCCTCTGAACATCCCCGGCGGCGTCGCGTCGCCCGCCAACGCCGCCGTCCTGAAATGACGGCGAACCCGCCGTCGGCGCTGCGCAACCTTCGCGTGCTCGATCTCACGTCCGGTGTGGCCGGGCCCTACGCGACGCGCATCCTTGCCGGGTACGGCGCGACCGTCACCAAGGTCGAGCGCCCGCTGCACGGAGATTGGGCGCGACGGTTGCCGCCGCTGAAGGCTGGCGCGACGGGCGACGAAACCAGCGCCTTCTTCGCATGGCTGAACGCCGGCAAGCACGGCGTCACGCTCGATCTCAACTCCGCCCGGGGCCGCGCCCTGCTCAGGCAGCTCGTGGCGAGCGCGGACCTCGTGATCGAGAGCATCCGCCCGGACCGCAAACGGCTGTTTTGCGTGGATCACGACGCGCTCGCCGAAGTCAATCCGCGCATCGCCACGGTGAGCGTGACGAACTTCGGCGAGACCGGCCCGTATCGCGACCGGCCGGCCGCGGAGATCACGCTCCAGGCGCTCGGCGGTATGATGGCGCGTACTGGCTCGCGCGACCGCCCGCCGCTCAAGATGTGGGGCCACCAGGCGCAGCTCATCGCCGGCGCGAACGTGCTCGCCGCGGCGATGGCGACCGCGCTCGCCGCCAGGCGCACGGGATCTGCGCACCACGCCGACGTCGCGATCCTGGAGTGCGTCTTGCAGTTTCTGCACAGCACCCTGATGAAGTGGTCGTTCGAGCGCGTCGAGGTGGGACGCGATGCCGTGGCCGACGTCGCGAACGGCGTCTACCCCTGTGCCGATGGCTACGCCGGGGTCGTTGTGCCCGGATCGGGCACGTTGTGGCGGCGCGTGCCGGCGCTGATGGAGGACGAGCGCCTGGCCGACGAACGCTTCCGCACGCTGCGCGGCCGCGTCAAGCACGGCGACGAGATCGATGCGTTGATGCTGCCCTGGATCGTCTCCCACACGACGGCGGAGGTGTATCACCTGGGCCAGGCGGCCGGTCTGCCATTCGCCAGCGTGCGCACGGCGAAGGAGATCCTCGATTCGCCGCAACTCAACGCGCGCGGCTATTTCGACGAGGTCGAACACCCGGGCATCGGCCGGGCGCGCGGTCCGGGCGCGCCATTCCGGCTTGAACAGCCTCGCTGGTCGGCCGCGGCCGCTCCGACGCTTGGGCAGCACAACGCGAGCGTCTACTGCGATCATCTGGGGCTGAGCGCGGCTGAGCTCCGCGCGTTCGTGGAGGCAGGCGTTGTCTGACCCACCGCTTCCGCTCGATGGCGTGCGCGTGCTCGATGTGACCGCATCGTGGGCGGGGCCGTGGTGCACCAAGATCCTCGGCGACCTCGGTGCGGACGTGATCAAGGTCGAAGCGATGCAGGCGTACGACCTGACGCGCGGGCCCGCGGCCAGCGAGGACTGGCGCGCGTACGCGAATCGCGGCGCCGAGCGCCCGTACGAGCGCGCCGATACGTTTCTCAAGCCCAACCGCAACAAGCGCGGCATCACGCTGAACCTCAAGGACGCGCGCGGCGCCGATCTCTTCCGCCGGCTCGCCGCCGTGAGCGATGTCGTTGCCGAGAACTTCGCGCCGGGCGAGATGGAGAAGTTCGGGCTAGGCTTCGCTGAGCTGCGCAGGCTCAACGCGCGCCTGGTGCTGTTGCGCATGCCCGCGATCGGCGCTGACGGCCCGGAGCGCAACTACCTCGGCTTCGGTTCCACGCTGGAGATGCTGTCCGGCATCACCAATCTCACCGGCTACCAAGGCGGCCCGCCGATGAAGTCGGGCTTCTGGTACGGCGACCCGATCGCCGGCGTCCACGCGGCCGCCGCCGTCATGATGGCGCTGTTTGAGCGGGAGGCCACCGGCACAGGGCAGATCGTCGAGGTGGCGCAGATCGAGACGCTGACCTGCTTCGCAGCCGATGCCGTCCTGCAGTACGCCGCCAACGGCGAGCTGTACGATCGCATGGGCAACCGCGACCTCATCGCGGCTCCGCAGGGCTGCTATCCCGCGCGCGAGGACGACACATGGATCACGCTCAGCGTCCGTACCGAAGCGCAATGGCGCGCCCTCGCCGAACTGATCGAACGGCCTGAATGGACCACCGACCCTTCGCTGGTGACGGCCGACGGCCGTCGCCTCCGCGCGGACGATATCGACGATGCGATCACATCGTGGACGCGTGGACGTAGCCAGGACGCTGCCGCGCGCGAACTCGAAGCCGCGGACATCGTCGCCGCCCCGGTCTACAGCAACCGTCAGATCTTCGAGGACGAACACGTGCGGGCACGCGGCTTCTTCGAAGAAGTCGCCCATCCGGAAGCGGGTGTCCACGAGTATCCTGCGTCGGCCTGGCTGCTCGACGGCAAACGGCTTCTGAGCCGGCGCCCCGCCCCCCTCCTGGGCCAGCACAACCGGGAGGTGCTGGCCGGCCTGCTGGGGCTGGATAGCGATACGATGGACGCATTGGAAGCAGATGCTGTGATCGGCTACGCGCCACTCGTTGATGTCTGGGGTGGCTGAGGAGGGCTCGGATGGCGCGCACAACGATCGATCTCGGCTACGACGGCAAGATCGCGCGCCTCACCTTCAATCGGCCTGAAAAACGCAACGCCTTCGACGACATCATGCTCAACGAGTTCGAGGATGCCGTCGCTGAAGTGCGTGGCCGCGCCGACATCAGCCTGCTGATCCTTCGGGGCTCTGGCGGTTCTTTTTCCGCCGGTTACGACGTCGTGCCCACGCCGAGCCGCGACCCCGATGCGCTCCGCCCGCCACGACCAGACATCCTGCACGACCACGCACGCCTCGAGGACACGCTGCGGCGCTGGATGCTAGTGCGCGATCTGCCTCAGCCGGTCATCGCGCAGGTGCAGGGCCATTGCATCGGCGGCGCGACGCAACTTTGCATGATGTGCGATCTGATCGTCGCGGCCGACGAGGCCCGCATCGCCTGGCCGGGCCTGCCGCTCGGCGGCGGTTTCATCAGCCCCATCTGGGCGTGGCTCGTCGGCCCTTCGCGCGCCAAGTACATGTCATTCCGCCCCGGCAGCGCCATCAACGGGCGCGAGGCGGCCGACTGGGGCTGGGCGACGCTCGCCGTCCCGGAAGCGAGGCTCGAAGCCGAGGTGGAGCGCATCGCCCGCGAGATCGTGCGCGTCCCGCGCGAGATCCTGCGCGTGAAGAAGCTGGCGATCAACCGCCAGATGGACATCATGGGCTTCTCGACCGCCGTTCAGCTCGGCGTCGAGTGGGACGCCATCTTGCACGAATCCGATGCGGTGAAGAGCATGCGCGCCCTGGTGCGCGAGAAGGGCCTTCGCGGCGCCATCGACGCCTTCCGGGACGACGCCTAGGAGCGCGGCAGCCCCAGGCCGCGCTGTGCGACGATGTTTCGTTGGATCTCGCTTGTTCCCGCCGAGATCGTAAAGTGCACCGTCATAAGGTAGAAGAAGTTCATGCGTCCCTGGGCCGGCGCGAGATACGAGAATTGCTGAAGCGCCCCGCCCAGCCCCAGAATGTTGACTGCGCTGTTCGCGAACCGCTGGCACAGCTCGGTTGCGTAGGCCTTCGACGCCGACGCTTCGTAGTTGGGGATCTGCCCCCTGCTCTGCAGCCACGCAACACGGTACGCCAGCCATCGCCCCACCTCGATCTCGATGCGATGGTCCGCCAGCCGAAGTGCCGTGCGCTCGGGTTGGTCGGGGCGGTGCCCGGCCGGCGTCCCGCGCAGATGCGCCGTCAGTTCGTCGTAGAAGCGGCGCAGCCCGCCGATCCTGTGGACGCCCGATCGCTCGAAGTCGAGGGTGGTGGTCGTCACGTACCACCCCCGGTTCTCCTCGCCCAGCAGGTTCGCCCGTGGCACCGTCACGTTGTCGAAGAACGTCTCGTAGAAGCCTGATCGACCCGTGATCTGGTGGATCCGCCGATAGCTGATGCCCGGCGACTTCATGTCGACGAGGAAGTACGAGATGCCCTTATGCTTCGGCGCCTCGGGATCCGTCCGCGCGATGACGTGGATCCAGTCGGAGTACGCGGCGCCCGATGTCCACGTCTTGTGCCCGTTCAGCACGTAGTGGTCGCCCGCGCGCTCCGCCCGCATCTGCACCGACGCCAGGTCGGAGCCGGCGTTCGGCTCTGAGAAGCCCTGGCACCACGTCGCGTCGCCCGCCGCGATCGGCGGCAGGAACCGTCGCTTCTGCTCGTCGGTGCCGTGCACCATCACGGCCGGGCCCACGAGGTTGGTCGCCTGTCCGCCGGGCCCGCCGCCGATCGGGGCGCGGAAGTAGGCGCACTCCTCCTTCATGATCGCCTGGCGGATGTGGGTCGCAGCCTGCCCGCCGTACTCGACAGGCCACGCCAGCGTCAGCCAGCCACGCTGTGCAAGTTTCTTCTCGAAGACGCGTTCCGCCTGGAACTCCTCGTCGTTGTCGACGGGCGCGTCGCCGGTGCCGCCGGCCCACTCCCTCGCCAGAAACGCGCGCATCTCCGCGCGGAACGCCTCGTCCTCCTGGCTGAAACGGAAATCCATGCTGGCCGGCTCCGCTCGCTACCGTCCCTGGAAGTTCGGCTTGCGTTTCTCCGCGAATGCGCCGATCGCCTCTTCGTAGTCCTTGCTGTTCCCCGTCAACGCTTCGAGCGCCAGCGACAGATCGAGGCTGCCGAGCACGCTCTGCAGCAACGTCCGCTGCACCGAGAGCTTCGCGAACCGAATCGCCAGCGTCGCGCCGTTCGCCAGCCGCGTCGCCAGTGCCATCGCGTCATCCAACACACTGTCCGCCGGACGCACGTGATTCACCAGGCCGATCCGCTCGGCTTCGACGGCCGGCAACAGGTCGCCCGTCATCAGGTACTCCTTGGCGCGCGCTGGCCCCACGAGGAGCGGCCAGAGCACCGCGCCTCCATCGCCCGGCACCAGACCCACCTTCACGTGCGGGTCGCCGATTCGCGCTCCCTCGGCCATGAATACGACGTCGCAGGCGAGGGCAATGGTCGCGCCCAGGCCCACCGCGTCACCGTTGACGGCGGCGATGACGGGCTTCTCGATCGCCAGCAGCCGCGCCAGCAGGTTGCGCGCGCCCGAATCGAAGATGCCCGCCGGCGAGTCGTACGCGTCGGGGTCCATCCCCTTCACGTCGCCGCCCGCGCAGAAGGCCCGTCCCGCGCCGGTGAGCACAACGGCGTTCACCGCCCCGTCGTCTGCCAACTGCCCGAACAGCGCCTCCAGCTCATGATGCCCTTCGCGCGTGATGGAGTTGAGCGCGTCCGGGCGGTTCAGCGTGCACAGTGCCACGCTCTCACGGAATTCAACGCGTATGAACGTATAGTGATCGTAGTCAGGCACGAAGTCGTCCCCTTTCACCCGCTGCGAAGCGCTCGAATCAGCTCCGGCAAGATCTCCAGGCAGTCGCCCACCACGCCGTAGCGCGCATGCCGGAAGATCGCTGCATGCGGGTCGCGATTGATCGCCACGATCGTCTTCGCTGCCGAGCAGCCCGCCATGTGCTGGCTCGCGCCGGACACGCCGACCGCAATGTACAGCGCCGGCCGTACGATCTTGCCCGTTAACCCCACCTGCTGCGACGATGCTGCCCAGCCGTCATCAACGAGAGGACGGGACGCCGCGGCCATTCCGCCCACGGCCTCCGCCAGCTCCTCGATCAGCCGGAAGTGTACCGCAGTCCCGATCCCGCGACCGCCGGCGACGATGATCGCCGCATCTTCGAGGCGCGGCCCCGTCGCGCGCGCCGGCTCCACCACGCGAACGCGTTCTTCGACGCCGTCGAGCTCGACGGCAATATCGGTCTCATCCACCACGTGGGTTGACGGCTCGACCGGTTCCGGCTCGATCGCGCCCGGCATCATCGCAACGATGTCCGTCCCGCTGCCGGTGAACGCGTACACGGCGTGCGTATCACCGCCGTACGCGGACGCCGTCACGCGCACCTCGCCGCCGTCGACGGCGATATCGAGGCCGTTCATCACGACGCCTCCGCCGCTGCGGGCCGCCAAACGCGGCGCAAGCAGCCGCGCATCGAACGTCTGCGACATCAACAGCAGGCGCGGCGCGCGCGCCGCGCAGTACTGCGATAACGCCTCGACGTAGAGGTCGGCCCGGAAGCCCGCCAGCCGCTGGGATCGCACGCACTCGAGCGCGCTGGCCCCATAACGCGCGGCGACCTGCTGGACCGCCGCGGTCGTCTCGCCGAGCACGAGCCAACGTAGCGCACCGCCGATCCGGGCCGACGTCCGGCGCCCGAGCGTCAGCAGCTCCGGCGCGGCGGCGTCGGCTCCGTCGCGCCCTGACGCCCAGGTGCACACGACGACGTCGGCCGGCATCATTCCTCTCTCACCCGAGCAGCCGTTCGGCGCGTAGTCGCGCGGCGAGCGCGTCTGCCAGTGCGGCGGCGTCCTCGCCGGCGATGAACTCGCAGTTGCCGTGGGTCTCCGGCACGAACATCCGCTGCAGCGAGACGCGCGGCCTCAGTTCGTCGAACGAAACGCCGAGTGCCTCCGCCGTCAGCACCTGGGCCTGCATCTTGCGCGCAGCCATCGAGCGCGCGGCCGTCGGGTAGCGGGGTGGCCCCAACTCGTTGCTCACTGTCACGACGCAGGGAAGCGACGCCTCGACCACTTCGTCGCCGTCTGGCGTCACGCGCGTCACCCGCACGCAGCCGTTCGCGTCTGACTGTGCCGGCAGGATTGCGCGCGCGATCGTTACGATCGGCATGCCCAGCGCTTCGCCGAGCATCGCCGGTACGACGCCCTGGTCGTCGTCCGAGGCCTGCCGCCCGCAGAGCACGAGATCCGCGCCGCCGCTATGGCGCACGTAGGCGGCGAGCAGCGTTGCCACGCCAGCACAATCGAGGTCGGCCGCGCCGGGGGCAACGGCGACGATCTCATCCGCGCCGAGCGCCGCCGCGTGCTTCAGCAGGGAGGCGCCGTCGTTGCTCACGGTGACGGCCGTGACGGTGCCCTCCGCACCGGCGTCGCGCAGCCGCAGCGCCGCTTCGAGCGCCTGCTCGTCGTATGCGTTCATCAGCCGCGTGATCGCTGCCTGCGTCAGCGTGCGTCCATCATCGCCGATGGCGAGGCGCCCTGCCACGGCGTAGCTGTTCACCGCATCCGGATCCGCGACCTCCTTCACGCACACGACGATGCGCATCAGCCGCCCCCTGCGCGTGGCGGTGCGGCGCCCGGAGGGTCGCTCAGAAAGAGCGACTCGCTCTCGCACCAGACCTCGTCGAACTGGTACCCGTCCGGCCGCCGTGTAAGGTCGCGCATCAGATACCACCGCCACGGCGGGTCGCCGTGGTCGACATAGTCCCCGGTGAGCGTGCCGGAGAACTCCTGCCGCCCCGCCAGATTCGTGCCGGGGACAGCGTCGCCGCCGTCGCACTCAGCGGTCTTGCCTGCGACCGACGCCTCGAATCCCGGACGGATGCTGACCGATGGCTCCGTCACGCGAGGCGGCTCAACTCATCGCCGGGACGGACGAATCGCTGGTCAGCTCCTCGAACACCGAGCGCGCCTCATCGACCATGTCGAACACGATCTGGCGCGCCGGCTTCATCGACGTCACCAACCCTACGCCCTGGCCGGCCGCATCGGTCATGAACGGCTCGATGCGATAGTCCTTCACCGCCTGGTGCAGTTCGCCGCCGAGGAGGAGCTGGTAGGGCGCCGGCAGCGGCGCCGGCGCCTCCGGCCGCTCCCACTCCTCCGTCCACGTGCACTTGAGGATGCGCATAGAGAAGCCGGACATGCACTTCGAGTGCACGGTGTCGTCGGCGCTCGCCGCGATCAGCTTCTCCTTCAGGATGATGTCGACATCCGATTCGCGCGACGGCAGCCAGACGGTGCCCGTCCACACCCCCGCCGCGCCCAGGCACAACGCCGCCGCCAGGTGCTGCCCGGTCGTTACCCCGCCGGCCGCGATCACCGGCACATCGCCGGCGATCGCTTTCACCGCAGGCACGATCGAGTACGTCCCGATGGAGCCCGTGTGCCCGGCAGCGTCCGAGCCCTGCGCGATGATCGCATCCACGCCCGCCTCGATCTCTCGCACCGCCTGCCGCGGCTTGCCCACAAGGCCCCATACCTGGATGCCGCGCTGGTGTGCCGCTTCGATGATGAACGCCGGGCTGCCCAGCCCGAACGCCAGTACGGGCACACGCTCCTCGAGCACGACATCGAGCTGCTTGCGGGCGCGGTCCTGGTTGATCCAGCCCAGCTGGAAGTGCTCGACGACGCCTTTCGGCGCCGGGATCTGGTAGCGCTCCTTCATCGCCTCGACGAAGCGCACGTGCTCTTCGGGGATCTGCGCACGCAATTCATCGATCGTCCCCGCCGGCGGCGCCGCCGCCGGAAGCAGCAGGTCCATGCCAAACTGCTTGCCGCCGATGCGGTCGCGGATCCACTTGATGTCCGCGACGATTTCGTCCGGGCTGTGCGGCGCCGCTCCGTACACCGCGAAGGCGCCGGCGTTGATGACGGCCACCGCCACGTCCTTGCAGTGTGTGAACGCGATGATCGGAAACTCGATCCCGAGCGTGTCGCAGAGCCGGGTATGCAGCGGATCGCGCGTCATCGCTCCTCTTCCTTCCATATGCTCTCGGGCGCGTCTGTCATCAAATAGTATCTCTCCCTGCCGGGGGTCCGGTCGTCAGGAGGATCTCAGATCGGGTTGTCCGGCGTTGCCCTCGGCGGCGTGCCCGTGGCGCGAGGACAGCACGTGATGTCTGCTGGATGGTACCCATGCCGAGACCTCGGCGGTAGCGCACCGGGCCGCAGCGGGTATTAGACTTGACAGCGCGTTCGGAGAGGATCTGAAGGAGCGGCGATGAGCCACATTCGCTGGTTGGGCGATGACGATTGCCACGATCAATCTGTCGTCGGCGGAAAGGCGGCGAGCCTCAGCCGGCTCGCAGCGCTCCACAGAGTGCCGCCGGGCTTCGCCATCCCGGCGCTGCCCGCGGTCGACCACGCGATGGTTGACGCACTGGTGGCGGCGGTCGAGCACGCGTATCGCGGGCTCGGCGACCGATGCGGTACGCCCCAGCCCGCCGTCGCGGTTCGCTCCTCGGCGCTCGATGAGGACGGCGCCGACGCGTCCTTCGCGGGGCAGCACGACACCTACCTGAACATCCGCGGTGTCGATGCCGTCCTCGATGCGGTCCGCCGCTGCGTCCTGTCAGCCTCGTCGGCCGAGGCGCTCGCCTACCGCCGCCAACGCAGCCTGTCCGTCGACGATGTGCAGATGGCCGTGCTGGTGCAGCAGCTCGTCCCCGCGGACGTAGCGGCGGTCGTGTTCAGCGCCAACCCCATCTCCGGCAACCGCGACCAGGTGATGATCAACGCGAACTGGGGCCTGGGCGAGAGCATCGTCGGCGGCGCGGCGACGCCGGATACGTTTGTGGTCGATAAGCGGGGTCTCGAGATCTCGTCACGGGACGTCGCGCGCAAGGATCGCATGACCGTGATGACGGAGACGGGTACGGCCGAGGCGGACGTCCCTTCGGATCTGCAGACGAGGTCCAGCCTGGACGACGCGCAGATCCGAGAGGTCGCGCAATTGGCCGTGATGCTCGAGAGCGCCGTGGGTCACGCGGTCGACGTTGAGTGCGCGATCGCGGGCAACGTGCTCTACCTGTTGCAATGCCGGCCCATTACGACGCTCCGTTGATCGGCTGATCGGTGGATTTCTTACCGGCCTGCTGAGTGAGCTCACCAGCGTGCGTTGGGCGATCGGCATCGAGGCCGCGCTCTGTGCGGCCGGCGTGATCCTCGCCGAGCAGTATCGTCTTGTGAAGGGGCGAAACGCTCGCGCACCGCAGGCAGATGAGTTCGAAGCACGGAGTTCAGCCGGGTAGCACCTCCGTCCGGTGTGCGGCTCAGTCGTCGGCGTGATGCGTGCGCACGAAGGCGAGCACCGCGTCGTTAAAGGCTTCGGCCGCGTCGAGGTTCGGTGCGTGCCCCGCGTGGATCTCCGCGACCGTGAGCAGCGGCATCTCCGTCTCGGCGAAGTGCCAGTAGGGGGCGAACCGCATCTCGCGCTGCCCGACCGCGAGCAACGTGGGCACGCTGTTCGACCCCACGCGCGCGCGCACGGAGGAGTCCGGGATCGTGAACAATCCCGTGCGTGCGATGCCGGCGGGATCGAGCAGCTTCGCGTCGGCGGCGAACGCTTCGCGCTGGATCGGCGGAAGACGCCGATTGCGCAGCGGGCTGAGCGGATGCTGCTCCAGCACGCCGCGCCCCTCCTCCGCGAGACGCCGCGCCTGCCCTTCCAGGCCGGGCCGCACTTGGTCCGCCCAGCCCTCCTCGGCCAACGCCGACATCGAATTCGTGAAGATGTGGGCGATGACCCGTTCCGGGTAGTCGAGCGCGTAGCGCAGGGAGAGCGCCGCACCCAGCGACTGTCCGCACACGAGCCATCGATCGACGCCGAGCGCTTCACGGATGCGCTCGAACTCAACAGCATAGTTCGATGGTGTGTAGGCGGCCGGGTCGTCCGGCGACGGCGAACGGCCGTGGCCGAAGAGTTCCACCACGACGGGTGTGGCCACCTGCGACAGAGAATCAAGGTTAGGGCGCCACTGTGACCTGCTCGACAGAAAGCCGTGCACGAAGAGCATGAAGGGCCCGTTGCCGGGGTGCACGTCGTAATGGAGGTGGGCATCGGTCACGCTCGTCCCGTCAGACGGGCACGCTCCAGCACTCCCTGGAAGATCCGTACCGACGCGGCATCCACCAGCACACCCGACTCCCCCGCCGCGCCCGCGCCGCCGCTCTGCGCGGCCTCGTAGGCGTCGCACATGCGCTTCGCCAGCGCGATCTCCTTCTCGGTCGGCGCGAACACGTCGTTCGCGATCGCAATCTGGCTCGGATGGATGCACCACTTGCCGGCGCAGCCCAGCGTGCTGCCCCAGCTCGCTTCGCGGCGATAGCCATCGTCGTCGCGGTAGTTCGGGTACGGGCCGTCAATCGCGTCCAGCCCGTTCGCCCGGGCCGCGACGATCATCCGGTTCCGCGCGTAGTGCCACATGTCGCCGGGGTAGCGCATCGCCGGATCACTGATGTGACCCGTCCGGATTCCCTGGCTCGCCGACAGGTCGCCGACGCCGAGGATCAATGCCTCCAGCCTGGGCGAGGCGGCCGCGATCTCTTCGACCCGCGCCAGCGCCTCCGTCTCCTCGATCAAGACTTCCAGGCCGATTCGGCGGCCCAAACGAAGCTTCGCCTCGAGCTGCGCGAGCAGCGTCTCGACGAACCAGACATCCCGCGGCGCTTTCACCTTCGGCACGATGATGATGTCGAGATGCAGGCCTGCGTTCGTCACGACGTCGATGATGTCGTCATGCGCCCACACCGTATCCATCGAGTTGATGCGGACGGCGCGCACCTTGCGCCCCCAGTCGATCTCGTTGAGCGCCGCGATCACCTGCGCGCGGGCGCGCTCCTTCTCCGCCGGCACGACGGCGTCTTCCAGGTCGAGAAAGACCAGGTCGGCATCGCAATCAGCGGCCTTGGCGATCATCTTCTGCTGCGAGCCCGGCACGGCAAGCTCGGATCGGCGCAATCGCGTGCTCACGAACCACCTCCAGCGTCCACGCCGGTCGTCGCCGGCGCAATCCCCGCTTCCGCCAGGATCTCGTCCCGATGTTCGTCTAGCAGTGGCGGCCGTCGGTAGACGCGTGTGGGCGTCTCCGTGAACTTGATCGGTGGTGCGGCGATCTGCGCGTGGCGGCCGTCAGACAGCTCGATATCGGCGAGCATATGGCGCGCGGCGACGTGCGGGTCGGCGAAGATGTCGCGTGCGTTGTTGACCGGACCGCACGGCACGCGGCCGGCCATCTCGGCGACAACCTCCGCTCTGGTGCGTTCGCGCGTCCACGACGAGATCGCGTCGACGACAATATCGCGATGATCGAGGCGGGCGATGTTCTCGAAGGTGCGCGGATCGTCGATCAGGTCGACGCGGCCGATCAGCGCGCAGAGGACGCTCCAGTGGTTCGGCGTCGGGGCGGCGATGGCGACGGCGCCGTCGGATGTTGGGAAGACGTCGAAGGGGCAGAGCGCGGCGTGGCCGGTGCCCTTCGGTTCGAGCACGCGGCCCGCGAACGAGTACTGGTAGACGATGTTCTCGCAGAGCGCCAGGACGGCGTCGTACATAGCGACGTCGACGAACTGACCTTCGCCTGTGACGCGAGCGCGGTGCACGGCCGCGACGATGCCGAGCGCGGCGAGCGTACCCGGGAAAATATCCCCCATGCTTGCGCCGGCTGGATAGCCGGCGGAGCCGGTCGGGCCAGTGGTGCCGACGAGGCCGCCCATGCTCTGAGCGATCACGTCGAACGCCGGCCACGACGCGTACGGGCTCTCGCCCGTGCGCGGGTCGCCGAAGCCCCGGATCGCGCCGTAGACAGCACGCGGGTTGCGTGCGCGTACCTCGTCGTAGCCGACGCCGAGCTTGTCCATCACGCCGACCTTCGAGTTCTCGACGACCGCATCGGCCGTGTCGACGAGACGGAAGAAGATCTCGCGCTCGGCGGCGTCTCGCAAGTCGAGCTTGATGCTGCGCTTGTTGCGGTTGATGCTGGCGAAGTACCCGCCGTACGGCGCCGACTCACGGTCGCCGGCCCAGGGCGGCATCCCGCGCGTCATATCGCCTCGCGGCGGTTCGACCTTGATCACGTCCGCGCCGAGATCGGCAAGGAGCATGGTGCAGTACGGGCCTGCGAGCGCCTGCGTCAGGTCGACGATGCGTACGTCCTGCAGCGGGCCGGTACGTTCGCTCACGGGGCCTCCATTGCGGCACGCCGGCGTATCAGCACGGTGCGCTCGCCTTCGAATACGACGATGCCGTCCTGATTCACACCCCAGTGCCTGAATCGCACGATGCCGGCATCCGCGCGATCGGCGTCCTCCTTCGAGAGCACCTCTGTGTAGGCGTAGAGCGTGTCGCCGTGGAAGACGGGAGCCTTGAACCGCATGTTGTCGAGCGCCAGTTCGGCGATGGCGTGTTCGGCCACGTCCTGCGTCGCCAGACCGATCACGATCGAACCGGTGACAAGACCGAACACGAGGCGCTGCCCGACGGCCGTGTCCTTCATCGCGTGCTCGTTGAAGTGCGCGTGCGCCGTGTTCATCACCAGCTTCGTCAGCAACTGGTTCTCGACCTCGCCGACCGTCGTCCCGCGCGCATGGCGGTAGCGGTCGCCGACGGCGAAGTCCTCGAAGTAGTTGGCGGCTCCCGTCAGTGCCTCCCGATCGATCATCGTGCGCGCCCCAGCAGCCGGTCGGAGATGATCACGCGCTGGATCTCGGACGTACCTTCGAAGATCGTCGTCAGGCGCGCGTCGCGCCAGTAGCGCTCGACGGCGCGTTCTGTCGTGTAGCCGTTGCCGCCGTGGACCTGGATCGCCTCGCCGGTCACGCGCTCCGCCATCTCGGTAGCGAAGAGCTTCGCCATCGCGGCTTCCTTCTCGATCGACTCGCCGGCGTCGCAGCGCTCGGCGACCTGGTACATCAGCGCGCGTGCCGCCTCGATCTGTGTCGCCATGTCCGCCAGCTTGAAGCGAATCGCCTGGAACGACCCGATCGCTTTGCCGAACTGCACGCGCTCCCGGGCGTACGCCAGCGAATCCTCAAGCGCGCCGCGCGCCAGTCCGATCGCGCGCGCGGCCGTGTGAATGCGGGCGATGTTCAGGCCCTGCATGGTCGCGTTGAACGCTCGCCCGGCCGCGCGCGGAACGGGGGCGCTCTCCGACGCCCGCGCGCCTAGCAGCGCGTCCGCCGGGACGCGCAGCCCATCGAACACGAGGTGATACGTCGTGATGCCGTAGTACCCGATCTTGTCGATCGGAGTGCCTGTGAGCCCGTCCGGGAATTGGTCGCGATCCTTCTCGATCAGGATGCTCTCGAGGCCCCGCGAACGGTTCTCCCCCTCGTCCGGCTCGGATGTCCGGGCAAGCAGCATGATGAAGTCCGCCGCGAGCGCGTTCCCGCACCAGCGCTTCTCGCCGCTGATCACGTACTCGTCGCCGTCCCGCAGGGCCCGGCATTGCACGTTCGCGAGATCAGAACCCGCCCCCGGCTCCGAGAGCGCGGCGGCCCCGATCCATTCTCCTGCGGCGCTGCGCCGCAGGAGCGTCGCGCGACGCTGCGGATCTCGCGCCTGCGTGCCCATGCCGTTGCCGCGCGCGATGATGCTGGCGACGCTCATCCAGCCGCGCGCCAACTCCTCGCTGATCAACGCGTACTCGAAGACACCGAGGCCCATGCCGCCGTATTCGCGACCGATCATGATCCCGAAGTAGCCCATCTTCCCAATGCGGCGGAGGAAGTCGCGTGGGATGTCTGCCTTCCGCTTGTCCAGTTCGTTGGCCAGCGGCAGCACTTCGTCGACGGCGAAGCGCCGCGCGGTCGCCTGAACGGCGAGCCGGTCTTCCGTGAGGTACCCGCGCGCGCTCATGCGTGCTCCACCCGCTGCTTGGCGACCAGATTCGTCCGCGTATAGTCCAGCACGAGCTCGCCGTGCTGGTTACGCCCCTCCGTGCGCCACGTCACGATGCCGAACCCGGGACGGGAGCCCGACTCTCGTCGCGACATAACGACGCTTTCGGCGGTGAGCGTGTCCCCGGGATAGGCTGCTCGATGGAACGTCAGCTCGTCGACGCCCAGGAATGGCCCTCCCGCTTCGCTCAGATCCTCCACCGACAGACCGACGGCCGTGCACAACAGGAGCATGGGGTTGAGGACGACGGAAGGGTGCCCGGCCGCGCGGGCGTACTCCGTATTGAAGTAGAGGGGGTTATAGGTCAGCGTGGCGGTGGTAAAGATCGCGTTGTCCGACTCCGTCAGCGTCCGGCCCCAGTGGTGGCGAAAGCGCCGGCCCGGCTCGAAATCCTCGAAGGTGCGCCCTTTCCGGATCAGAGTGAAGGTTCGGGGGTCGAATCCGCTCATCGCAATCCCTGGTCGGCATCGCCGCGTCCGTTGGTCACCCGCGGGGGGCGCTCATGGCGTGACGTGAGGGCACCATCCTAGATCGAAGCTATACTGGCCGCTAGCGCAATCGCCCGTCAACAGCAGCGGATGTGGCTCGCATGCCCCAAGGAAGTGGTATGGAACACGCGGTGACGCAGGAACTCATCCAGAGCGTCGCCAATCTCACCTGGGAGAGCATCCCGCCCCATGCGCGGGCGGTCGCGCGGCACTGCATGCTCGACTGGTTCGGCGTTGCGCTCGCGGGATCGTGTGAGCCGTTGTCGGCCATCTTGGTGCGAGAACTCGCTGACGGCGGCGGCGATGCGACGCTCGTGGGCCACTCGCAGCGTGCGAGCGTAGCGGACGCCGCCCTGATCAACGGCGCCACGTCGCACGCGCTCGACTTCGACGACACCCATACGCTGATGAGCGGTCACCCCTCGGCGCCGGTCGTCCCCGCCGTGCTGGCCCTCGCCGAGCGGGATGGCCGCGACGGCGCGTCGCTTCTCGTGGCTCTCGTCGTCGGCATCGAGTTCGAGTGCCGTCTCGGCGCGCTCGTCAACCCCGGTCATTATGCCGCCGGCTTTCACGCCACCGGCACGCTGGGCACGTTCGGTGCGGCCGCGGCTGCGGCCCACTTGCTGTCGCTCGACGGCGACCAATGGCGCCATGCCATCGGGCTGGCCGGCACGCAGGCGGCCGGACTGAAGTCAGGTTTCGGGACAATGGCGAAGCCGTTGCACGCGGGGCGCGCCGCCGCGAACGGGCTCACGGCCGCCCTGCTCGCGCGCAACGGCTTCACGGCGAACCCGTCGATCATCGAGACGGTGCAGGGGTTCGCAGCGACCCACGGCGCGCCAACGCTGGATGTGGCCGCCCTCGAGCGCCTCGATGGCCGGTTCCTGATCGCCGATACGCTCTTCAAGTACCACGCGTCGTGCTATCTCACCCATGCGGCGATCGAGGCGGCATCGAAGCTTCGAGCGGAGTCCGGCGTACGCGCGGACGCTATCGAGTCGGTGGAGGTCCGCGCATCGACTGGCTGCATCGGCGTCTGCGACATCCCCGAACCAGCGACGGGCCTCGAAGGGAAGTTCAGCCTCCGCGCCACCACCGCGATGGCCCTCCTTGGCGACGACACGACCGACCCGGCGGCGTTCAGCGACGTCCGGATGTGCGATCCCGCGCTCGTCGCGATGCGCGATCGTGTCTCATTCGTACCGCAATCCAGGCTCGATGTGACGCGCGTCACCGTCGCGATACGGGCGGGCGGCCGATCGTTCGAAGCCGAAGCCGACACCGGCCGCCCCGCCACCGATCTCACCCGGCAGTGGGAGGCGTTGTCCGCGAAGTTCTTCTCGCTCGCGACTCCGGTCGTCGGGCGCAAGCGCGCGACGGATCTGCACGACGCCATCGCGCGACTCGAGGCGGTTCCGTCGATGTGCGAGATCACGGCGCTCGTCCGCACCGGGGAGGAGCGGTGAAAGACCGGGTGATGCGGCTCCTTCCGGCCGCGGCGAACGAAGATGGCGAGTTCGCCATCGCCGCCCGCCTGTGGGATGCCGACATCTTGCTCGTCAGCGGCGCCCAGGCCGTGCGCCTCGCCGTGCGCGGCGGAGCGATGACCGAGGTGACCGCATCGTCCGCCGGCGCGACGGCGCCGGTCCGCATCGCCGGTCCGCCGGAAGGGTGGGAGAAGCTGCTGCGCCCTGTGCCGCCGCCGTTTTATCAGGATCTCTTCGGCGCGGCCGCGCATCACGGATTCACGATCGAGGGCGCGATCGAGGACGTGTATCCCTACTATCCGGCGCTGAGGCGCTTAATCGAGATCTTGCGCACCGAACGCGCACCCTGAGGAGGCGCCGATGCCGCGATTCGACGAGAGCACCGGCCGCTACGTCTACCTGACGATCGACGGCGTCGAGTATCGCGTGTACTTCGAGGAGAACGGCACCGGCATCCCGCTGCTGTTGCAGCACACCGCGGGGGCGGATGGCCGGCAATGGCGCCACGTGCTCGGCGATCCCGAGATCGCGAACCGGTTCCGCGTCATCGCCTACGACCTGCCGTACCACGGCAAGTCGCTCCCTCCCGAAGGCATCGCGTGGTGGGCGCAGGAGTACCGCCTGACGAAAGACTTTCTGATGAAGGTGCCGGTGACGCTGGCTCGCGAACTCGGCCTCGACCGGCCCGCCTTCATGGGCAGTTCGATCGGCGGCCATCTCGCCGTCGACCTCGCGCTCCACCACCCCGACGCATTCCGCGCCGTCATCGCCCTGGAGGCATCGGTGGCCACGCCGGGCGGCTACCAGCCGTTCTGGCATCACCCGCGCATCTCCAACGACTTCAAGGCAAACGTCATGTACGGCCTGATGTCGCCATCGAGCCCGGAGAGCCTGCGCCACGAAACCGCCTGGGTCTACAGCCAGGGCGCACCCCCCGTCTTCAAAGGCGACCTCTACTACTACTCCGTGGACCACGACCTGACCAAGACGGCCGGCCAGATCGACACGTCGAAGCTGGCCGTCTACATCATGTGCGGCGAGTACGACTGGTCGTCCACGCCCGCGATGGCGCGCGCGCTCGCGGAGCAGATCAGCGGTGCGGTTTACCGCGACATGCCGGACCTCGGACACTTCCCGATGAGCGAGAACCCCGGCCTCTTCCTGCGGTACGTGCGGCCCGTGCTGTCCGAAATCGCGGCGATGCCAGTACAGGCGCCCGGGTGATGATCAAGGGGGGACGTTCGGGGCCGCGAAACCGCAATCTACGGGATCGAATCCGGATCTCGTTGCCGCCCGGCGTACGCTGCTGTCTTCTCGCGATCCCAGAACCGCGGCAGTGCAGGCGATTGTTATAATTGCATCGCGCTCATGGCGCGGAGGGACCATTGCATCGAATCAAGCGCGTGCGCTGGGACATCGTCGGACCGGTGGGGCTCGTTGCGCTCGCGCTGTTGGCCGTCGCCTGGCTCGATGTTGCGAAGGGCGGAGAGGCGAAGCCCAACCCGCCGCTCGGCACGATAGGCACGCCGGTCCGGGGCGCCTACGTGGGGCCAACCGCGACGCCCATCGGGTTCGTGCCGACACCCCGGCCCCGGCCGACGATCGCGGACGGCGCTGGGGGCGGGCTGAACACCTCCGAGCGCGACCAAAAGCGACGGAGCGATCTGCTGTTGCTTCTGGCCGCCGCCGCCAGGGCGAAGGAGCGGGATGGGGGCTATCCGACGACCACCGGCAATCTCCAAACGCTCTGCAACTACAAGGAGATCGATGCCGGCTGCAAGATCCTGGCGCTGTCGGACGCCGTGGCCACGATCGCCGATCCGGCGAAGGTCGGCTACTGGTACTCGTCGAACGGGCAGACCGCGACGTTCTACGCCTCGCTCGAGGGAGACGTGCCAAAGGAAGATCGATGCGTGACGAGCGACGCCGAACTGAAGAAGCACGACAACGTCATCTGCGTCAAAGCCCAGTAAGCGGCTTGGTCGCGCATCATCCGACGGCTTGCGCGGCAAGGCAGCCGCGGCGGCATCGAGTAGATGCAGGATAGCGAGCGGCATGGCACTGGATCTGTTCAACAAGCGTGGCAAGGAAGACAGGGAGCGGTTCGGCGATCGGCTGCCGCCCGGGCAGAAGCTCACGGACGGGTGGCCCGTGCTGCACTACGGCGGCATCCCGGTGATCGACCTCGCGACGTGGAAGTTCTCGGTGGTGGGATTGGTCGAGGACGAAGTGCATTTCACCTGGGACGAGTTCATGGCGCTGCCGCAGACCACGATGCGCTCCGACATCCACTGTGTTACGCACTGGACCAAGTTCGACAACGACTGGACGGGCGTGAGGTTCGGCGACGTCATGAGCAGGCTTCGCCTGAAGCACCAGGCGAAGCACGTGATGCTGCACAGCTACGGAGGCTACACGACGAATGTGCCGCTCGGCGAGCTGATCGACGACGATGTGTTGTTCGCGCATTCTCATAACGGCAAGCCGCTGGAGAAGGAGCACGGCTGGCCGCTGCGGCTGGTGGTGCCGAAGCTCTACTTCTGGAAGAGCGCGAAGTGGGTCCGCGGCATGGTGTTCATGGACGAGGAGAAGGCAGGCTTCTGGGAGATGTACGGCTACCACATCCACGGCGATCCGTGGGCGGAGGAGCGCTATTCGTGAGTTCGTAGTTGGTAGTTCGCGCTTCGTCGTTGACGGTTCACAGCGGACGGTGCGCATTGGAGAGAGCCCGGACTGACGTCTCAGCTCGTTGTTCGGCTGCGACGCGCGAGGACGCGGAGCCGCGCTCAGGACGGCCGGTCAGGTGGCTTGCCGAAGGCTTTGCCGAAGGTCGCTTCGAAGATCTGTCGCTGTGCGCGCGCCGTCGCAGCGGCGTCTGGCAGCGGCGCGTCGCCAAGTTGCAGCGCTGCGTAGTACGGCTCGTCTTCGAGAACGGGGTGCTGCACGGCAGCGTCGTACCAGAGCGTGCCGTTCTTCTCGGGCGGCTCGTACAACGCCCACGCCTGGCGCCGGTACGCCCAGCTCCTCGGGCGCAGGCGGACCGCGTCGTCCAGGTAGCCACGCGCGGCGGCGGTCTCACCTTGCCGGACCAGGTACTCGCCAAGGCGGAAGTGCAGTGCGGCGAGCCTGTCGCCATCATCTGGCTGGTGTTGTTGCGCGCGACGCGCCTCCGCAGAGAGCGCGAACCGGCTGCGCTCTCCATGCACGGCCCAGTCCCGCACGGCGTTGAGGTAGTCTTCCGGCCCTACTCCGAGCATGCCGGCCATCGCGGCCGACGCCGCGGGCGTGTGTGCGGGCCGCGCGACGATGCCGCGCTCGTCGATCCAGACGGCGCTCGGCACGTTGACAAATTGATAGAGGTCAGCAACCGTGTGACTTCGGTCCACCAGCGACGGATGCGCCGGCTTCGCGCGCTCGATGAATGGGCGTGCCGCATCGATGCCCGCCGTATCCAGCGCGATGGTGATGACGGTGAGGCCCTCGGCATTCAGCTCCCCGTGCAGTGACTGCCACACGGGCAGTTCAAAGCGACAGCCTCACCACGACGCCCAGGCAATCATCAACACCTTCTGGCCGCGATAGTCGGTCAGGGAGTGCGGCCTGCCAGTCAGATCGGGCAGCGTGAAGTCAGGCGCCGCGAGCGACGCCATCGCCCGCGCGCGCTCGCTTGGATTGTCCACGAAGCACCATGTTTCGGTGTCCTCGTGGTGCAGCGACGGCATGTGCAGATGGCGCGCAAGTTCGGCGAGGTTGAATCGCTGGTCCGGCATCCCTTCATTCCGCACGAAGCGCTCGCGCCGGTCTGCCGGCAGGGCGATGCAGACGTCTCCCAGGCAGGCGCCTTCCGGCTTGAGTTGCCAGCCCGCAGCGCGTTCGAGATCGCCCAGGCTCAGCCACAGGTCGCCCCCATCGGAGATCGCGCCGTCGATCATGGTCTCAGCGGTGTTGTAGAGGACAGTTGTTGACATAGCTGAGCGTAGCGGCCGAGTGTCGCGCGTGGCAAGGCCCGCGTGTATGGTGATGCCGAGACCGAGATTATCCCCAAGGACACCATGCCGTCGTTCACCATTGTGCCGCACAAGGTTTCACCGCGCGTCACGGACCCGATCATAGCGCCGCTGGCGTGGGCGGGCGTGACGCCGAACATGATCTCGGCGCTCGGGTTCGCGGGGAACGTCGCGGCCGGCGCTCTGGCGGCCGGCGGACACCTACTCTGGGCCGGCGTGGTGATGCTCATCTTCAGCGCGCTGGATCTGCTGGACGGCGCCCTCGCGCGCAAGACGGGCACGGTGACGAAATTCGGTGCTGTGTTCGATTCGGTCCTCGACCGGCTGTCCGAGGCGGCCGTGCTCGGCGGGTTGCTCTTCCACTACACCGAGATGGGCGGGCACACGCAGGAGATCGCGTTGTGCTACGCGGCCGTCGTCGGGTCGATCATGGTGAGCTACGTCCGCGCCCGCGCGGAAGGCGAAGGACTGGTCCTCCGCGAAGGGCTCTTCACCCGGGCAGAGCGCGTGATCCTGCTGGGTGGAGCGCTGCTCATAGGCCATGGCGTCGTCCTGTGGGCGCTCTGGGTGCTTGCGGTGCTATCGCATCTCACTGCGGTGCAGCGTGTGGCGACGGTATGGGCACGGCTGAGGAAGGACCAGGATTGAGCGGCCGTGCTTGAGAGCATGATCAGCGCAGAGCGCGACGAGGCTTCGCCCGCCAGCGCCGCTGCGATCGGTCGATGGTTTGAATTCGACCTGTCGCGGCCTTGGGCGTTTTCACTGCTGGCCCTGGTATTCGTCGCCAGCCGCGTGCCGTTCATCGACAACGGGTACGGGACCAAGCCGGACGCCTGGCGGATCGCACTCTCCGGCTACTGGCTGTGGGACAATCACGAGTTCTATCCGTCGCGGCTGCCGGGCTATCCCGTGCCCGAGCTTTCCTACGCGGCAGTGATCAACGGCGGTTGGGTCGCGACGAACTCGCTGACCGTCGCCGTCTCGCTCCTCGGCCTGTGGTTCTTCGCCGGCATCGTGCGCAAGCTGGCGATGCCGAACAAGGCGCTGCTTGTGGTGGGATTCGCGTTCCAGCCGCTGCTGTGGATCAACAGCATGAACACGATGGACTACGCGTGGGCTCTGACGTTCATCCTCGGCGCGTACTACTTCCTCATCAAGGAGGAGACCGGGCTGGCCGGGCTGATGCTTGGACTCGCGATCGGCTCGCGGCTGCCGTCCGCCGTCATGCTGGTGCCGTTCACCGTGTACTTGCTGCGCGACGGCCGCCGGGGCGAACTCCGCGACTTCCTCGTGTGGGCCGTCGTCGTGCCGATGATCGCGTTTCTGCCGATCGTCTGGACGTACGGCCCGGGGGTCCTCGATTTCTACGACGCGAAGATCGGCGTCCGTACGGTGATCAGGCTGCTTGCCAAGGACTCCGTCGGGCTGATCGGGGCGGCGGGCATCGCTCTGGGTGTAGTACTCTCGCTCCCACGGCTGATCAGGCTGCCGCGCGACTTCATTCGCGACACGCAGGTGATGACGTGGGTGCTGGCGATCGCCGGAGTTGCACTCGTCTTCAGCCGGCTGCCTCACGAGGCGGCGTACCTGATCCCGCTGTTCCCGTTCGCGTTCCTCCTGATCGGCCGCTACTTCTCGCGCTGGGTGCTCGCTGGGACGATCGGTCTGATGCTCATCGCGAACATCGGCGACCTGACTACGACGAACCATGAGGTGAGCATTCTGTCGTTCAACGATCTGCGGCTGGGGCAGGGCATGCTGCTCTCGAACCGCGACACGCAGAACGCGCAGCTGAAGTACACACGCGACATCCGGAATCACGACATCCCCACCAACTCCGTCGTGAGCATCGGGTTCCTCTACCCGCAGTTCGCTGTGCTCAATCGCAACACGCTCAAGCTGGGCATCCTCGCGAAAGACACCGACGCCATCAGCCAGCTCACAGACAAGGGGATGGCCGAAGATTCCTCCCGTCAGGTGACGTTCGTCTGGCTGCTCGATTACGTCGATTACGAGAAGTTCAAGAAACGAGGCGCTACGTTCCTGTATACACAGGACGCCGGCATCAGCATGGCCACGCTCTATGGCTACCGCCTGGGGGTCCTCGGCGGCACCTTGATCGACCTGGGCCGCACGCCTTCGGGCGCGTCCGGCACGGCGCGGACCGACCGGTGAGCGCGCTCCACGTCGACGCGGCGTATCTGCGCTACCAGTACGACGACGCCGAGAAGCTTCGCATCCGTATCGACACGCACGCGCGGTACAGCGAGCGCGTCAGCGACACATTCACCTCCTGGCTGCTGGGACACATCGGCGGCGGGCCCGGGCAGACGCTGCTCGACATAGGATGCGGCCCCGGTGTGCTGCATCCTTCGCTGGCGGCACTCGGCGTGCGTATCACCAGCGTAGACGCGTCTGTCGGCATGGTGCGGGCGGCTCGTGCACAGGCGGACGCGGGCGCGTACGACCTTTCCGTGATAACCGGCGATGCGCAAGTGCTGCCGTTTCGCGACTCCTGCTTCGAGCGGGTGATGGCGAATCACATGCTGTACCACGTCCCCGACCAGCGCGCAGCGCTCGAGGAATTCCGGCGCGTGCTGACGCCGGGCGGGCGAGTGGTGATGGCCACCAACGGCGCCGGCAACTACCCCCAGCTCGACGAGCTGCACCGGGCCTCAGCCGAACGGCTGGGGTACACCGTCAGCCCGAGCGACTCGCTGCGTTTTACGCTCGACGATCTGCCGCTCGTACGTTCGGTGTTTCCATCGGCGGAGCGGTTCGTGCGCGACGACGCCTTCGTCTTTCAGGATGCCGCCCCCGCGTTGCGCTTCTACGCCACCTACGCCATCGACGCGATCGAGGATCGACCACCGGACGGGAGCCACCGCGCGGCGCTGCTGGGCGAGATGCAAAGCCAGATCGACGCGATCGTCGAGCGCGAGCGAGTGTTCCGAGTGGCGAAAACAGCAGGCTGCTTCGTAGCGGTCGTGTGAGGACCGGGACAACACCGATCAGGCGGATATCACGGAGGAGCCCGCGCTCTCGTCCACGCACAATGCCCCGCCGTAGGGGCGGCCCTGTGTGGCCGCCCGGGCGGGCGCCTCACGTCGATAATGGGCCGCATTCCCGCCCATCGCGTAGGGACACGCGGCGGCGTGCCCTCGCGTCTGAAGCGTCAATGACAACGGCGTCGATCAGGCGTCAGAGCCGGCGCCGGACGACCGTGGTCGCGCTCGCGATGACGGCGAGCAGGAGCACGGCGAGCGCAACGATGATCGCGATGGTCGCCGCAGAGACGCCGTCATCGGACGCTGCGGACGAAGCCGGCGTTTTCGCGGCCGACGTGACCGCCGCGCGCGCCCCCTGCGTGGCCTGCGGCGTCGGCGAGGCAGACGCGCTGCGCGCAGCGAGTCCGACCGAGGCGCGCCAGGCGTTCTCCATGCCGAGTTGGTCGAAGCCGTAGACAGCCTGCAAGGCCTTGTCGGCCGTCGAGCCGTCTTTGAACACCTTCAGCAGATCCGCGAACTTGTCCGCGCCATACGTCTCAACCAGGAACCTCACGATAGAGCCGGCCTGGCCGTAGTAGAGGCCCACCGTGCCGGCGATGGAGCCGGACGCCGATGAGTTAAGCTCCTTGTACGAGAGCACGCGGTCGCCGCTAATGGCGCTCTCCAGCGCCGCGGCCTGGTTCTCCAGCAGCCTCGACTGCGCGTACACCGAGATGCCTTCGTTCATCCACGGGGCGATCCCGAATGGCCCCTTCGTCGCCTGGCGCGTGACGATGTGCGCGATTTCGTGGCGGACGATGTCGAGCGTCGCGACATCGGACGACACCATCGCCGTATCGGAGTACACCACTTCGCCCAGGATCTGAACGCCGCGACCCGACTGTCCGGGGGCGATCGCCGGCTGCATCTCGTCGGCGGTGGCGTAGAGAAACACCTTCACCGGGAAGGTCACCTGCGTGCGTTCGAGTGCGCCGATCTTCTCGATCGTGCTGGCGGCCGCGTCCAGCACGGACTGCGCCTGCGCCTCGCCGTCCGAGTGGTAGTACAGCGTAACGTTGTCTTGCGCCAGCGTCCGGAACGTAAAGCGCGTGTCTTCGTGAACGTACAGCATGTCGTCGGTCGAAAGCTTGTCGCCGGCGCTGTCCTCGATGTCCCAGTGGTAGGTGATCTCGGCGCCGGGAATGATCGAGATGCCGTTGCCGCTGATAAGCGAGTAGCTGCACGTCGTCGTCACGGCGCTGGTGCAGGTTGCCACCGCCGTTGCACCGGTGCCATCCGGCGCAAGGTGGTATTGAAGGCGCACCTCCTTCACCGCGGCAGGCGCGGAGAACGAGATCGAGAACGACACGCCGCGCGGAAACTCGTTCGTCGCCTGTGTATCGATCACGCGAATCGACTCTTGCGCGCGTCCCGCGATCACGCCCGTCAGCGCGAATAGGGAGACCGCGACGACGGCGACGAGACGTATCGGCGCGATCCTAACCATTCGCCGCTCCGACCGTCGTCTTCAAGTACGCCTTGATGGCATCGTCCAGATCGCCGTCGAGGACATCGGACGCGTTGCTCGTCTCATAGCCGGTACGATGGTCTTTCACCATCTTGTAAGGATGCAATACGTAGCTGCGGATCTGGTTGCTCCAGCCGGCGCTGACGTGCTCGCCCTTGATCTTCGCCTGCTCCTCGGCGTGCTTCTGCAGTTCGAGTTCGATCAGCCGTGCCTCAAGCACGCGCAGGGCAGACTCGCGGTTGCGCCCTTGCGAGCGCTCATTCTGGCACGTGACGACGATGCCGGTCGGCAGGTGCGTGATGCGGATCGCGGTGGAGTTTTTCTGCACGTTCTGACCGCCATGTCCGCTGGCGCGGTACACATCGACGCGTAGATCATCGGGGTTCAGCTTGACCTCCGCGGCGTCCCCCGCCTCCGGCATCACCTCGACCAGCGCGAACGAGGTGTGGCGCCGGTTCTCCGAGTCGAACGGCGACAGGCGGACGAGGCGGTGGACGCCGCGCTCGCTCTTCAAGTAACCGTAGGCGTGCTCGCCGCTCACCTCGATCGTCGCGCTCTTGATGCCGGCCTCCTCGCCGGGCATCAGGTCGATCACCTCGGCCGCGAATCGGCGGCGCTCGCACCAGCGTAGGTACATGCGGAGGAGCATCTCCGCCCAGTCCTGCGATTCGGTGCCGCCGGCGCCAGCGTGTATGGCGATGATCGCGCTACGCTCGTCGTACGGCCCCGAGAACGTGAGCTCGAACTCCAAGTCGTCGAGGTGCACCTCGATCGCGTTCGCTTCGTGGTCGATGTCGGCAGCGGTCGCCTCGTCGTCCTCGGCCTGCGCCAGGTCCATCAGCTCCAGGAGATCGGCCACCTTCGCCTCGAGGCCGCGCCAGGTCGTGATGCGCGCGCGGATCGACGCCAGCCGCCGCATCACATCCTGCGCCGACTGCGGTTCGCTCCAGAAGTCGGGAGCGGTACACTGCGCTTCTAGTGCCGTGGTCTGAGCTTCGAGGACGGGGACGTCAAAGACGCACCATGACGTGGGTGATGCGATCGCGGAGGGCGAGGAGGCGGTCGCGGAGTTCCTGCATGTTGTCGTGCGCGTCCTTTCGTGCGAATTCTATGTACGCATGGTAGCGAATCCGCCACACAACCGCAGTTGTGTGATGCGCACATCGGCGCCTGACCGAGTCAGGCCGGCTTGTGGGCGATGATGAGATAGCGCTGCTCCGTGAGGACGATGCCGTCCGGCGTGCGCAGCGCGTCTTCGAGGCTGAGCAGCGCCTCGATGTCGGCGGCGGGATCGAAGCCGGGTATGTCCCAGGGCGCGATTAGAAGCATATAGACCAGGTCGCCGAGCGCGCCGAACGCGGCCGGCGCTTCGTGCCAGCGCGCCTCATCGATCGTCAGCCCGGCCTCGGCAAACCCGCGCTGGTATGCGGCGAAGTGATCGTCGAATCGCGTCTTGCGCGGAAAGAACCGCCGCAACTCGGGCCAGTCGTCGGGCCCGCACTGCTGCGTGATGATGGTGCCGCCCGGTGCGAGCACGCGCGCCGCTTCCCTCGGGTCGAGCGCCTCATGGCGGTCGATCACAAGGTCGAAGCTCTCCGCTCCCAGCGGCAGACGCAGGCTGTCGGCGCGCACGAGGCTCGCACCCAGTGGCCGCAGCCGGTTCCCAGCGACAGGGGCGTTCACGTGCCACTCCTCGGTCGCGACGGCGCGCGCATCCGTGCCGGCGATGATGCGCGCGAACACCTCGCCACCGCCGGTGCCGAGATCGAGGATCGATCGCGCTCGTCGCGCGCGCTCTCGGGCGAGCGCCTCGTAGTCCCACGGGATTGGCGCGCCGGGATGTCGGACGGCAACATCGCGAAACGTCCAGCCGGAAAAGGCGCGTGCCCGCTCGACGTAGGGCTGGAGCTCGGCGAGTGTGCGGCTCGGGTGCCCGTCGGCCTGCAGCGAGTTGCCATGCATGCCGTGATTCTAACGATTCGCCGCGACGCAGTCGCGCCGAACTCCGTCGGTAACGAGGTCGAGACGCCGACTTGTCCGGGATGGAGGCGACGACTACGATGATCCCGAGTGAGAGCGTCCCGACTCGTCTTGATCCTGGCGATTGCGAGCGCTGTGCTGGCCGGCTGCGGCGTCCGCTTTCGCGACCCCGAACCCGGTAACGAGTTCTTCAAGACCGCCACGGTCTCCGGCGATCTGCGCGCGGGGTCGACGCTGACGGGCGCCATCACCATCGCCCAGCGATACAACATCGACGTGCCGTTCACCTGCGAACTGCGCCAGGGCAAGCAACTGATCAAGCCGATCGCCAGCGACGTCGTATCGGCGCTGGAAGGCGGCACGCCGAAGTCCGCGCCGGTTCGTGCCGATTACTCGTTCCCGTTCGTCGTGGACAAGCCCGGAGCGTACAAGTTCGAGTGCTTCACCGCGAAGGACGAGGATAACTTCATCATCCGCGAGTTCTCAGTGCGATAGTCCGCGCGCCGGGGCTCAGGGCCAGAATGCCGGCACGTACGATCGATGTACCGTGAGGATCTCGTCCAGGAACGCCTCGGCGGCCCGGGCGCTGTGGGCGCACGGGTCGATGAGCAGCGCCTGGAGCGCGGCGTCCCGCGAACCCGTGACAGCGGCCTCGACCGCCAGTTCTTCGATCGCGATCTCGTTTCGCACCATGGCGGCCACCGGCTCGGCGAGCCCCTCAACCTTCACGCCGCGGAAATCGCCGTCTTCGATGATGCCCGGCACCTCGATCACCGCGTCGTGTGGCAGGTTCTCGACATAACCGTTGTTGGGGATGATGAACGACGGGCGGCGCATCATGCGACGTCCGATCAGCGCCCCCATGATCTGCGTGCAGCCGTGGCCCAGACGAGACTCGTGCGAGGGCTGGCGAAGCAACGAATCGACCGGCTTCGTCCCGGCTGCCCACGCATCGATGTTCGCGTGCCCGAGTGCGCGGTTCCGCCCGTAGCGCCCGAAGTCATACCCCTTTGTGCCGATGAACTCTGCGGCATAGCTGATGTACTCGCCCACGTGATTGTCACCGGTCGTCGGGAAGACCCCGAAGCGGTCGAAGAGCCAGGCGCAGAAACTCCACTTCTCCGGATCGGCACGCGGCAGACGCTCGCGGAGCTGCGGCAGCAGATCGCGGCCGGACGACCGCTCCGTCAGCGAGGTCGTCCAGACGAAGTGGTTCGTGCCTGCTCCGCGCAGGTCCACATCGTCACGCGGGATGTCCAGCAGCTCTCCAACCATCTCGACCGTCTCGGCGACACCGTGGCAGAGGCCGATGCTGCGCACCTTGGTGTAGCGGTGGATCGCCAGGCAGACGCGGTTCTCGGGGTTCGTGTAGTTCAGCAGCAGCGCTTGCGGCGCGAGGCGTTCGATGTCCCTCGCAATCGCCAGCATGGGCGGGATCGAGCGCAAGGTGTGCGAGAGGCCGCCCGGGCCGCCGTTCTCGCTCAGCACGCTCAGGAAGCCGTGCTTGAGCGCGAGTTGGTGGTCCGCCTGCCAGGTGCGGTCCCGGTCGACGGCGATCGATGTCACGACGTAATCCGCGCCCGGCAGCGCTTCGATGCGCTCCGCCGTCGTATGGAGCGTGATGTCCCAATCGGAGGCTTCGTTGAGCTTCTCCGCGAGACCTCCCATCCGCCGCAGAGCCGCCGGCTCCAGATCGACGAGCCAGAGCTCGGCTCCGCGCAGTTCGGGCGTCTGGTAGATGTCCCGCAACAACTCGACGCCGAACACCAGGCTGCCGACGCCGATTGCAACGATCTTGGTCATGATGGCTCCTCGTGCGCGACTAGTGGTTCGAGCATAACTATCAGCGCTGGGATGTCTTCGGCGGCGGTGCTCCATACCTGTTCGAGCTCAGTGTTCGAGTAGTCATGTATGAGACGATGCCGCATGCCGATCATGTCGGCCCAGGGGATGTACGCATGAGCGGCCCGAAACTCCGTGGAGACATTCGGGGCAGCCTCGCTGATGATCTCGATCAGATGCGTGACGATGATCTGCAGATCTTCATCCGCATCAAACGTAACTCTTGATACGCCCCGGATCCGGGAGCGAATCCCCTCGGCGGCGGTGAGCATGTCGAACAGCCGCTCGCGATCGCGCGGCATACACACGCTGGGTCGAAGTCAAGATGTTCTTGCGGCGTATGTAGTTGGGGCTCTTCTCGATCACGGGCCGCTGAACCAGATCGACATCGCGCCCGAAGAGCGCTTTCAGCTCTTCCTCCATGTGAAGAAGGTCATACAGCGTTCCGCCCTTGCCCGGTGCGAACGTGACCAAGACCTCGATGTCGCTGTCCGGCCGGAAATCGTCGCGCAGCACGGAGCCGAACAGCTCGAACTGGACGATCTGCCACTTCTCGCAGAACGCCGTGATCTGCTCAAGCGTAACCTCGACGTTCGGGTGGATGCTCGCCATACGCCCACTATAACAACCGCCGCGACCTTCGCGCGCGCCAGGCACTGGCCCGTGAACCTGCGAGGTCAGCTCGCTCCAGCAGCGAAGCGTCCGCGCACGTCGTCCGCCGCACGCAGACCGGACGTGAGGGCGGCTTCGGTATAGGGGCCGACGAGGTAGTCGCCCGCGAAAAAGATGCGATCGCTGCGGTCCCGCCGCTGCTTGAATGCCGCGAGCGAACGGATGTACCCCGGGTAGAACTGCGGCACCAGCTCCGGCCAACGATGGACGGCGTGCCCCTCCGTCTTGTCCAGGCCGCGAATCGGCAGCTTGCGCAGTTCGCCGTGCAGCGCGTCGATAACGACGCCATCGGGCTTCGACATGAGCTCAGCCGCGTATTCCTCGCTGAACGCGCAGTTGAACATCGTCTTGCCCGGCGGTACGGCGCCCTCCTTGGGGTTCTCCATCGCCATCCCGTAGAGCCGCACGCCTTCGGGGCGGCTGATACCGAGACCGTAGACGCCGGGATCCGCCTCCGTGGTCGATGTCATGACGAAGACGATGATGCTAGACGCGTACCGGACACCGTCGAAGAAACGGCGCTCGCCGCCCGTCAGCGTCCCACACAGCCGCGCCACATGATTGCCGGGCGTCGCGACGATCACTGCATCCGCCGCGAACGCCTCTCCACCCGCAAGCGTCACCGTCGCGCCCTCGCCGGACTGAACGATCTGCGCGGCCTCAACGCCTGTACGCACACGCAGCTTCGAGGCGAGCGTGTGCGTTAGCAGGCCATTGCCGCCGTGGAACGCACTGAGGCGGAATCCCGCGAACATGTACTGGATCGTCGCGAGGACGAACGCGCGCGAGAGATGTTCCGGCAGCACCGTGAACGTCGATGCGAATGGCGGCTCAATGACGTAGTCCAGCACCTCTCGCCCGAAGCGCCGTAGCGCCCAGTCGTGCGCCGATGCGTCGTCGAGCGGCGCCGCGTTCTCGATGGCGTAGAAGTCGAGCATTCGGCGCGCCCGGCGGAGGTCGTTGAGGATCAGCGGCAGGCGCAGCTTGCTGGAGAGATGCAAGTCGCGCGCCTTCCAGATCGCGCGGAAGCCGGCGTAGTTGCCGCTGACGAACTTGCCGTCCCGAAGCACGGCGCTGCGCCCCGTCTTCAGGCGGCGCACCTGCGCCTTCAGCCCAAGCTCATCGACAAGCGCGCGCATATTGCGGTAGCTGCTGGCGACAAACTGCGCTCCCCGGTCGACGATGAACTCGCCGTGACGTTCGCTGCGCATGCGTCCGCCGGCGCTGCTATCGCGCTCAAACACCTCGACGTCGAAACCGTCCTTCTGCAAGGTGTAGGCCGCCGCCAGCCCCGCGATACCGCCGCCCGCGACGATGATCTTCCTCGACATGGATCCAGCGTATCAGCCCGTCGCACGCGTTGCGGCCGCATGTATCGACACTGCCGTCGAAATCAGACATGAGGACGCTCGCATCGTCAATTGCCGGGTAGGGGTTTGCACCGATGCAAAGACTGGGCCCGCAGGCGTCCCTCCGATACCCTTGTCCGTATGAGCGAGCAATCCGGCAAACGGCGCCGCCGGCGCGGCGGGCGCGGTGGCCAGGGGCGGCGGCGGGAAAACGAGACCGCGCAGCCCTCCGCCGACCCGCAGGACGCCGCGCCGCCCCCACGCACCGACGGGCGTACGCCGCGCCAGGATCATCGCGGCAGACCGCGGAGCGATGCACCGGCGACGGGCCCCCCGGGCCTCCCCGCAGGCGGCTCGCGCACACATCGCAGTCCGGCCGCATCCGAGCGGCCGCGCCGGGAGGGCCCGCGCGCAGGCGGTGGCGACCGTAACCGCGACAGCGCGATGCGGGAGCGCGATCGCGCGCCGCGCGTATTCGAAGCGCCGGTGCCGCAGGACGAAGAGTCGGTTGCCCTCGGCGCCGCATTCAAGGAGTCGCAGATCGCGATGCGCGACGCGAGGAAGGCGCTGGCCAAGCGAAAAGCCGAGTTCGACGACGCGCCCGATTGGATGCTCGAGCAGCTCGCGACGGCCGAGAAACGTTTCGAGGAGGCGGCGACGGCCTGGACCGCCCATCTGGAGACGACGGGCCGCAAGGTCATCCGCGAGCGGAGGTGATTGCTGCTGCGCTCATACTGTCGCCCGCGGCGTGGCGCGGTCCGTCCCGAGCGGGCGCGGCATATTGCTGCCGGCGCGCTGAGCGGCTAACGTACACTCCCACGATGAGCGACGAGAAGGCCGCCAGCGTTCGGGCGTTCGATCGAAAGATGAGACACACCGGCACGTAGGTTCTCGGAGACAGGAGCGGATAGCGATGGCTGAAGACGTATTGATCGAGAAGCGCGATGGCGTGGCGAAGATCACGCTCAACAGGCCTGAGAGCCTGAATGCGATGGGCGGCGCGCTGATGCCGATGCTCGCGCAGTACCTGGCCGACGTAAGTGTCGACCGCGCCGTGCGTTGCGTCGTGTTGACCGGCGCCGGGCGCGCATTCTGCGCGGGTGGCGACGTGAAGGGCATGGCCGCGCGACGCGATCCGGTTCTGCATCCGAACGGCGCCGCCGACACGGAGTCGTCGCCGGCCTCTCTGCTGGCTGCGAGCGTCCAAACTCTGCGTGCGTCTCAGCGCGCGACGAGCCTGATGCTGCACACGATGCCGAAGCCCACGATCGCGATGGTGAACGGGCACGCCGTGGGTGCGGGCTTGAGCCTCGCGCTGGCGTGCGACATCCGCGTCGCCTCGGAGAATGCCAAGCTCGGGACGATCTTCCGCAACGTCGGATTCAGCGGCGACTTTGGCGGCTCATACTTCCTGCAGCGGCTTGTCGGCAGCGGCAAGGCGCGCGAACTCTACTTCACCGGCGAGGTACTCGGCGCCGCCGACGCACTCGCGCTGGGCATGGTGAACCGCGTCGTCCCGCACGAGAAACTGGAGCAAGAGACGATGGCACTGGCGGCGCAGCTCGCATCCGGGCCCACGCTGGCCTACGGCCGGATGAAGGAGAACCTCAACCGGGGCGAGGACTGCGACCTTCCCACGCTGCTGGATCAGGAAGCGCTGAACATGACACTGTCCGGTCAGACAAGCGACCATCGCGAGGCGGCGAAGGCATTCGTGGAGAAGCGGACGCCGACGTTCAAGGGCGTGTAAGTGCCTGAACGTTCCTGCAGCGATCGGCACGTGGGTGGGTGAGTCTTACGGCGACTGAATGCCTTCGATCCGTACGCGGAACGTGCCCGAGGGGGCTTCAATCTCAACCTCTTCACCAGCACGATGCCCGTAGACGGCTTTGCCGACGGGCGACGCAATCGAGATCTTCCCCTGCCCGGAACGAACCTCATCGGAGTTCACCAGCGTGTAGCCTTTCTCCTGGCCGGTGCGTAGGTCCTTGATCGTGACCACGTCGCCAATCTGCGACACGTCGCCGGGATGATCCGCGCCGTGATCCAGGATCACCGCGCGCCGTAGTGTCGCGTCGATGTCCTTGATGCGCGCCTCCAGGTGCCCCTGCTCGTTGCGCGCGGCATCGAGCGGTGCATTTTCGCGAAAGTCTTTGTCGGCCATGGCGCGCGCGAGGTCAGCCTGGATCAGCGGCCGTCGCTGCTTGAGCGCCTCGACCTCACTCACGAGCGCCTCGTGTCCTTCCCGCGTGAGGTAGATCGGCTGCTCCTCCATTGTTTGAGCGTTGGTGCTCGACTTCGACGCTTTGCGCACGCGCAGGTGCGTCCCCAGGTTCTCGTTCGTGACGCCGCGATCCTTGGCCCACTTCAGGAACGCGCGGACGAAATCTGCGCGCTTAGCCGCATCTGAGACCGAGGGCGGAAAATTCTCCGCATATTGCGAGACTTCGTGCGCGCGCATGATGGAGAGGTCCTTCTCGGGACCAACCCACCTGACGAATTTCAGTACCTCAGGCTGCGCCATCTCGCGCGCCGCTGGCTTGAGTGACGCTAGATAGGTCCGCGCCAGATCCTGTAACGAAACCTGCTCCGTGTCCGCGGCGAGTTCACCTACCATAAAGGCCTCCTGCTTCATGATTGTAGGCGCGGATCGGAAGTTGGGTCAATGCTGCGCTGGTATCCTCTGACAATGCTGGCCACGCTGTCGCGCGAAGCCGAAGCGTACGGTGTCGACCTATCACCGGATCACGTGCGTCAGTTCGAACGGTACTTCGACCTGCTCGTTGCCTGGTCGGGGCGTACCAACCTGGTTGGAAGCATCGACGTCGATGTCGTTCAGCGGCGGCACTTCCTGGAATCGATTGCGCTGGGGGCCGCGCTGCGCGAGCGCGAGATTCTGCGGCCCGGCGCGCGCGTGCTCGATGTGGGCGCCGGCGCCGGTTTTTCCGGCGTGGTGCTGAAGATCGTATGGCCGTCGATTCGGCTCACCTTGCTCGAGGCGACGGCGAAGAAGGCTGCGTTCCTGTCGGCGCTCGTCGAACGTCTGCAGTTTGGCGAGACGACCGTGCTTGCGGGGCGCGCGGAGACCTTCGGACATGCCCCCGAACTGCGCGCCCGCTTCGATCTCGTGGTCGCGCGGGCGGTGGCGCCTCTGCCCACGCTGCTGGAGCTGACGCTGCCTTTTCTAAGGGTTGGCGGCCGCCTGGCGACGCCCAAGGGCTCCCGCGCGGCGGCGGAGCTGGGGGCGGCCCGGCGGGCGCTGTCGGTGCTCTCCGCAAGGGCGTTCTCCGTCCCGCTGCCGATTCCCGGCCCGAAGCAGACGCTGATTGTCGTCGTGAAGCAGGGCGAGACGTCGCCAGAGTACCCCCGGCGCCCCGGTGTACCCGCGAAATCGCCCCTCTGACCTTGAATCGGGCCAGGTCGACAGCCGCCGGTGGGCACTGGACAACGATCGGAAAGTGTTGTATCAGATAGGCGAATGATCGTTTGGAACGGTCTGGTCCCGCCAGGCGGGTACGCGCGCATGGAGGTGCAGGAATGATGCAGCAAGCCGGTGGCATGGATGTCAACTCGCTGGTCCAGCGGCTCCGCCGCCTCGCCATGCTGGATACCACCGTCTTCGACGAAGTCAAAAGCGACACGAACAGCACCCTCCCGGCGATCGTCGTCGTCGCAGTCGCCACCTTGCTCTCGGGGATCGGCGGCTGGCTGTGGTCGATCTCGCAGAGCTTCCACCCCAGCTCCGGCGAGTTCTTCCTGAAATCAGCGATTCTCGGGGCGGTCCTCACGATCATCGTCTGGGCGATCGGCTGGCTGGGCGTCACGTACGTCATGCTGACGCAGGTCTTCCGCGCGCGCGCCGACATCGGCGAATTGTTGCGCGTTATGGGGTTTGCCGCGGCGCCACTGGCCATCGGCGTCGCCATGGTCGTCCCGGGCCTGGACTATGGTATCGGCCTGGCGGCGCTAGGCTTGACATTCGGCACAACACAGATCGCACTCCAGTCGGCGACAGACGCGCCCGCGGGCAAGGCCCTCATCGCGAACGCGGCGGGGTTCGCCGTGTGGGTCATTGTCGTGCAGCTCTTCGTGGGCACGACGAACACCTACGCGCCGGGCGTCTTCATCTTCGCTCCCGGCTGACGGGTCGAGCGAGAGATTGACAAGCGGGGCCCTTCGGAGCCCCTCTTTCTATCAACCGCACCACCACCACCGATATACTCGACCCCAATGGACTTACTCGCGCGGATCCGCGAAGACATGGCCTACGAGGCCAACATCCGGAAGTCGTACCTGTACCGCTTCCTGATGGAGTTTCAGCTGTGGTGGCCGATCTGGGTCATCTACCTGCAACGTGAGCGCGGCCTGTCGCTCACGCAGATCACGCTGCTGGATCTTCCGTTTTTCTTGCTCATTGTGCTGTCGGAGGTGCCGACTGGGGCCATCGCCGACCGCTTCGGCCGCAAATGGTCGTTGATGCTCGGCAGCTCGTTGTTTGCCGTGGCGGTGTTCATCTTCGGCATCGCCGAGAGTTACCCGCTCATCTTGCTCTCGTACGGCGCTTGGGGCCTGGGCCTGACGTTCCAGAGCGGAGCCGACGTGGCGCTGCTCTTCGACAGCCTGAAAGCCGTAGGGCGCGAAGGCGAGTTTCAGAAGATCAACAGCCGCCTCACCGCGCTGCGTTCGTTCAGCGTGCTGCTGGCCATCCTCATCGGCGCACCGATCGCGGAGGCGACGAGCTACTCCTTCGCGATCATATTGAGCGCACTGATTGCGCTCGTAGCCGTGCCCGTGGCGCTCTCGATGCATGAAGCGAAGCGGCAGGTGCGTGACGCGTCGGAGCGCTACTTGCAGACGCTTGCGAGCGGCATACGCGACGTCTGGCGACACGCCCCTCTGCGCTACATCGTCCTCTTCAGCGGCATCATCGGGATGGCCACGTTCACGCCGATGATCTTTCAGCAGCCGTTCCTCGACCATCACGGCGTCGGTACCGGCGACCTCGGACTGTGGCAAGCGCCGGTCCGCGGCGCCGGCATCATCGCCGCGCTGCTGGCGTACCAGTTTGTGGCGCGAATCGGGCAACGCGGCGCGTTCTTCGCGCTGCCCGTCATGCTCATCGTCGCCAACCTGGCGCTGGCGGGGATCGATTACGGCTGGGCCGCGGCGGCCTTCCTGGGCATGGGTCTCGTGGCCGGACTCAACCCGCCGATCATCGCCACCTACGTCAACAATCGCATCCCCAGCGAGCGGCGAGCGACGATCCTCTCCGTTCAGAGCGTCGTCCAGAGCGGCATAATAGCGATCTGCGAACCAATCGGCGGCATCATGGCTGACCAGTACGGCCTGCGCGCGGTGTTCCTGACGTTTGCCCTGCTGACGGTGCTGTGCGCCTTCCCGCTGCTCCTGCTCTGGATGCGCGCCGAGCGCCAGCAGTCCGAACTGGAGGAGCTCAGCCGGGAACTGCTGGGCCGCGAGCGCGAGGCCATCGCCGTCTAGTACGCCGCGGTGATCGCCGTCTTCCGCGACGGGTGTGATGACGGCCGGGCCAAGTGCATCGACGTGTGGCGGGCGTGTGGCCGTGGGCGGACGCCTCCTCCTCACCGTATCCTGAGCACGATGCCCACGATCTCCTCCGCGCGAGGATGGCTCTCGCACACCGATATCGCGATCCGCGCCGCCCTGCTCTCGCTTGTCTCGAACGCGGTGCTCATGGCGCTGAAGGTTAGTCTCGGACTTGCCTTCGGCTCGATCGCACTGCTCGCCGATGGCGTGGACAGCGGCGAGGATCTGCTGGCGTCGGTGCTCGCGTTCTTCACCGTACGCCTGGCCATGCAGCCGGCCGACCAGGAGCATCCCTACGGGCACGGCAAGACGGAGAGCCTGGCCGCCATCTCGCAGGCGGGACTGATCGCGGGCGGCGCCGTATTCATTGCTGTAGCGGCGATTCGGCGTGCCCTCACGCAGGATGTCGAGATCGTTGTGCTCCCCTCGCTGATCGGTGCGGCTATCACAGCGGGTGTGAACATAGGCGTCGCCGCCTATGCAAGGCGCGCGGCGCGAGTCAGCGGATCCGTCGCCATCGCTTCGGACGCCCGCCACTTGATGACGAACGTCGTGCAGGCAGCCGCAGTCGGCCTCGGCCTCGTGCTGGTGGCGGTCACGGGCAGGCACATCTTCGACCCGATCGTGGCCATGCTGCTCGCGGCGTACCTGTTCTGGACGGCGGGCGCGATTCTTCGTGTTGCGCTACATGAGCTGGTCGATTCAGCGCTCCCCGACGAGACGCTCAGGATCATCGAAGATTGCCTGACGCACGAGGAGCACGGGATGCTCGGTTACCACGAGTTACGCACGCGGAAGTCGGGGCGGCAGATCTACATCGACGTGCATGTGCTGGTACCTCCGACGCTCACGGTGAGCGAAGCCCATCTGCTGGTGGAGCACTTCGAGCGCGACATGCGCGGGCGCGTGCCTGGCGCGGTCGTGGGCATTCACATCGACCCCGACGAACCGGGCATCATGGATCGCGGAGTCACGGCAGGACCCCAACGCGAATCCGGGCTACTTCACTTGCACAAACATTGACCGGGCGCGCGGCCCGGCGTCCCGCGGAAGACTCAGAAAGTCAGACCGGGCATAGTGTGAGAGCGACTCGGCGCACCCAGGGCGCCACCGGTCGCGGAGCAGCGACGAACGCGTCGAGCACGGGCCGGATGGCATCGTGGCGACAGGAGAGCAGCGCCATGAACGATCATGCGGACCGCACACCGACCGCCGGCCGTCCCGGGATGCCGAGCGGTTACGGCATCGCCACCGGCGACGTGGATGTAGCGCGCTTCCCGTGGAGCTGGGCCGAGGAGCAGCTCACGGCTTCGCGCAACTACTGGATCAACACAACGCGTGACGACGGTCGGCCGCACACGGCGCCCGTCTGGGGACTCTGGTTACACGCAGCAGTCTACTTCAGCACGGATCCGGCATCGCTGAAGGGGCGCAACCTGACGGCGCGGCCGGAGATCGTCGTGCATCTCGAGAGCGGCGACGACTCGGTGATCCTCGAAGGCCAGGCCGAGCGCGTCTTCGATGCCGCGGCGCTTGCCGAGTTCGTCGAAGCGTACGAGGTGAAGTACGCCTTCCGAGTTGATACGGGAAACGCAAACTTCGCGGTCTATCGCCTGCGCCCGCGCGCTGCGCTGACCTGGCGCGAGCAGTCGTTTCCCGAGAGCGCCACTCGTTGGCAATTCGCCGAGTGATGCGGTTGACCGGGCTGTCGCCTTAGCCGAGTTCCCCGACCGCCTGCATCGTCAGCGTAGCGGCGACGAGGCCCGCCGTCTCGGATCGCAGCACGCGTTCACCAAGCGTGACGATCTCGCCGCCCGCGGCCGTCGCGCGCTCGACCTCCACCGGCTCGTAGCCGCCCTCGGGGCCGATCAGGATGCTCACTTCGGCGAGCGCGAAGACCTCATCCACACGGCGGTTCAGCACTTCCACAACGCTGGGCGCACCATGGCCGGCATCCTCATACGGCAGCAGCACGATCCCCGCCGCGTCGCGCAGCGCATCGTCGAACATCGCCGGTCCACCGATGCGCGGGACGGCGCTGCGCTGACACTGCTCGGCGGCTTCAACGGCGATGCGGCGCCACCGTTCGGTCCGAGTGCCGCCCGAGGCCGGTTTGACGACAGCGCGGGCGGCTACGAGGGGCGTCACGCTCGCTACGCCGATCTCGGTGGCCTTCTCGATCAACCACTCAAATCGCTCGCCCTTGGTGATCGACTGGAACAGATGCACCTTCGTGCGCGGCTCCGCCGGCCCCGGCCCGCGATTAATGACTTCGGCCACCAGGCGCCGGCCCGTCACGTCGGCCAGGCGTACGCGCACGTCCTCGCCGCTGCCATCGAACAGCACGATCTCGTCGCCGGAGCGGAGCCGAAGTACCGTCGCGAGGCGATGCGCAAGCACTCCCTCGATCTCGGCGCGGTCCCCTGCCACGACGCCGGCGTCCACGAAGAAGCGGCGCGTCATCGCCGCACCGCTTCGATGCAGCGCCAGTCGCCCATCGCGTGCACGGACGCAACGCTCGCGCCGGACGCGCTGATCGCGACGCACACCTCCGGTTCGCGCTCACCTATCACGCCGGAGACGATCAGCCGCCCGTCGCGAGCGAGAGCGGCGACCAGCGGCTCGGCGAGTTCGATGATGACGCGCGCGATGATGTTGGCGACGACCACGTCGAACGCGCCGGGCTCTCCCGCGAACGGCCAGCCATCACCCAGGCTTCCCACTTCGGCGCGGACGACCTCTTCGACGCCGTTGCCGGCGGCATTGTCGCGCGTGACGCGAATGCAGTTCGCGTCGATATCCACCGCGTAGACCTCCGCCGCCCCGAGCTTCGCGGCGGCGATCGCGAGGATCCCCGAGCCGCAACCGGCATCCAGCACGCGCGCGCCCCGCGCTACGGCGACGTCGAGCGCTTCGAGGCACATGCGCGTCGTCTCGTGCTGGCCCGTGCCGAACGCCATCCCCGGGTCGAGTGTCAGCACGACATCATCGGGCGCCGCATCGTACGTGCGCCAGGACGGGACGACGACGATGCGCCGCCCGAAACGCTCGATGTGGAAATGCGCCTTCCACGACTCCGCCCAGTCCTCCTCGGCGACGGTGCGCTGCCTGATCTCGGCCGGTAGGCCCGCCGCGGCGAAGGCGCCTCGTGCGCCAGCCGCGAGGGCGCGGCCGCCGGCATCATCGCCCGCGTACGCGCGGACCATCGTCGTCCCGCCCGTGCTCAGCACGGCGTCGGATTCGAGATCGGCCTGCGTGAACGGCGTCTCGATCGACACGTCGAGGCCGGTGTGTGCGCGCAGCACCTCGGACGCGCGTTCGGCGTCTGCCGTTGGCACGGCGGCCGTGATCTCGATGTAGTGCATCGACCCGTGCTACCGCATGCCCGAGGTGCTGACGGCGGGCGCCGGCTCAACATCGCCGATGCGCGCCGGGTCCGGTGTCCGCCCCTGCTCGATGTCGCGCAGGCGCTCGTACTCGTACCATTCCGCGATCAGCTTCCGATGCGCGTAGTTGTAGCCGATGTTGTCGCCGATCCAGCCGCCCAGAATGCCCGCGAACACCCGTCCGCCGACCATCAGCACGAGCGTCGCGAATGCCAGCCACCAGAGCGACTGGTGGAACACGTACACGGCAACGGCAACCAGCGCGACGAACAGCACGACGCCGAGACCGAGCCCGGCAAAGGCGAATGAGTTGACGATCAGGCTCTCGCGCTTCCGCATACGGCGGTACAGCGCGCCGAACTCCATCGGCAGCTTGGCGACGGGAGCATAGGTGCTGGTCGGCGTGGCGCAGTGGCGGCAGGCGTCGGCCGTCTTGCCCAGCGGCGTGTAGCAGTAGCCGCAGAAGCGCCCGACGTTCGGTGCTTGCCCGCTGATCATCGCCGCCATCAGCTCGTCGAGGCGCTTCGAGAACACGGGGATCTCAGGCCGCTGCTCAGGTGGCCCGCTCACGATGCTACCGCCTGGCGGCCCGTCGCCTGGAGCAGCAATCCGCCCAGTCCGACGAAGTGGCGCAGCTTGTCGGCGCGCGGATAGGACGCCGTGCGCCCGCTGGTCGAGGGCATCACGTACACCTGCGACGAGCCGATGCATTCGGGCTGCAGGCCGAGCGCGCACGGGTGGCCCGCGTAGACCTCATAGATGCCCTTGCCGTTGAAGCACACGACGCGCGGCGCGTAGCGCAGCAGCTTGCGACGCAGCGTTACCGTGCCCGCCCGCATTTCGGCGGGCGAGAGGTCGCGGGTCGACGGCGACGCGCGTCCCACCAGATCCGTCAGCCCGATGTTCCACTCGAGCAGGCGCTGATCCTGCGCGAAGGTCAGCGGCTCGGAAACGAGCCCGGACTCCCGCAGGAGCGGCCAGAAATGGTTCCCCGGACGGGCGTAATAATGCCCGACGGCCGCCGACCGGATGCCGGGATTGCTGCCCACGAACACGAGGTCGAGGCCGGTGCGCAGGTAGTCGGGAAGCGCGCTCACGGGAGACAGCGTATCACGGTCCGGGCCGTCCCCGGCAACGGCTGCCTCGTTCCCGACCCTTATTCGTCGTCAGCCGCCGCCAGCGCCATCGCGGGCTCGCCTTTGGAGCCTCGGTACCACGCGATGGCGATTGCCACGACGATGATCCCGAGGAAGAGGAATTCGATCAGACGGACGAGCGTCTTCGTGTCGGTGAATTCGACACCCAGCAGGCCAAGCAGTACACCGAGCATGGTGTACGCCACGGCCCAGGCAGCGCCCCCACCGTAGTCGAGCGGCGCCCAGCGGCGGTAGGGGATTCGGAACAGCCCGGATGCCGCCGGGCCGACGGCGCGCGAGTAGCCGGCCCAGTGATAACCGATGATGATCCAGACGTGGTTCGTTTCCATCGCGCTGCGGAGCCGTTCCACAATGCGGCTCGCCGAACCCTTCTCGATCGCCTTCGCCCAGCCCATCCGCCCGATCGCGTAGCTCATCGTGTCGCCCATGATCGTGCCGGTGATCGCCAGCGCGAACACGAACCAGATGTTGATCGACCCGTTCTGTGCTGCAAGGCCGGCAAGGATGAGCACCACCGAGCCGGGTATCAGAAAGCCGAGGAACATCGCGTTCTCCAGGAATATCCCGAAGAACACGACATAGTAACCATAGTTCGAGAAGAGATGCTCCACCTTGCCGAGCAGCCACTGGCTCAGCCGTTGCGTCGAGCCCAGGTAGTAGTTCAGCGTCTCGAACGGCGATACGTGCGGCACCACGAAGAACGTCAGCCCGAACGCCAACGCCAGCCAGTTCAGGTTGCGCTTCATCCAGCCGGTTACGGCGTCTGAGGATGCCCGAGTTTGTTCCACGTCGATCCTTGCGTCCGCCAACGACGCGCTCACGCTGATGCTGGCGGCGAGGGCGCCGCAGCATCGATCTGCGCCGCGAGTGCGAAGTCCTTCTCGGTGACGCCCCCTTCGCTGTGCGTCGAGAGGGTGAGCTTAACCCGGTTGTACTTGATGCTGATGTCCGGATGGTGGTCGGCGGCCTCCGCCAGCCCGGCGACCGCGTTCACGAAGGCCATTGCCTCCGCGAAGTCCGCGAAGCCGAACTCCTTCTCGATCTCGTCGTCATCCCGCCCCCAGCCCGCCAGCGCCCCCAGGCGCGCTTTCACCTCGTCCTCCGTCAGTGCAGCCATGATCCCATTGTCGGACAGCCGCACGCGCGTCGCAACCGTCCATGCGCGATTTCCGCACTCTCCCGGCCGGATGTGGCCTCCGTGGCGCGCGATGGAGGATGGACCGCTCGCGGTTGATCGACTTCCACCCTCCGTCGTCAATCATCCATCCTCCATAGAGTGTGGCCTCGATCACCCGCCAACGGTACGCTTCGGGCGATGAACGACTCGCCCCTGAAGCCGCACTTCTTCGAACGCGAGGACGACTCGCCCGACGCCTACTTCTACGCCCAGGCGCGCATGCTCGTCCACATCGACGACGCCGCCATCGAGGCCGCAAGCCGGCTCTACGCCGAACTGCTGCCGCCACGCGGCGCGATCCTCGACCTCATGTCCAGCTACAAGTCGCACATGCCGCCCGAGCTGGAATGGAAGCGCCTCAGCGGGCTCGGCATGAACGAGGAGGAACTGCGCGCCAACGACCAGCTCACCGAGTACCTCCTGCACGACCTCAACCGCAGGCCGGTGATGCCCTTCGGCGACGAGGAGTTCGACGGCGCCGTCGTCACTGTCTCCGTGCAGTATCTGACGAAGCCGCTGGAGGTGTTCCGCGACGTCTGCCGCGTCCTCAAGCCCGACGCGCCGTTCATCATCACCTACTCGAACCGCATGTTCCCCAAGAAGGCCGTCCGCATCTGGCACGCCCTGGACGATCGCGAGCGCGCGGCGCTCATCACGTCGTACTTCAAGTACGCCGGCGGCTTCGGCGAAGCCACCACAGAGGACCGCACCATCGGCAGCGCCGGCGCCAACGACCCCCTCTTCGCCGTCTGGGCGCGCAAGGCGTAACGGGTGAGCCGTGCACCTGACCGAGTGCGAGCGCGTCCTCGGCGGAATCCGATCGCATCTGTGCTCCCGCGCGAGTGAGGACGCCTCCCCGCGGCGTTAGGAGTCGAAGTCAAATATCTGCGCCCGTTAGCCGAAACGCTCCGACGCGACATGCTCCAGCCTACGGTCGGATCACGGCTCAGGCGGACGCGCGCCGACGAGTGGTTCAAGCAGCCGAACCAGCTCCGGCACGCGAAGCGTCGCGCTTTCCCAGATCGTCGCCGCATTGATCTTCTCGTATTCGTGCGCAATGAAGTTGCGCTGCGAGATGACTCGCTGCCAGGGGATCTCCGGATGTGCCTCTTGGAACGCCGGCGATACCCGCCGCGCGGACTCACCGATGATCTCTATCGCCCGCTCGACCGCGAGACGCAACTGCGGATCCGCCTGATACCGCGCAAAATCGGCGCGTTCAACCATCCGCATCACCTGTTGGGCGGCATCCCGCATGTCCCACAGATATGCCGCGTCCCGCTCCTCAGGCCGCATAGAGCACGGTCAGGTCGCGGCTGATGGACTGCATCCGGAAGGGGTTGCGGATGGCCCCCTTCTCGGCGACATCGACTTCCCTGCCGAAGATTGCCGCCAGTTCGTCCTGGATGTCGACGAGCTCGTACAGGCTGTGTCGCGCAGCGGGCGCAAACTCCACCATGACGTCGATGTCGCTGTCGTCTCGAAGCTCGCCGCGCGCCGCAGAGCCGAAGAGAGCCAGCTCAACGATCTGCCACTTGCGGCAAAATTCGGCGATGGTCTCTCGCGTCACGTTCAGGCTCGGATGTATCGTCTCCACGCCAGCAGTATAGCCGGGTGGTGCGATGGGCAATGCACCGGTTCGTAACTTCGCCTTTCCCAGAGAAAGCGGCGATTCGGAGCTGTCAGAAGATTGGGCCTACGTCTACTCCAAGCGGGCGGATAGGGGCGAAGGTGCACAGTTCTGGCTAGACCGTCAATCACAGGTGCGTCCCCGGGGCGCCAAGCACTCGAGGAAGGCGCGATGAGAGCACCGCCCTACGCGAGGGTCGGACCCGGGTGGGGTACAGTGCTCGCGGATGCGTCGTCCCGGAGCGCCGCAACCACCATCGCAGCCCAAACGATAACGGAGCCCGCATGCCAGACCCATCGTTCGCGACCAAGGACGAGCAGGCGGCCAAGGTCTTCGGCTGGGCGGCCGGCGCGGCGAGCCTGCGCATGGCCTACTACGGCCTGAAGCTCGGGCTGTTCCGCGCGATCACGTCGGAAGACGGCGGCCTGACGCTCGACGACCTGGCGGCGCGCACCGGGCTCGATGCGCGCTACGTGCGGGCGTGGGCGCGCACATCGGTCGCGGGCGAGCTGCTGGCGTACGACGCCGCGACCGAGCGGCTGACCATGGCGCCCTTCATGGAGGCGCTGCTGCTGGACGACGACGATTTCCAATACTCGGCCGGGCTGGTGACGAACTTCGCCGTGGAATCGCGGCTCGCGGACAGAGTCGGCGACTGCTTCACCAGCGGCGAGGGCATCCCGTTCGCGGAGTACGGCCAGGAGATGGTCGAGACGATCCACGCCTTCAGCAAGGCGGCCTACGAGCTCTTCCTGCCCTCCGTGCTGTTGCCCGCCCTGCCCGAGCTGGCGGAGCGGCTGAAGACAGGCGGCACGATCCTCGAACTGGGCTGCGGCGCCGGCGCCGGGCTCGTCTCGCTCGCGCGCACCTTCCCGGCCTGCACCGTCAC
>CAYQZE010000056.1:0-2733 GCA_964421985.1 uncultured Dehalococcoidia bacterium | reverse complement strand
CACCAGCAGGTCAGCGCGTACACGCTCGTGTTGGGCGACCGGGACGGCTTCGATCGGATCGTCGAGGACGAGGAGCGACTCGAACGTGAACTCCGCATCGTTGACTTCTGGACGGGCTTGCATCGCGCACTGCAGGCCAGGATGGCCGGGCGGTTCGATGATGCTCAACGTGTCGCGACTCGGGCAAGCGTGGAGCACGACGAGAATGCGACGCAGGGCCTTGGGGCTGTCATCTTCGACCTCTTTCGGCATCAGGGCCGGCTGCTGGCGCTGGAGCCGTCGGTCAAGGCCATGGTCGAGCGATACGGGCTGGTCCCCGGGTGGCGCGCCGCGCTCGCCGTGGTCTACGCTGACGCAGGTCGCCGCGACGATGCGCGGGCGGCCTTCGATACACTGGCCGAACCGGGCTTCGGGCAGCTGCCCTCCGATCCCCTCTTGCCCGTCGCGCTGGTCCTCCTCGCAGACGTCTGCTGGGTCGTCGACGACGCCGCCCGCGCGCCCGAGCTCTACCGGATGCTGTTGCCCAGCGAGGGGAAGTGTGTAGTCGCGGGCTGGGCCAACTTTTCGTTGGGCGCCGCGTCTCGCAGCCTGGCGATCCTCGCCGCGACGATGGGCCGCTGGGAGGACGCCGAACGCCACTTCGAGGATGCCCTCCGTATGAACGCCGAGCTGCGAGACAAGCCCTACCTGGCCTGGACGCGCGCCCAGTACGGGGCCATGCTCCTCGCTCGCAGCGCTCCCGGCGACACCGAGCGGGCGATCGCGCTCGTACAGCTGGCGCTCGAGGCGGCGCAGGAGATGGGGATGAAGAAGCTCGTCGAGCGCGCGCTGGCGCTGCAGGCGCAGGCAGTGCTGTAGTTGCTGTATTGCACGCAAGCATGTAGCGCCAAATAGTTGGGGATTGCCTATGCAGCACCTGCCCGCCCAGTTTGAAGACCACGCCATCCGCCGCGCCTACGACGCGGGCGCCGAAACCTGGTGGTTTTCGGTGGTCGACATCGTGCAGGTGCTGACGCAGCAGCCCGACTACCAGACAGCACGAAAATACTGGAAGGTCTTGAAAGGCCGCTTGATTAAGGAGGGCAGCGAACTGGTAACAAACTGTTACCAGTTGAAGATGACCGCTGAAGACGGCAAGCAACGCCTCACCGATGTCGCAACCCCCGAAACGCTGCTGCGCCTGGTGCAGTCGGTGCCAAGCCCCAAGGCCGAACCCATCAAGCTGTGGCTGGCCAAGGTGGGCTTCGAGCGGATGCAGGAGATGGCCGACCCGGCGCTGTCGTTGGACCGCGCCCGCGAGACGTGGCAACAGCACGGCCGCAGCGCGAAGTGGATACAGCAGCGCATGACGGGGCAGGAAACGCGCAACAAGCTCACTGACTACTGGGCTAACCACGACGTCAGGAAGGGCCAAGAATTCGCCATTCTCACTAACATCATTCATCAGGAATGGTCGGGCGTGAGCGTGAAGGCGCACAAGGGCATGAAGGGCCTCACGAGCCAGAACCTGCGCGACCACATGAGCGAGGCGGAGCTGATCTTTACGGCATTGGCGGAGCTCTCCACCCGCCAGATCGCTGAGACTGAAGACGCCACCGGCATGGTTGAGAATGAGTCCGCCGCCAGGACGGGCGGGCGGCTGGCCAAACGGGCGCGTGTGGAACTCGAGGACAGGTCTGGCAGGAAGGTGGTCTCTGGTCAGAACTTTTTGCCACCGCCCCGGGACAACAGGCTGGAGAAGACGTGAACGAAGCCGAGACCCGAGCCGAGCACACCGACCCCGCGCTCGCGGCGGCGGGCTGGGGTGCCGTCGAGGACTGCCTGGCGCTGCGGGCGCAGATCGACGGCGTCGACGGCGGCAGCGGCTAGAGCGAGCCGGACGAGCGGCGGTTGCCGTCGAGTTGGCGGTTGACGGTGATGACGCCGCGGACGGACTCCATCTTGGCCATCAGACGGCTGAGTTGCGCGACGCCCGTCGTCTCGAGCGTGAGGAAGACGTGCGTCGTGCGGTCGTCGTCGTGCTCGGTGCGGACGCCCATCATGTTCACCTTCTCGTCGGACACCATTGTCGAGAGGTCGCGCAGCAGGCCGACGCGGTCCCAGGCCTCGATGTGCACCGCGACGGGGTACAGCTCGCCGGCGCGTCCCCATTCGACATCGACGAGGCGCTCCTTTTCGTCTTCGTTCAGCACGTTGTGGCAGTCGGCGCGGTGGATGGTGACGCCGCGGCTGCGCGTGACGTAGCCCATGATGCTGTCGCCGGGCACGGGGTTGCAGCAGCGGGCGATCTGGGTGAGCAGGTCGCCCGTGCCGAAGACCTGCACCGTGTGGCTCTGTGCGCGCCGCGACGGGCCGGTGATCGTAGGCAGCTCCAGCTCGTCGTCTTTGTGGATCAGCGGCGCCAGCCGCATCGCCATGTGCGCCGTGCTGACGCCGCCGTAACCGACGGCGGCGAGAAAGTCGTCGAGCGCGTCGTACTTGAAGATGCGCAGGATGTCGTCGCCGTGCTCGGCGAGCGAGAGGTTGAGGCGGCGCAGCTCCTTGTCGATCGTCTCGCGGCCGCGCTCGATGTTCGCGGCGCGCTCCTGCTTGTTGAACCACTGCCGGATCTTCTCTCGCGAGTGGCCGGTCTTGATGTAGCCGAGATTCGTGTTGAGCCAGTCGCGCGACGGGCCGCGCGAGTTCTTGGCGGCGACGATCTCAACGACATCACCGTTCTGGAGCTGGTAGTTG
>CAYQZE010000055.1:0-17999 GCA_964421985.1 uncultured Dehalococcoidia bacterium | reverse complement strand
ACCACCGCTGGGCCAGCGACGTCGTGCTCGGCGGCGCGAGCCCTCACCCCCCCGGCCCCCCTCTCCCTCAAGGGGCGAGGGGGGAGGATGCCGACCGGCGACCGATCACCCACGTCGTCTTCACATCGAAGGCGGGACGCCAAGCGGTGCGCGCGGCGCAGGTGATCGATGCGACCGGCGACGGCGACGTGTTCACCATGGCCGGCGAAACCTCCGAGACGGAGCAGATCCACCCCTGGCTCTGGTTTCGCATGTCAGGCGTGCGGGATGTCGATGCGGCCCAGTCGGCGCGCGGCGGCTTCTTCTTCCGCACCGTCAAGCCGGGACAGGTGCTGATGCCGTGGGGCGCCGCCGAGCGCATCGCGCGCCGCATCGACGCGACCGACCCCGACGACCTGACGTTCGCGGAGGTCGAGTGCCGCCGCATGGTGATGGACGAGGTCGACCGCCTGCGTGCCCAGGTGCCCGGCTTCGCCGACGCGCACCTCACCGACGTCGCGCTGACCCTCGGCGTCACGGAGTCGCGGCGGCTCGACGGCGCCTACACGCTCGCGCGCGACGATGCGGGGCGCGTCTTCGACGATACGATCGCCTCGACCGGCCACTGGACGAAGTACGGCGCGGTCTACCACATCCCCTACCGCAGCCTGCTGCCGCGCCGCACCACGAACCTGCTCGTGGCGGGTCGCTGCATCAGCGTCGACCACCGCGTGCACCACGCGACGAAAGAGATCCCACCCGCCTTCGCCACAGGCGAGGCCGCCGGCATCGCTGCCGTGCACGCGCTGCGCGCGTCGGTCGCGGTGCAGGACGTCGACGTGGGTGCGCTGCAGAGAGCGCTGCGCGCGGCGGGCGCGTGGTTGCCGGAGGCACAGGCGTAATGGGCGCGAATCTACTGCGCTGCGACTGCTGCGACCAGGAGGCGTGGTGCGTCGGCGTTGATGACACACACCGGTACTTCGAGTGCTCCGGGGCCTCCGTACGACATGAGTGGTCGGAGTTGCGCGATCCGAGTTGCGCGCGCTGCGGCGACCCGCTGTCCGAGCACATAGCACCAACTACCCAGGAGCCGTTACGCTTCCGCTGTCCGCGAGCCGCGCATACTACATTCACGTGGCCGGAGAACACGTAATGAGCCTCGATCCCCTGCTCGAAATCGTCCAACAACACGGCGTGCGCGACGGATGGCACGCCGTCAACGAAGCAGCCTTCAAAGCACTCTTTGGCGCAAGCGGCGGCCGCTATCCCGCCCAAGCGGCTCAGAGCGTCGATCTCAGAGCGCCTGACAGAATGCCGGAAGGTGGTGTGCCGTTTACCGCGCTCATCCATCCTTCCAATCCACCCAGCGGACAATTCTCCGGGACATCCATCGCCATCTTCCCGGTGGCTGACGCGCCATGCTTACTCGCGTTCGGCCTCGGCACAAACGGGATCACCCCTGACGACGAGATCGTCGGGCGACCCGGACACGCGCGCAAAGTACAAGCGATCTGCGCATGGCTAAACAGGAAGCACGGTCATGGAGAGCTCGTGGCCTGGGCCAAGCAGGATCCGGTGCGCACTGATCTCCGAGTGCCATCAGAAATCGTGAAACAGTTTGAGCCGTACGCATCTGTTTTCGAGCGCTATGGCGCAGAGCTTTACGGCATCTACGCGCCCACCGACGATGTCGAAGCAACTCGTGACGCACTCACGGCCTTCGTAGACCTCATGTTCGCCGAACGAGGCTACGAACCACTGGCGCAACACAGAGCATCTTTCCACGACATCCGAGCGCAGTGGTTCCGTCACGTCATGACCGACATCACGAGCGCTGATGTGCACGATCTGCTCACGTCGCGGCGCTACGTCGTCATCCAAGGACCGCCCGGTACTGGCAAGACCAGAATGGCCACAGAGTTGCTACGCGACACCTACGGCGGGAACGGTCTTTCGATCCAGTTCCACCCGAACACCACGTACGAGACGTTTGTTGGCGGCCTCGCTCCGATCGAGACTTCGGACGCGCTCGGACTCCGCTTCGCGCCGACGAAGGGCCACCTGATGCGAGCTGCCGAGGCCGCGCTCGCGCAACCAGATCGCGACTTCCTTCTCCACATCGATGAGATCAACCGCGCTGACCTAGCGAAGGTGCTCGGCGAAGCAATCTACTTGTTCGAGTCAACAGACCAGCGCACGATCGAGATGCCGTACGACTTCGGCGAGCCATTCGGGCGGCGGCTGACGCTCCCGCAGAACCTCCACGTGCTCGGCACGATGAATACCGCCGACCGCAGCCTCGCCATCGTCGACGTCGCGATCCGCCGCCGTTTCGCTTTCACCAAGCTCTGGCCGCAGATCCGCGTCGTCGAAGCACACGGCGGCACGATCATGAAGGACGCCTTCACAAGGCTCACCTCGATCTTCGTAGAACATGCCAGTGGCGACGGCTTCGATCTCGTTCCCGGTCATTCGTACTTTCTCGAAAAGGACGACGCGAAGGCGAAGCGGCAACTCAAGGTCACGCTCGCCCCTCTGCTCGAGGAGTATCTCACTCAGGGGTACGTCGGAGGCTTCTCCGAGCCGCTTCGAGCGTACCTCCAGTGGATTGACAGTCTGTGAGCCCGCAGACAGCGCGCCGGGGCCGGTCGCGCCACCAGATCTCTCCCTGCATAGAAACGCGCGACTCGTCGACCCGCTCCCTACCAGCGTCGTTCCTCATCAGGGGCGAACCAGCACGTGATCTCAGCACTCAGGCGGCGCGCTTGGCCACGCAATTCATTAGTCAGAACCGCGCGCTGTTGGGCGAACTTGGCGCGAGCATGGAGCAGCGCTACGACGGCAACGCGGTGACACTCGTCGTCCATTCGACAACAAAGGTCGGCGCGATTCCCTTGCTCTCGCCCACAACTGGCCGCCCAGACTACGGTCTCGTCGTGAAGCCACGCTTCGAATGGTCGGGCCTGGGCCCTATGCTCGCAGATATGGGATGGCGCGTGCTTCCAGCGCCTCTCTTGCTTCCCATGCTCCCCCGCTCGGAGCGCAAGATCCCGCCCTGGGTACTCTCTACGATCGTGCTCTTCCGCGTGCGGGCGCTCCTCGATCAACTTGAGCGCCGCTTCGAGGTCGTAAGCGAGACACGCGCCGCTCCGCGCGGCACCGTCGATTGGGCGTCGTACGCCACCGCATCGATCTCGCGCGCCCAGTTCCTGCAGGTGCCTTGCCGCTTCCCTGATCTCCGCGACGATCGCGATCTCAAGTCGGCAATTCGCTTCGCTCTTCAAAAGCAACTACAGGGCTTGGAGGGACAACGAACAGCCGGAACATTCGTCCTCGCGCTCATCGCCCTCTGCGGCCAACTCCTCGATCGCGTGCGCGACGTCGCCCCGCGCGAGCCCGCTCCGCGTGAGTTCGACGCGTGGCTCCGCGGCTCACTTAAAGCCGAGCCGTTTCGTGACGGATTGCGCGCCATCGAATGGACAGTGGACGAGCGCGGCCTCGCAGGCCTCGCCGATTTGCAGGGATGCCGTGAGCGATGTCCATGGAATCGTTCTTTGAAGCATGGTGCGAGGCTGTGCTGGCGACCGTTGCCCGACGGATAGGCGGCACTCTGCGCTCCGGGCGGCTTCGCCAAACGGTTGTGCCCCTCAGCTGGGATCCGCCATACGTGGGCTCCCAGAAGTCACTCCTCCCGGATCTCATCTTGGAGCGCGGCGACACAACGATCATCGTCGATGCCAAGTACAAGGAGCACTGGGAAGAGATGCAGGGCCAGCCATGGGGTCAGCTGGAGGCACAGCTTCGTGAACGGCATCGAGCCGATCTACTCCAAGTGCTGGCCTACGCTAATCTCTCAGGCACGCCGCGGGTCGTGGTATGTCTCGCTTACCCATGCTCGCGCGCTACGTGGGCATCTCTCCGCGATCGCGACCGGCTCTTCCACCGCGCTTCGCTCCGCGCAGGCGCTCGTAACGTCGAGTTGCTGCTCACGGCGTTCCCCATGGGCGAACGCGTCGATGAAGTAGCGTCTCGCTTCGCCGCGGAAGTCGCGTAGGCGACGGCTGACGCTCTGGGGCACCGGGCCGCAGCCTACGCCAGCACTGCCACAGTCTCGCCATGCTCACACAACACGGATCCTACACGAGCCGACGCGCCCGTGGATGTTGACAGCGCGATCTGGTCCAAGCATGTTGGTAGGAGGGAGCGACTTACCGAAAGGAGCACACCATGGGCTGGGACATCCAGATCAACCCCACCGCCGATGCTTTCCCGATCACCTACAACCTTGTCGAGCTCCTCGACGAATACGCAACTGACTTCGCACTGAAGTATTGCTACATCCAGAAGGATCCTGAGCTGATCGCGAGTCTCCAAGCCTACCGTCCGGCCGACGACCAAGAGGCCACCGTTGTCGAGCAACTCATCCGCCGCCTTGAATCGCTCGGGGAGGAAGAGGACGACTGGGTTGAACTCCTCTTCGGCCACTAGCCATGCACGACGAGACGCCCGGCGTTGAGCCCGGGCCGAAGTCGCACAACGAAAGGATCCGGCATGAGCAGCGACGTCATCCCCATCGCGCGCATCCTCAACTCTGATTCGCCGTTCAACGGAGAAGCGTATCTCGTGTTCGAGGACGAGAAAGTGCTCGACTACTCGTCTAACGTCCCGTGCTTCGTATTCGATGTCGCTGTCCCCGTGGAAAAACGTCCACGTGTCCAGCAGCGTCTACACGAGGCGCTGGGCGAAGAACGAGCAGCCGAGCTCGTTCAATTCCTCGAAGAACGCGCGTGGGACACGTCCTTCCTCTGTCTCGGCTGAAAGAAGCGCGCACATGCGCGGGACATCCAGATCGAGGCAACAAGCCGGATCCGCTAGACGAGCTCGTCTACATCATGCTCACGGTGATCACCGAATTCGGCGTTGCGTTCGCGCCGGAGACGCGGACGCGCAGGCGAGCCTGCCCGCGATCCATTGTGGGTGGCTCCACCGGATGGGGAAGGGCACGCCACCGCGTGCCCCTACATGAAACCTCTGCGCTCTCTGCGGCTCTGCGGTGAAATTAGCGCTCGGCGATGGGCTTGTAGCGGAGGTGGCGAGGGCCCGTGTACTCCAGCAGCGGACGGATCAGCACGTTGTCTTCGTACTGCTCCAGGACGTGCGCGACCCAGCCGGGCATGCGGCCGACGACGAACATCGGGACGAACTGCTCCTCCGGGATGCCCAGCAGCGAGTACACCGCACCGGCGTAGAAGTCGACGTTCGGGTAGATGCCCTTCGCGCGATACGGCTCCATCGCCGTTTCGACCTGCTGCAAGATCTGAAACCAGCGGTCGTTGCCGCGCTTGTGGCCCAGGACCCGCGCGATGCCCTTCAGCTCCTGCCCGCGCGGGTCCTCGTTCTTGTACACGCGGTGCCCGAACCCCATCACCTTCTCGCCTGCTTCGATCTTGTCCTTGATGTACTCGATCGCTCGCTCCGGGTCGCCGATCGCCTCCACGGTCTTCTGCACGGCCTCGGCGGCGCCGCCGTGCAGCGGGCCCTTCAGCGTGGCGATCGCCGCCACAATCGCCGAGCCGATGTCAGCCGCCGTGCCCGCAGCTACGCGCGCCGCGAACGTCGATGCGTTGGAGCTGTGTTCGGCATGCAGGACCAGATCGAGGTCGATGATCCTCGCGTCCTCCGGCGTCGGCTCGACGCCGAACATCATGTAGAGGAAGTTCGCCGCGTGACCAAGATCCTCGCGCGGCGCGATCGGCTCCAGGCCGTTGCGCAGCCGGTGCATGGCGGCGACGATCGTCGCCGCCTGCGCGATCAGCTTGATGCCCGCCGGCAACGCCACTTCCACCGTCGCCGCGTCGCTGCTCTCGTCGAGCGCAACCGTTGCCGAGACGGCCGTGCGCAGCGCATCCATCGGATGCGCGGCCTTCAGGCGCTCGATGATCTCAATCACCACCTGCGGGACCGCCCGCGTCGCCCGCAGCTGGTCATTGAACTCTCGCAGTTGGCGTGCGTCCGGCAGCGCGCCGTACAGCAGGAGGTAACAGACCTCCTCGAACGTGGCATGCGGCGCCAGGTCGTGGATGTTGTACCCGCGGTAGACGAGCTTGCCCTCGTCGCCGTCGATCAGGGCGATCCGCGTCTCGTCGAGGACGATGCCCTTCAGACCGGTAGCTTTGCTGCTCATGTCGGGCTCCTTAGCGGTCATACGGGCGAGGCCGGGGTGGCGCGCCAGCGCTCATCTTCATATTCGGTACGTGAATGACCGTGATAGACCTGTCTTATGCTAACACACTCGATTTCGACGAATCCCGTCGGCGTGTGACGTTCATGTAAACTCGGCATCGCGGACTCCTTATGTCGTGTCGCGCGCACCCGCGCGCACCGCTGCTGGCCACATTGCTATGCGCTCACGACGCTGCTACCATGCTGTCTGCGTGTCCGAAAGACCGCGAGAACACGAGTTGGCCACAGCGCTCTACAGGAGAGACGACCCAGGGCCTGGCTGGCAGCATCCGCGAGAACGAAGCGGGTCCTGCCGGGGGCCTTTTGCGTTGTCAAAGAGAGAGATGGACGGCAACAAACCCACCGGCTTCACCTAGCGTTCCGGGTTTCGTCCCGGGCATTCCGCCCTGCCACAGGCGGGGTAAGAGAGGAAACGAGAATGCACGTTACGATCGATGGGTTCGGCGGCAACCCCGCGCAGCTCGGCAGTCTTGAGCTGGTCCGCAACCTCCTCGACCACTACCCGGACGAAATCGGGATGACCAAGATCTCCGTACCGAACGTCTTTGAGTATGCAGGAGTGAAGCCCGAAGACTGGGGCGTCTCCGGCTTCGTCCTCATCGCCGAAAGCCACATCGCCGTCCACACCTTCCCCGAGCACGGCCAGGTCTGGGTCGATATCTTCTCCTGCAAGGGATTCGACGAGATCCCGGCGATCGACCGCATCGTCGCCGCGTTCGCGCTGCGGAGCACGCGCGTTCACAAGCTCGAGCGCGGTCTGGAGTACCCGCACGATGTCGATGCGAGCATCCCCTTGAACCGCACCGAGCGCCGCGAGGTGACGCCGGTTTAGACCGCGAGGGCCCGTACCGTTCGCGTTCCGGGCGGCCGCCTGCTCTTCGTGCGTCTCGTCTTGGCCGATCTGGGGCTAGGCGCGTCTCTCGCTTCGGCATACAATGCATGTGCGGCTCGAACCCGCCGCCGCATCGCCTCGCGATGGGAGGCACGTCATGCCCGTCATCACCGTTTCGGGATACCTTGCGAGCGGCGCGAGAGAGATCGCGCAGCAGGCTGCGGCCGAGTTGCGACTCGAGTTCGTCGACCGGATGATCCTGGTCGAAGCGGCGCGCGAGCTGGGCGTCACGGTCGCCGCCATGGAAGACCGCGACGAGCGCACGACGAGCATTGGCGAACGCGTCGCGTCCGCGATCGGGACGTTGATGGAGCGGTCCGCGGCCGTGGGCACCTTCGATCCGGTAAGTGGCGGCGGAATGGGCCTCGAGATGGTGCTCGCCCGCACCTACGGTGAAGCCGCCGAACTGCCGACCGGCGCCGCTCGCGGTCAGCTCGACGAGGACCGCTACATCAGGACGCTGACCTCCGTGATCAAAGGTGTGGCGGCGCGCGGCGACGTCGTGCTGTTGGGCCGCGGGTCCCAGGCCATCCTGCACAAGGCCCCGGGCACCTTGCACGTGTACGTCGCCGCCGCGAAGGAGTGGCGTATCGATAGCCTCGTGCGACACGAGGCGATGAGCCCCGCGGACGCAGAGCGCCGCATCGAAAAGAGCGACGCCAATCGACGTGCGTTCCATCTCCGGTATTTCAAGATGGAGTTCAACAACCCCCATCAGTACGACATGGCGATCAACGCCGGACGCATCCGCGCGGAGGTTGCAGCGAGGATGATTGCCGTGGCCGCGGCCGAGTTGGCTCCCAGGCCAGGCTGAGATTCCGAGGAACGCAGATGTACCTGAGCCCGGAAACGCAACGCCTGCTGGACGACGTGCGGCGCGCGCACGAACAGCTGATCGCGCACTTCAACGCGGACGAGGCGCACCGCCGAGCCTTTCGGGCGGTCTACGGGGCATTGGAGTCGGCACTGGGAGACATCGACAACGCCCACATCCATGCCGCGATAGAAGACGGCTGGTCGCCGGCGCGCATCCTCGTGCACCTGGCCGAGCACGATCACGGGATCGAAGAGGCGTCACGGCGCGGCATCGAGCACATGATCGAGCACGGGCTCGAGCACGCGCGGAGCCTCTGGCTCGCCCGGCTGCCGGTCGCATCGAGCTGACGATGCTGGAGGCGGCATCGACGATCGGCGCCGCATACCTGCTGGGCAGCGTCCCCATCGCCTACCTCGCCGGGCGCGCGGTGGCGGGCGTCGACGTCCGTGAACTCGGCAGCGGAAACGTCGGCGCATCGAACATCTGGCAGAGCGTCTCGAAGACGCTCGTCGTGCCCGTCGGGCTGGCACAGATCGCGCAGGGGCTCGGGGCAGTGCTGCTCGCGAAGGCGGTGGGCCTCGGCCCGGGCGGACAGGCAGCGGCCGGCATCGCCGCGCTCGTCGCGAACGACTGGAATCCTTGGTTGCGCCTGACGGGCGGGCGTGGCGTCGGTCAGTCGATTGGGGTGTTGCTGGCGCTGGCGCCATGGGCGCTCGTCGCGTTCATCGTCGTATCGCTCGCTGGCGTTGCCGTTCGCGCAATCCCGCAGGCGGTCGCCCTGGCGCTGATTGCCGCGCCGATCGCCGCGGCAATCGCCGGCGCGCCCCCGCCAGTCGTCGCCGGATGCGCCGCGCTGTCGACGATCGCTCTCGTCAAGCGGCTGCTGGCGAACGGCCCGCCCGACGCCACTTGCCCGCGGCCGAGCGTCTGGCTGATCCGCCTGCTCTGCGATCGCGACATGCGCGACCGTGACGCATGGGTGCGGCGCGGCGTCGTATGAGGTGCCGCCCAGCGGCGGCGAATCGGTCTTCCGCGTCCGCTACACTGCTCTCGATCCGGCTGATGATTCCACCTCCCAGGCACTCACTGCTCCTCCTTCAACGCGCGCTCCCGGCGCTTGTCTGCGCGCTCTCCTTCGGAGCGAGCGCCTGCGGCATCGCCACATCAAGCCGTACCGCTACGCCCCCACCCACCCCCGACACGGCCGTAGCCGCTGCACCCACCACCACCATCCCGCCGGCGACGCCGACACCCGATGCGGAGCAGCTGCTGAAGGAGGGCGGGATCGCCATCATCGAGAGCGCCTTCTCGCGGCTCATGGACGAGTACATCGAGCCCGTCAGTTCATCGCGCCTGCTGGACGCCGCCTGGACATCGCTCGGTCTCGAGGCCGATGCAGCCGGCATCCCGCTGCCCTTGAAGCCAGCGTTCAACGACGACCGGGGGAGCGATATCACGCTCTTCCGCGCCGCTTACCGAAAGCTGACCGCCAGTGTCGCGGACGCCAGCCGACTGCGCTACGCCGCCATCAAGGGCATGGCGGCCACGCTCCAGGACTGCCACACCTACTTCCTCAATCCGGTGGCTTCCGACACGTTGCTCGACACACGCTCCGGCGAAGGCGCGGTGGGGATCGGCGTCGACCTCGCGGGCGTGCCGCCGCTGGTGATAGAGGTGATCGAAGGCGGACCGGCCGCGCGGGCGGGCGTGTTCGTCGGAGACCGCATTACGGCGATCGACGACGCGGACGCCAGCGCGCTCGGGCCGGCGGCGGCATTCGACCGTATCAACGGTCGTGCGGGCACACCCGTGAAACTCCGCCTGCGCCGCCCGGCAACCGATGCCGCGCTTGATGTTTCGCCTGTCCGCGAGCGTGTGGCGCCGCCCAACATCGAGTCGCGCCTGATCGACGGGCGCATCGGATACGCGCGGATACGGAACTTCATCGACGGCGGCATCGCGGACGCGCTGCGCACGACCCTCGCTGCGGTGGACGCGCAGGGCGCGACCTCGCGCATCATCGACGTACGTGGTAACCCGGGCGGGCGCCTCGATACACCGGCGATCAGCCTCTTCGTGAAGGATGGTGTGGTGGTACGCGATCGTGGGCGCGACGGTCAGGTCGAGGAGGAAACCGCGACCGGCGGTCTGCTCCCCACTTCCGCCGCATCGGCGCCCGCGCAGCTGCCGACCGTGCTGCTGGTCAACAACCGCACCGGTTCCGTCGCCGAGATCTTCGCGTCGGCGCTGCAGGAGTACCATGCCGCATACGTCATCGGCGCGACCACCAACGGCTGTGTGGGGTTTACCGACGTAGCGCCCTTGGGCGACGGCTCGTCGCTGGCCGTCACGACGCACGTCAATCTCGGGCCGGTGAGCGGGCGCGAGCTGAACGGCGCGGGCGTCGCGCCGGACCTGGCGATCGCTCGGACGCAGGACGACATCTCCAACGGCCGCGACCCGCAGCTCGATGCTGCTGTCGCTCTGCTGGCGCCGCCACCGTAGCGGAACGCCAGGGCCGGGCGAAGCGTCACCTCACCAACGCGCCTTGTGTTCTTCGATCCAGCCGAAGACGTGGTCGACGCTGATCCGCTCGCCCCCGTCCGGCACCACGCTGCCGGCGTAGTAGCCGAACATCTGGTGCACCTCCGACGAGAGGATGCCGGTCTTCGCCTTCGCAACCCGCTCGTGGAAGGGCGTGAAGCGCAGGTTGACGCGGCCCGAGGGCGACTTGATCCGCCAGGGCTTCATGAAGTCACCCTCGTCGTAGACGAACGGAATGTCCTCGCCCAGCTTGCTGATGCGGCCATCGAGTAGAATCGCATTCTCCGTCATGCCGGTGCCATCCGTCCACTTCGCGCCCAGCTGCAGGCCGAGCGTGCGGCCGTCGGGCAGCCTGGTCGACGCGGAGCCCCAGTTCCACGCCGTGCGATACTTCCACACACCGCGGCCGAAGTCGAGGCACGCGAACGCGGCGTCCGCCGGCGCCAGGCGTATCTGCTCATCACCGAGAATGATCTCACCCGTGACCGGCAGGCAGTTCTGCTTCGAGGTGAACTGGAAGCGCTCGCGGCTCCAGGGAATGACGACGTTCATCGTTTCATGCCCTGCCGCGCGCTCGACAAACAGATCGACGGACAGCGGCACGCCGCCAAAGTCCGGCCACGCGACGGCGATCCGCGTGCCGCCCTCCTCCTCGGTACACACCACGCTACGGCCGCCCTGCTCGAAGCGCACGTCGCCACGCACGTGCGGCGGCAGGTCGATCGCGCCCGCGGGCAGGATCGCCGTGCGTTCCACCAGGCGTCGCGCGGCGAAATCGAACAGGTACACGAACGCGAGCACGTAGTGGTCCACGTCGGCGACGGTCGCCGAAAAGAGCATGCTGTCCGTGTTCAGGCACCAGTAGTTCCAGCGCTTCTTGCGCGGCGTGTGCCCCGTGATGTTGCACGTGTGCAGGGGCTGCCGCGACCAGCCGACGGCGTTCAGATTGAGGTTGCCGCGTGCATCACAGAGGTCGACGGGCACGGTCAGCTCAGGCTCCGGCCGCGGGACCGTTCGTGGTGACTTCGCGCTTGTCGCGCTCGGCGGCATTCTGTGGCCTCGTTTCAGCGATCGTACGGCTGCCGTATCGTAGCGGGCCGCGGCGTATGCGCCACGCCGGGCCTACGCGCTTTGTCGCCGCTCCGGTCGCCTCTATACTAGACCACCATGTTCGATCCCGCGTACACGTCCATCTTCCCGCGCACAACCGCGGTGCTCGCAGGCCGCATGAGCATCGGCGGCTGCGACGCGCAAGAGCTGACACGACAGTTCGGATCGCCCCTGTACGTCTTCGACGAACTCGAACTGCGGTCCACGTGCCGAGAGTACGTGCACGCGTTCACCTCGCGCCACGCCGACACGGAGGTCACCTACGCTTCGAAGGCGTACCTCAGCCGTTTCATGGCCAGCGTGGCACGCGACGAAGGGATCGGCCTCGACATCGTGTCCGGCGGCGAACTGGCGGTCGCGCTCGCGGCGGGCTACTCCGCGGCACGTTGCCACTTCCACGGCAACAACAAAGGCGACGTGGAACTGCGCGAGGCGATCGATGCTGGGATCGGCCGTATCATCGTCGACAACTTCCACGAGCTGGAGCTGGTCGATGCGATCGCCCGTGCCATGGGAAAGGCGCAGGCGATCATCCTCCGCCTCTCGCCGGGAGTCGACCCGCACACGCACGCGAAGACGACGACCGGCACACTCGATAGCAAGTTCGGCCTGCCGATCAGCACGGGCGCGGCGGAGCAGGCGGTCGCCGACGCGCAGCGCATGAGCGGCCTCGACCTCGTCGGCCTCCATTGCCATCTGGGGTCGCCGTTGTTCACCATCGAACCCTATGATGAGGCGAACGCGGTGATGCTGTCGTTCGCGGCCGAGATGGTGCGGAAGCACGCGCTTCGGTTTCGAGAGTACAGCCCTGGTGGCGGCTTCGCGGCGCAATACGTACGCGAGAAGCCCGCGCCCGACGTCAACGTCTACGCGGAAGAGATCGTCTCGTCCTTTAAGCGCCGCTGCGCCGAGCACAAGCTGCCGCTGCCCCACCTCTTCGTCGAGCCGGGTCGCTCGCTCGTCGCGCGCGCGGGCGTGGCCTTGTACACCGTCGGCTCGACGAAGCACGTCGAGGGGCTGCGGACGTGGGTGTCGGTGGACGGCGGTATGGCCGACAACATCCGCCCGGCGATCTACGACGCGACGTACGAGGCGGTCGTCGTGAACCGCGCCGACGACGCACCGGCCGAGACCGTGACGATCGCAGGGAAGTACTGCGAGTCCGGAGACCTCCTGGTGAAGGATGCGCACCTGCCTCCGACGCAACCGGGCGACGTCATCGCGCTGCCGGCATCGGGCGCCTACTGCCTGTCCATGGCGAGCAACTACAACCTGGCGCTCAAGCCGGCGGTGATCGCCGTGAACGATGGTGAGGCGCGACTCGTCCGCCGGCGCGAGACCTACGCCGACCTCCTGGCCACCGACGTTTGGGAGGGCTGAGCGCGCCACCATGAGCGATCCTTCTTCCCCCGTCCGCATCCTCGTCACGTTCGCGCTCGAACCAGAGTTGATCGAACAGATCAAGGCGGTGGCGCCGGCACGCCTGGAGATCGACGTCCTGGGTCAGGATCAGCGCCGCCTCTTGCGTGGGTTCAAGTACCCCAGCGAACGCGAGCGGGAGGCGGTGGCGGAAGGGCTACACGGCGCGTTCGACCGCGCCGAGGTCGTGTTCGGGTTCTGGGGCACAGAGCTGCAGTACGCGCTGATCGACGCGAGGGCGATGGGCGGCAACGTGCCGGCGACACTGGGCGACGTCGCTCCGCGCCTCAAGTGGATTCAACTCACAAGCGCCGGCGCGGATCGGCTGCTCAACAGCGGCTTCATCGAAGGCGGCATCACCGTCACCACGGTAAGCGGGCTCCACGCGACGCCCATCGGCGAGTTCGTACTCAGCGCAATCCTGATGTTCGCAAAGGGTGCACCACAGACGATGCGCGCGCAACTCAGGCACGAGTGGTCGCGATTCGCGCCGCGCGAACTGTCCGGAAGGACGGTCGGCATCGTCGGATTGGGACACATCGGCGCTGAGGTTGGGCGGCTCGCGAAGGCGTTCGGCTGCCGCGTGATCGGCACGAAGCGATCCGCCACCGAACCGCACCGCGGCCTGTACGCCGACCAGATCCTGCCATCGGCGGACTTGCATCGCTTGCTCGCCGAGAGCGACTACGTCGTGCTCAGCATGCCGCTTACCTCGGAGACGCGGGGCATGATCGGCGAACCGGAATTCCGCGCGATGAAGCCGTCCGCCGTGCTCGTGAACATCGCGCGCGGGCCAGTTACCGTTGAGGCGGACCTGATCCGCGCGCTGCGTGAAGGCTGGATCGCCGGTGCCGCGCTCGATGTCTTCGATCGGGAGCCGCTGCCGTCGGACTCGCCGTTATGGGACATGGAGAACGTGATTCTGACGCCGCACATCAGCGGCGGGACGGAGATCTACAACCAGCGCGCGGTGGCCATCTTCGCCGACAATCTGCGCCGCTACCTGGCGGGCGAACCGCTCGAAAACGTCGTCGATCCGGCGCGCGGGTATTAGGGTTCACCACAGAGACGCGGAGGACGCAGAGAGAAGGAGAAGGATGGTTGAGCTAGTGAGCGACGGCAAGGATATCGGCCATGGCGTAAACTCGCTCAGCGAGCGCATCATCGGCGCATGTATCGAAGTGCACCGAACGCTCGGACCTGGGCTACTTGAGTCGGCATACGAAGTGTGCGTGGCTCGAGAGCTGACGCTAGCCCACATACAGTTCGAACGCCAGATGGCGCTGCCAGTTGAGTACAAGGGTACGCGCCTCGATTGCGGCTACCGGCTCGATCTGGTCGTCGAGCGAACGATCATCGTTGAGATCAAGTCGCTAGAGTCGCTCACGCGCATCCACGAAGCCCAGCTGCTTACCTATCTGCGGTTAACCGGCTATCCCTTGGGCCTTCTCGTCAACTTCAACGTGCCAACGCTCGTCAGCGGAATTAGGCGCCGCGCAAATACCAGGCCCCCCTCTGCGCCCTCCGCGTCTCTGCGGTGAATTCGATGGAACTAGCAATCGACGCGGCGGACGACGAGCCGGGGATCGCTCTGGCCGTCCAGGGCGTGGCGGCGCTCACGGCGACCTGGGCGACGGCGCGGAACCACTCGGTCGAATTGCTGCCGAACATCGACCGGCTCCTTGCCGAGGCCGGACGCACGAAACGCGACGTCGAAGCCATGTTCGTCGATATCGGTCCCGGCGGCTACGCGGCCCTGCGCGTCGGCGTCAGCATCGCCAAGGGGCTGGCGCACGGGCTCGGCGTTCCGCTTGTCGGCCTGGGGCGGCTGGAACTCGACGCGTATAGCGTGCTCGCCGACGCCGGCCACAGGCGCATCATCGCCGTGCATCGCGCCGGCCGCGGCGAGGTAGCCTGGGCCGCCTATCGCGACGGCGCCGCCGGCTGGAGGGAGGAGCAGCAGCCCCGGATCGGAGCGACGGCGGCCCTCTGCGCCGGGTTCGAAGCGGGTGACGTGGTAACGGGCGATATCGACGACGATCTGGCTGCGGCTCTCCCTCGCGTCCCCACTTCGACCGCGTCAGCACACGTGCACCGCGTAGTCGCGCTGGCGGCGCTCGGTCATGCACGGCTGGCAGCGGGCAGAGTCGATGACCCTACGACGCTCGTACCACTATACTTGCGTGCGCCCGCCATCGGGCCGCAACGGAACACGTGACGGCACCGCCTTCGCCCCGCGCGTATGATCGAAGGAGTTTCTCTTGGAACGGACGCTCGTACTGGTCAAGCCCGACGCCATGCAGCGCGGCCTCGCCGGTGATGTGATATCCCGCCTGGAACGGCGCGGCCTGAAGATCGTCGCCATCCGCATGCTGAAGGTGAGCACCGCGCTCGCGAAGCGCCACTACGCCGAACATGAAGGCAAGACGTTCTACAAGGGTCTGGTTGCATACATCACCTCGTCAGCGATCATCGCCGCCGTCTTCGAGGGGAACGGTGCGATCAAGGCGACGCGGCAAACGATGGGCGCCACGAACCCGCTTGAGGCCGCGGCGGGGAGCATCCGAGCGGACTTCGGTCTCGAAAAAGGCCGCAACCTCACGCACGCCTCCGACTCGCCGGCCAGCGCCAGGCGCGAGATCGCGCTGTTCTTCGGCGATATGCCGCCGATCGCCTGGAAGCGCGGGACCGACGCCTGGGTGTTTGAGTAGGTTGACTTGACAGGTCGTTTCCCGCCACGCTATCGTTCTGATAGCAAGGGAGGTACATCATGGCGCAACTGCTCGTCCGTGAGCTACAGCCGAAGGCAGTTCAACGGCTCAAGGACATGGCCAAGAGAAGTCACCGGTCGCTCGAAGCGGAAGCTCGGCTCATCCTCGAGACCGCTGCAGACAGGGACGAGCGCTGGCACGAAGCCGTGCGCACGGCCGACCGGATGCGTCGCACGCTTGCCGGGAAGATCACGGGCGACAGCGCCGACCTCATTCGAGACGATCGTGAACGGTGACTCAGTTCGTCGTGGATGCCAGTGTAGCCGCCGAGTGGTTCCTCCCGGAGCAACACACGGCCGAAGCACGAAGTCTCTTGGTCCCGGCGCACGATCTGATAGCGCCCGACCTGATCCATAGCGAGTTCACGAACATCCTGCTCAAGCTAGTCCGTCGATCGGAACTGTCGATCGCCCAGGCGCGCATCGCGATCTCCAGAATGCCCACGTTGGTGCGTGTTACATCCGTCGAGCCACTCATGCGCTCCACGCTTGATCTCGCGTTGAGATACGACCGTAGCGCGTATGACGCGTCGTACGTTGCGCTCGCACTGAGATCCCCCTGCCAGCTCGTGACCGCCGACCGCAAGCTGTTCAACGCCCTCGTCCCCGCGCTACCGCAAACGATGCTTTGGATCGGAGACGTGAAGGCAGGCTAGCCGCATCCCGCGCGTGCCCTGCGCGCGGAGCCGCCGAGGACCGGCGACCGACGCGTCAGCGCCGCTCCTACCGCCCGTACGTGCGGATCTCCTCGAACATCGCAGGCTCGATCGGCGTCATGAACTGGCCGATGGCGCCCCAGCGGAACGCCGGCGCATTCACCTCCACGCCCGGCGGCAGATCGCGCTTCACCGCCTCCACGGCCAGCTCGACGAGCGCGCTCGGGATCGGCGCGCGGTCCATCGTGTCGCGGATCACCGTGGCGGTTCCACGTACGCCATAGATCAGACCGTCGCCGATCACCTCGATCATCATGTGGCCGTTGGCGCGCAGGTTCGAGAGTGTGTGCGTGCGGTGGTCGAGGCAGAAGCGCACCGTGTGCGGATCGATGGCGATCACGGAGTTCATCACCATCGTGTAGGGCTGGCCGTTCTCGTCGATCGTTGCGCCGATGACCAGACGACCGCCCGCGAGATACGCGACGAGGTCGGCGGGCATCTCCGCGTTTTGGGGGCCGCTGCTCACGTGACTATCGCTTCGGCTTCCTGGGCGCTGCTTTTCTTGCCGCTCGCTTCGCCTTCGCCGCTGGCTTCGTGGCGACCGGGTTGGCCTTCGCGGGTGCCTTCACGGGCGCCGCCTTTGTCGCAGCGCGCTTCACCGGTGGTGGCGCCGCCGCCCGGAGTGGCGGATTGCGCCGGATTGGCGTCGGCTTCTTCACGACTGACGGCGTCTCCTCGGCTTCGGACGGCGCAGCGTCATCACCCTGCTCCATGCCATCGAGCGCCTGCTGCTTCCCGTCATCGCCGCCGGGCTTATCACCGCCCATGTCGACCGTGGCCAGCGACGCCACCACGTCTCCGGGCGAAAGACTGATCACCGACACGCCCTGGGCGGCCCGCCCCGTCATCCGGATGCTGTCCATGCGCGTGCGGATCACGATGCCGTCCTGGCTGATGACGATCAGCTCCTGCGCGGCGTTCACCGTGCGTGACGCAACGACGGGCCCGGTCTTCTTCGTGATCTCGTAGTTGCGGACGCCCTGACCGCCTCGGTGGTGCGCCGGGTAGTCCTCGAACGGCGTGCGCTTGCCATATCCGTTCTCGGTGATGCTGAACAGCTCGCAGCCAGGCGTCACAACCTCCAGCGAGACGACCTTGCCGCCCTTCGCCAGCTTGATGCCGCGCACGCCGCCGGACGTGCGCGACGCCGAACGCAGCTCGGACACCGGGAAGCGCGTCGCCTGCCCGTTCGAGGTGATCATCACGACCTCATCGTCTTCGTGGACGAGTTTAGCGGCGATGAACTCGTCGCCCTTCTCCAGGTCCATGGCGATCTTTCCGTTGCGCCGGACTTCCTTGAAGTCGGCGAGCGGCGTCTTCTTGACCTCGCCCTCGGCGGTGGCCATCACCATGTAGTCTTTGTCGTAATCACGAATCGTCACCAGCGCCGTCACCTGCTCGCCGGGTTCGCTGTCGATGACGTTGACTAGCGGGATACCCTTCGCCTGGCGCTTCGCGTCCGGCAGGTCGTATGCCCGTGACTGGAAGACGCGGCCGCGCTCCGTGAAG